>JAERMO010000028.1 GCA_016844465.1 Nitrosarchaeum sp. | reverse complement strand
TTTCTTCTATGCAAAGTAAAAGTATGGATACCATGTTTCAGATTGGCCAAATGCTCCCATCTTTTGTAAATTGGGGTGCTTACAAAACAACTGTTAGTAGTAACGGTAGAATTTCAATACCGGAAGCAGAACGCAATGCACTTGGATTAGGAGAAGGAGACTTGGTTCAAGTTATCGTCCTTCCAATAGCAAAAAAGTCAAAAGATAAGGAGGTGAAACAATGAGTAAACACGAACAGACACCAGGAACTAAAGATACATTTTCTGTTTATCAGGAAAACACAAACAAGCTATTCACAGGTATCAAACAATCAGTACCTCACTACCATCAATCAATTACTAACGTACAACAAGAATACCTACATGCATATGAGAACATTGTTAATTATACAATCACACTACAAAAAGAATATGCACAGAAAGCAGGTATTACAACTTTCATCCCAGAAGCAACATTAAAGATGCTTCACGATACAACCGAGGAATTCGTAAAGGCAAATTCTATACAAAATCAGGTAGTACTTGCAACAATTGATGCAACACAACAAAATATCAAAACATTCAATGACAATGCAAAATCATTTGCTGATCTAAACAAACATATCTTACAATCCTGGATTTCCGTATTCACCACAAAGAATAACTAGTGGTGCAATCTTATTTTTTTATTTTTTATGATCTTTCTGCAAGCCATTTGCCTAGTTCTGGAAGTACCTTTGTCTGAGATAACGAACTGGCAATCATACCTACGTGTCCTGTAGGATACATTCTAAGTGTTTTATCTTCACTTCCTACTGCATAATGAAGTGGCATACTGCATTCTGGTGATACTAGATGATCTCCTACTGCAACTTGTGTGAAAATAGGCATGGTGATTTTCTTTAAATCTATGTGACTTCCTCCAACAAACATTTTGTTTTGAATTAATAGGTTATCCTGATAAATGTCTTTGATCCATTGTTTGAAAAGCTCACCTGGTATTGGAGGTGTATCTCCTAACCACTTTTCTACCCTCAGGAAACTATCTACAAATTTTTTATTCTCAATATTTTTGAAAAAATTTACATATTTTTCAATTCCCTGCTCAAACGGTTTAAGTACAGAAAAGCAATAATACATGAATTCAGGAGGCATATTTCCTATGATTTCCACCATTTTGTCAACGTCCATATGTTTTGCAAGGTTACTGATCACAGTAGTGTCTCGCCATCCGTCAATCACCGGTGCAGTAGCAACATAGTTCTTTACACTTTCTGGATGCAATGTTATGTATGCTGTTGCTATTGTGGCACCTGTACAATATCCTTGTAAAGAAATTTTTTCTGACGATGATTCATTTTTAATAAATTCTACACTACTATCTAAATACCCATTAACATAATCATCAAAATCTAAATACTTGTCCATACTAGTTGGGCTTCCCCAATCTAGCATGTATACATCAAATCCTTGTAGTAATAGATTTCTCACCCAACTTTTTTCTGGCTGAATATCTAAAATATGATATCTGTTAATTAATGCATAAGAAATCAATAATGGTGTTTTGTGCTGTTTTTCTGTAAGTGACCTATAATGTAATAATCTCGTTTTATCGATTTCTTGTACTATGTCATGTGGTGTTACCTCCATATTTATTTCATCAGGAGCAGAAACTAATTTTGGAGCGTCCATGACATTCCTACTAAATTTCAGAATTTCCTCTAAAATTTTAGGATCTATTTTTGATTCACTTTTCATTTTTTATTCACTTTTTTTAATTCGATTTCTAATTTTGTAACTCTTTTTTTGAGTGAGTGTAATTCTTTGTATACCTCATCTATTTCTTCTTTACTAGGCAAGTTTGCTGACTGTAGTATTACGTTTGAAATGTTATTCCAATGTTTTGTAAGTTCAAGTTCTTTTGATACTAGTTTGCCATAATTCTCTCCAAATTTTACTGAATCAAATAATTCTGTGAAATCATTATCAAAAATATCTATCCATATTCTCTTGAATGAGTCCATTTGTTCTACATCATGTGGAACGTCTGGCACTTTTAGATTGACTTTCTTTTGGGCAACATTCCAAGTTTCGGCTAGTTGTTTATAATACTCTGTCACAAATTGGTTAAAACCCATTAAACTTTCATTGATCTCAATTAATTCCGTTGAAATTTTCTTTGCATTTGATGCAAATGCCCGCATGGGGCCTACTGAAGCCAACGCTTGTGGTTTACTTGACATTAGATGAATAATATCTGTCCAGAATAAGGACAGATGCTTGTAATAGTCTGATGAGTCTTTTACCGGTTGTGGCTCCACGCATTCATAATAGAACAGATCTCAATAAATAGATCGCTTGTTAAATTAGACAAATGGCTAATGTTGATGAACTAGAAAAAATCTGTGAAAAAATTACCAATCTGGATCCAAATATGCGATCTGCCAGAATTATCAATAGTCGAGGGCATCTTGTGGCTGGTGGTATGAAGAATGGACTTCTCTCATTAGAGTCGCAAAAGCAAGATGAGATGATGTTCATGGAACTTGCACTTAGAGTTCGTATGAGGCATGAATTTGACAAAGAATTTGGGGAAGTTCATTTTTCCATGTCTTATAGGAATAAAGTAATTGTGATGAGTTTTCCACTGTCTAATGATGATGTTTTGCTTGTCTCTTCTGAAAAGGAAATGGACTTTGGCAAGATCCCATTTAAAATCCTCAAAATTATCTTGCCACTCAAAAAATCTGTCTTGGGAACTTTTTGATTCGTTTAGTGCTAACAACTTAATTCTAGTCAACTATGTGATAATTATGAAAACTGACTATCAAAATGTGACTTGGACTGAGATTGAAAAGCTAACTAAATTATTGTATGCCAAAATATCTGCGATTTCTAAAGATTTTTCAAGCATTTCCACAATTAGTCGGGGCGGGCTAATCCCTGCAAGGTTACTTGCTGATTATATGGGCATTGATGTTATTTTTGTTGATAAAAACAAAATCCAACCCTGCTCTCTTTTTGTTGATGATATTTACGATTCTGGTAATACATTTAAAAAAATAATTCCAAAAATATCTGATCCTTCAAATTTTGTATATGCGACATTATTTGCAAGACGCGGAAAAAAATACCCGAAGCAACTAATATATGCCAAAAAAACAAAAGGAAATGAGTACATTGTATATCCGTGGGATAAACTGGAACATAAACGACGCAGCAATTTTTTAATGTAATTTAGTATGTATTGTTTGTTGATTCTATTTAGTCATTGACATCATTCCATACATTGAGGAAGTTTTCCCTCATGTCTGCTTTGATAATCTTTAATCAACTCGTCTGTGATTTTTTCATATGATGAAGTTTGCATGTATCTCACTCTTGTAGCTCGAGAAACACACGGATTTGTATTATGTTGAATGGCAGTTTTTATATTTTCAGAACCTCCAATGAATAAAATTTTCATTGAAATGTGCATCATATAGACGCCTGCAGCTTGAGGTATTTCTGAAATAGTTTCTACATTGAAGTCAAGCCAATCTGACCATTTATTTTCATCATATAGCATTTCTTTCACTAATTTTGAAGCATTTTTCTCAATCCGGCACATCTGTTTCTGATTGTTACCTCTGTAACTCCAGACGCAATGGATATGTCTTTTTGTGATTTTACTTCCCCTGAACTAATACATGCCAAATAGAGCGCCGCTGCAGCAATTCCCATAGGATCTTTTCCTGCCACCATTCCAATTTTTTTTGCTTGTTCTAGTATTACAATTGCCTTTCTTTTACTCTTTTCACTTAATTCTGCTATGCTTGCAATTCGGGATACTCCTTTAACGGGATCAACTACTGGCATTTTTAATTCAAGTTCTCTGAAAATTAACCTATAGCATCTTGCAACGTCTTTTCTTCTAATGTTAATGCCTTTTGCAACATCATCTAGAGTTCTTGGTGTTTCAGTGTTTCTGCATGAGGCATAAAGACATGCGGCAACCAGTCCTTGAATGGAACGTCCTCTTACTAGTTTTTTCTCCATGGCCTTTCTGTAAATGTATGCAGCCTTTTCAACTACTGCATCTGTTAGAGCGAGCTTATCTTTTAATTTGCCCATCTCATTTAGGGCCTGTCTTAGATTTCTATCTGCAGAAGAATGCGCCTGTGTTCTACTGTCCCATGTTCTCAATCGCTCAATAGAGTTTTTCATTGACGAAGTAAGTGGTTTCCCGGTGGAATCTTTGTTAAGCGCACCGATCACTGTAGATAAACCCATGTCGTGTATTGTAAGTGATGTGCCAGCCCCTACCCGCGTCCTATTTGTATCATCATTTGCAAAGGAACGCCACTCAGCACCTGTTTCAGCAACTTTATCCGAAATAACAAAACCACATTTTCCACAAAACATCTCACCAGTAATTTCATCTGTAACCATTTTTTTGTCTCCACACGAAGGGCATTTTGGTCCGGCGAGAACTGTATTTTTTAGCATAACATTAGCAAATTTGATACTTGACTTATTATTCATTTTACCTAATTTCTGCAGGTTAATTGTGTGTAGGTTAAGCTAATGTCCATTTTAATCTTATAGAATTAGAATGAAAACAAGGATCCCGAGACAAATTTTTTCCTTAATTTGACATTATCTAAAATGAATACATTAATTACAATTATTCATTTCAATAATTGTCTAAATTTTAGATAATTATCTGCCAAGTGTGATAAAGCCAAGACCATTGGAAAATGTAATGCCCCAAAACTAAAAAATAACAAAATAATGCTTAACGACGAATAAATCATGAAAATTATGTTTTTTCACAATCGTGCTCTAATTTTACTTTGATTTTATACCTGATAACGACTATGTAGTGTGGTTTTCAATTTTAGTTAAAAATTCAATAGTCTTGAGTAAATCTTTAATCCCTTGACAATTAGAAGTTTCTAGATTGATTAATCTTGGCGTAGGCGAAATAATTTATGATCTTCGTAAAAAGATTCAAAATATCCAGTCCGAATTAAATGAATTGATCAATCCGATCCAAGACATACCTCAACTAATTGCTTCTGCCAATCTCTTACGTTCAAACGAATATCTCACAAAAATAACTAAAAAACAATCTGAATTATTATTTGTATATGCCAATTACTGCGAATCTTTAGAGAAAATGCTTGCGACCGTGTTTGATATTCAAAATGATCTTAAAAATATTTTAAGGGAGCAATCCGAACTAATACCAAATACAAAATACCTCCGTGACTCTTCAATGGTAAAACCAAAAAAAATATCAATTAAACGTAAAAAATTGGTGAGAAAATAATCCCACCACAAAATTTTTGCTATTTTGAAATGTATGTAATGTCTCCTTCTATGACTCGTACATTTTTTTTATTTTCTGATATAATCAGAGCCCCATCATGGTCTATTTTAATTGCTTTTCCTTTAATTTTCCCTTCTTTTGTATTTAATTCTACATTTTGACCAATTGTCGATGATTTTACTGTCCAATCTTTAATTATTTTTTTAGTGTCTTTAGAATTCAAAAGAGTACATATTTCTTCTAATTCGTTCAAAAATGTCTGTACTAACAAAATCGGTTTTATTGTTTTATTTTGTTCACCCAAAGATGCAACACCGTAAAAATTTGGTGTATCCTTTAACATTTTTTCAATTTGCTTTACATCTACATTAAAATTTATTCCAACCCCTAAAACTATATTTTCAATCTTGTTTGATTCTAATGATGCATCCACTAACATGCCTGCAACTTTTTTACCATTGACCGTAATGTCATTCGGCCACTTTAATTCTGATTTTATATTCAATGTTTTTTCTATTGCATTTGATAATGCTAATGCCGAAGCAATTGGAAATAGTGTTATGACTGAGATATCAAATTGGGGGTGCAAAATTATTGAAAACCAAATACCTCCTTTAGGTGAAATCCACTTTCTGCCCAATCGTCCTTTTCCATTTGTTTGTTTTTCTGCAATTACGAGTGCACCGTTGTTTGCTGGATTTGAAGCCATTCTCATTGCTTGATTCTGAGTAGAATCAATTGATTCAAAATAATATACTTGCTTTCCAAATACCTTGGTCTTTAATCCCGATGTAATTTCCCACGGTAATAAAAGGTCTGTATTGGATTCCAGTCTATAACCTAATTTTTGTTTAGATTCTATTTTGTATCCCATCTCTCTGATTTTTTTAATATGCTTCCAAACTGCCACTCTGCTTATCCTTAAAACATCACTCAAATCTTGGCCTGAAAGATATTCTGTATTGTGAGATTTTAGAAATGATAATACTTTAACTACGCCTAGATTATTATGTGAACTGTAAATCAATCATCTAACTTTTCTAAATCAAGTATAAAATATACACTTTAATTAAAATCCAACATCAAAATCAAATCCTCCACCATCAGATCCTCCACCATCAGATCCTCCACCATCAGATCCTCCACCGTCAGCCTCACCTGCTCCATCTGGAATACTTTCCGCTGGTACATAATCTGTCATCATCATGCCCATCATGCTAAACATCATTGAAAACATTATCATGTCCATTACTCCAAAGAATATCATCATGGGTAGAATTGATTTATTATCATCCATGTATTGCTTTAATTTTTGTTTATCACCACTTTTGTATATCATCGACATTTGATCCCATTTTCCTTGCAATTCGTGTATTCTTTCTTCTACTTCTTTTGATCCCTTCTCAGTTGTTTTGATCTCTATTTTTTTACCAAGCCACCCCTTTTTTTCTTCTACTGTTATTAGCTCTCTTCTCTCTAGTTTTTCAAGAATTGAATTTAACTCCTCTGAATCAATCTGAGCTGCCCTCTGTATTTTGTCAAATTTTTTAACACCGTTTTTAATTGCACCTAAAACCATCATGTCCTTTGACTCTTCTTCCATACTGATTGACTTTGTCTATTATTAAAAAACTATGCGATTTTGATTGTTTTTTACACATCTTTATTTAGGCAATTATTTCATTCATTTTCACGAATAACTCCTGATTCACTCATTTTAAAAATTATATGATGCGTTACCTTAGGTTTTTCATGGAAAAAGATTCTTACACTGATGATGAAATTAGGGAAATTCTTTCTTTAAAACGGATTGCGGTAATTGGTATGTCTAAGCATGTAAACAAGGCAGCACATTATGTGCCCAAATATCTATATGAGAATGGATATGATGTTACACCGATAAATCCTACAACTGATGAAATTTTAGGAAAAAAATGTTATGCGTCTGTCTCTGATATGGCTTCGGAGATTGATATTATTGATGTGTTTAGGCCCTCTGGTCAGATTCTTTCAGTGATACAGGAAGTCATACAGAAAAAACCTAAGGTTATTTGGTTTCAAGAAGGAATTCATAACCCAGATGCCGAAGAAATGGCAAAAAAAGTAGGAATCAAGGTTGTATTCAACAGATGCATGTTGGCAGAACATAGGAGACTTTTCTAGACATGTCTGGCTTCGACTCTTTTTACAACGATTTGCTTCTCTTGATTAACACGCATGAAAAAAATAATACTCCATTAAAAGTTGAAAATAACATGGATGCTAACATCATCAAAATTTTTGGAGAAAATATCACTGCTCTGGCAAGAGCTAAAAATGGATTAAACGATGTAACTGAACTTGCTTATGCGACAGCAGAACATCATCCATATTGGAACCTGCTTTACAATTGTTCAGAAATAGCAAATACTATTTTAGAGAAGTGGAAAAGTGAACTCTCGAAGAAAGATATCAGTGATATCGAATGGTCTATAAAAGAATTAAAACAATCACTTGAAAAATTTACTGGAAAAATTTCATGATATTAGATCCTAGACAGAGATAAATATTCTCCACTCTGAATTAAATCATGTCCATTAAACTTGGATTGATAGGAAAAACAAATACTGGGAAAACTACCTTCTTTAATGCTGCCACTTTATCTTCTGAAGAAATTTCATCTTATCCATTTACAACAAAAAAACCTGTATCTGGAACTGCTAATGCAATATCCTTATGTGTTCATCCGGAATTTAAAGTACAAGACAATCCCAATAATTCAAAATGTGTTGAAGGTTGGCGATACATTCCAATAGAATTAATTGATTTACCTGGACTCATCAAAGATGCATGGAAAGGCAAAGGGCTGGGTAATCAATTTCTTTCAATAGCCTCACAATCTGATGCATTACTACATGTAGTTGATGCTTCTGGTGGGATAGATTCAACTGGAAAAATTAGTCAAGCAGGTACTGGTGATCCAATCTCTGATTTTGCTGACATTGAAGAGGAATTAATTATGTGGTACCTTAAAATTTTAGAAGGTAATCGGGATAAGGTCTCAAAATTAATTAGAACTGACTCTAATGTTGTAGATGCCCTTACTGATTTGTATCGAGGGATAGGTGTAAACAAAATTCATGTAAAAGATTCCATATCTGCCGTTGGATTAGAAAAGAAGGAATTTGATGACTATAGTATGGCTGACAGTAAAAAATTTGCTGCACATCTTAGGAAAATCTCAAAACCCACCTTAATTGTCGCAAACAAAATAGATGTTGAAGGTGCCGATAAAAATTTTGGCAGGTTAAGAGAACGTTACAATGATTCTATTATTATTCCTGTTAGCGGTGATAGCGAATTTAGTTTAAGAAGGGCAGAACAAAAGGGACTGATCAAATATTCCCCAGGTTCAGAGCAATTTGAAATAATAAACTCAAATGATCTAAATGAAAAACAAATACATGCATTGGATTTCATAAAACAAGGAATAATGGGAGAATACATGCGGACAGGCGTACAATTTGCAATAAATGTTGCAGTCTTTAAATTACTCAAGATGAATGCAATATACCCTGTGGCAGATGAAAAAAATCTCGCAGATAAAAAAGGACGCATATTGCCTGATTTGATCTTACTTAAGGCCGGTGCAACAATCAATGATCTTGCAAAGGAAATTCACACTGATCTTACCAAAGGACTACTGTATGGAAAGGATGTAAGATATAATTTGAGACTGCCTGTGGACTATCAGCTAAGGGATAGAGATGTTGTGTCGTTAGTCAGTGCCACAAAAAAATAAACTCAATAAATTTTTTAAAATCAGATTCTCTTCAAAAATTATTTAATAATTTTACTAATAAGATTATTTTCACCATCTACGTAATCCTCACAAGTTTCACACATCCAATATGTCCTATTTTCTTCCTTTTTCCATTTTGGCAGTCTTCGATTATTGCATTTTTCACAAAACAACGACACGCTTATTTTCCACATCGCTTCTATTTGTACTGGCGTATTGGATAAACCTTCTATTTTTTGGTTTCCCGCATACAAAATTTTTTAAAAAGAAATTGTTGCTTTCCCTGAACTAATTACTGTAAATAAATTCTAGATTTTATTAAAATCAATCTCGACACAATTTCAGAAAATACATTTTTTTCGAAATACAGTATTGTGATGATGTACATTCTTTAAAATTTAATTTACAAAATACTGATTTACAGTTTAAACAACTAACGAAAATGTTTTCTATATGACTCATCTCATCGAACAGAATTTAAACAATAATCCATGTCTGCTAAACTGTGTTTATCTAATTGGCATTTGTTTTTATCATGCTGAATTGCCAATGAATGACACTGCAATTGAAATTTGTCTAGAATCTATATACTAATTACGCCTAAATTGGACAATTCGCTTCCAATACCGTATCCAAGGAGGGCTATCCCAGTACCAAGTCCTGCCATCTCCAAACCTCCGATTATTTTATTGGTATTTGCCATTTTTGATTTAATCACGCCAACAGTAAAAGAAGTAGAAACACTAATCCCTATTGCAACAAAAAGTGCGCTCAATCCGGAGAGAAAAAAGAAGGGCAATATCGGTAACATCCCGCCAATTAGAAAAGACACAAACATTCGTAGGGCACTTTTTAGAGGACTTCCTGCAATTTCTAAATTTAAATTTAGTTCTTCTGTAAGCATTGTATCAAGCCAAACTTTCTTATCCGAAGTAATTTTATCTACGATCATATCTAGTTCTTTTCCTGAAAATCCCTTAATCTTGTAGATTTCTTCTATTTCCCTTCGTTCATCCTCTGGCTTGTGCTCGATTTCCCATTTTTCACGAGCAATTTCTGATGTCAGTAATTGTCTATGGGTTTTTACTGCAAGATAATTCTGAACTGCCATAGCTTTCGCACCTGTAAACATTCCAACCAATGTTGCAAGAATAATTATGTTAGCTGAAACATCTGCTCCTCCAACTCCTGCCGCAATGCCTAGTGATGTGTTTATCCCATCCCCAAAGCCAAAAACGAAATCTCGCATGAAGCTAGATTCCTTAAGATGTGGTTCAAGATGTCTGGGTTCAGATATTTCTTTCAACAGATATTTTTATTATTACTACCTTAATTGAGTTTTTCATTTTTTCTGATTCTTTTTATTGATTGCTATGATCTTTATCCAATGATTTTGCCTATGAAAATTTAGGCCACGATGTATGTGTTTTGAAAAACCACATTTGTCGATTCAGCGGTTAAAGGAAGGGGGTTATGGGTAAAAGAGAAGTATAGGTAAAAGAAAAGTATAGGTAAAAGAAAAGTATGGAATTTAGGAAGTAAATTAATTCGACATCGATACAATCGAAAAAATGACCAGTTGTACCATGTTGTGACCGTATTAATGGGTGATTGACTAGGTACTGCAAACTGAAAAATTCTGCCGATTTGATGGGAACTAAACGGTCCATATTTGTCAATAAAAAAATCATATTACACATCAATGTTGGAACAAATCTTTAGAATATGTTGAAACTAGAGGGTTAATGGTACATTCGATCGTCTTGTATCGATTTTGGAGCAAACTTTACTTTATTTCATACTATCATGGTCAATAGTCATTAAAAAATTACTCCATGCGAATCTAAATAAATGACAAAATCATGAAACTAGAAGATGGGACGATCTTTGTGTTCATCAAGACGGTTCAATTGCCCCGGGTAAATTGGTGGGAGATATAGTGGAGTGCCCCCTTCATTTTTGGCATTACAATATCAAAACTGGTCAACTCACAGACTATCTTAAAGACGTAAAATTGAAAACGTATCCAGTACTAGCAAAAGACGATGGAATTTACGTTGATATCTAAAATTGTCAATTTAACTAATGTAAATATCAAGTAATAATTTGAAAAATCTATAGAAGGATCCATCTCTCAAAAACAATTAAAAAAATGTGTAAACTTGAATTGCATTTATTTTAATGAAAAAAATTTTATATGCTACAACTTTTATTCAGACAATTTCTGAAAATAATCAATTGAATCAAGAAATTATAAATGAAATAATCCAACAAAATTATGTATCTATTACTCAAAATATCGAAAAATTTCTTTTAGAACAGGTTGAAAAAAATAAATCATCTGGATTGATTTTGGGGTTAAGTGGGGGCATAGATTCTGCAGTATTGGCCTATCTTTGTAAACGGGTTCTCAAGGAAAAGACATTGGTAATCATAATGCCCGATACAGAAATCACACCAAGAAATGAAACAGAGGATGCATTGAAAATGGTTGAATTAACTGGTTTGGAATACAAACTAATTGACATCAAACCAATTGTTAACGAGTACTTGCGATATCTTGAACCAGATGAACGAGCCGAGGGTAATCTTCGAGCACGAATTAGAACTAATATTTTATACTATTATGCAAATGCAAAAAACTTTCTTGTTTTAGGATCAAGTGATAAAAGTGAATACCTATTAGGTTATTTTACAAAATACGGTGATGGGGCATCAGATTTGACTCCCATCATTTCATTATACAAACTTCAAGTAAGAGAAATTGCTAAATTTTTAGGCGTACCAAAAAATGTGATTGAAAAAAAGAGCAGCCCACACTTATGGAAAGATCATGAAGCTGAAAAAGAATTAGGGGCTTCATACGAAGATATTGATTCTATTTTATATTGTATTTTTGAAAAGAAACTCCCTGAGGAAGAGATTGCAAATAAATTACAAATAGGTAAATCGGCGATTGAAAAAATACAGCGGTTACATCTTAACAGCGAACATAAAAGATCATCCCAACAAAAACCATTTAGTGACTAAAAATGAAACTCCAAGATACATTATCTAATTCAGAAAAAGAACTCGATATCTCAGATATAGTGAGAATTTACCTATGCGGAGTTACTGTTTATGATGAATCTCATATCGGACATGCGAGAACCATTATTGTTTTTGATGTTTTAAGAAGATATTTGGAAAGTAAAGGAATTAATGTTAATTTTATTCAAAATTTTACCGATGTAGATGACAAGATCATAAATCGTGCAAAATTAGAAAATACAACTGCAGAGCAAATTAGTTCCAAATACATTCAGCACTATTTTGCTGATTTTGATCGATTAAATGTAAAGCGTGCAACAAATTACCCTAAAGCAACTGAACACATTGAAGATATACAAAAGTTTATTCAAAATCTAATTGAAAAAGAAATTGCATATGTTTCAAAGAACGGTGTGTATTTTTCAGTGTCAACATTTCCTCAATATGGGAAACTATCTAAAAAGAAGATAGATGAACTCCAAACTGGTGCAAGGATTGAAGTCGATGAAACAAAAAAAGATCCACTAGATTTTGCACTGTGGAAATTTTCAGATGTTGCACCTTTATGGGATAGTCCTTGGGGTAAAGGTAGACCTGGCTGGCACATTGAATGTTCTGCTATGAGTTTAAAGTATTTGGGGGAAAATTTTGACATTCATGGTGGTGGGCGTGATTTGATTTTTCCTCACCATGAAAATGAAATTGCCCAATCCGAGTCTTTCACTACAAAGCAATTTGCCAAAATTTGGATGCATGTGGGGATGGTTACCATTAATGGTGAAAAAATGTCGAAATCGTTAGGTAATGTAAAAACAATACAACACGTTTTGGATAATTGGGGTGCAAATATCATAAGATTATTTTGTTTATCTGGACACTATTCAAAACCAATAGACTATTCTGAAGAATTACTAACGGAAAATCTTACAAAATGGCGTCAAGCTGAGACATGTTATTATGAATTAGTTCATGCAGATGATGAAAAACATGATAATGAAATCAAATCGACAATTAGAAAAATAAGTGATGAATTTGATGATGCGCTAGAATCTGATTTTAATACACATCTGGCACTTTTGGCATTTTTTAAATTGATAAAGGAAGTGAATTATTTGGCGGCTGAAGAAAAAATAGGCTCAAATGATGCCAAGAATGCCCTGCCTGAATTTGAGAGAATGCTTGAAATTTTACAACTGAGCATTCCAAAAATAACTAAAGTTGAAAAAAACGAAATTGATAGTTTGGTTCTTGAACGGGCACAATTAAGAAAAGAAAAAAAATTTCAAGAAGCAGATAAAATTCGTAAAAAACTTGATGAAATAAACATTGAGTTAATTGATCATAGAAAAAAAACAATTTGGATGAGAAAAGAGAATATTAAAGGAGACCACTAGAGAAAATTTTGATATCGTGATACTTTTGATATCTCGATGATAAAGTTAGGATACAAAGTTCTAGTTTCTCCCACATCTGATAACTCTACAATTTATGACGATCATTGCAGATAATGATATTTTTGGGAGGCATATCATGAAACCTCAAAGATGGTGGACATGATGGACTCGGTTTATTTTTTACATGATGTAATGGGTACATGATTTAATATTATTCTTAATTCGTATCTTTCAAAACTATTGTGCTCATAATTTGCACACTTCCCTTACCAATACTCAAATGAGTGATTGTACAACAATTGATGATATGCCAAATTTCTAACTAAATTTTATCATCATTATTTCTGAATGGCTTTTTTTGACATTAGTAGAATTTCTACCTATTACTTATATACAAAAACTGCTATTGAATATTATTGAAAAATAAAAATGAATGTAGATCTACGGTGGAATCCTTGGATGAACATAGAGTGAATTCATTACTTAGAAACATCACTAAACAATTAGAGACAAGTTAAGTATTATCATATGCTAATCTGACTCTATATGCTAATTGACACAGAATTAGGTTTTAGTGAATACTTATTTTCAGCTGTGATTTCGATAGGGGATTTTTATTGCGATATTTTTACAGGGGATGTTTTTTCATGACATCCTTTTTTATCTGATGCTATGCTGATTCTCTCAAAATATTTCCCACCTACAATATTGAAGATCTGAAGCATAAATTTTTCTCCTAAGATATGGTTAATTTGCATATTTTGATTATTTTTTTCAGCATATTCTGATTTAAAAATAACTAAAATTTCATGTATTTTAGGCATGGAATTTTCTTCATAAGAATAAGAGCATTTCATGAAGAAAACCACGCATTTTTTTATTATCTAAATTCTAGCATCTTTCATTTTCCTAAATCCCTGTTTGGAACAATTCATAGTTTCAAATCCACATATCAATTCCCTTGTGACTTTCTTAAACTCCTAAAATCAAACTGCAAAAATGTCCTTTAGACTGTAATTTCACAAAGAATATCAATTAGGTTAATGCGTTTGAATCTTGTTGCAAAAACTATTTGTTATTGTGGTATTTTCTATCTTAATCACTTCCATTATTCCCTCCAATGGGGCACCATTAGGATTTGACAAAAAATCATACACTTGGACTGATAAAATTTTCATTACCATAGTTGCACCTGACTATAATTTTGATAAGTATCTTATTGATGAAATTGGTAGTGACTCATTTAATCCAATAAAGATTTCAACACGCGGCCATACACTTGATCATTACAAGCTAGTAGAAACCGGACCTAGTACTGGAATATTTACAGGTGAGGTTATTCTAACAGGATTTTGTCACGATGTAGATGGAAACAGTGAGACTGGTGTAAAATCAAACTCTAAATGTAATCATGGAGATGACACAAATCCAAAAACAGAACCGTTCAATAATGGAGGTCCAACAGATGGGTTTATCGAAACCGATAACGATGATGGAATTACAATATCTTTTGAATATGCTGAAAATTACACTGTCTTAGGTTCTGCCCCAATAAGATGGAACATTGGAGAAGTACAGTGGCTTGAATCAAACTATCCCACACGCGGTGTGGGAGTTGTAAGAGTAATTGATCCTGACATGAATCTAAATCCAGAGGCTATAGACCATTTTGGTGTCGACGTGTGGTCTGCTTCTGATTCCGGTGGAATTGATCTTACTGTAACTGAAACTGGTGAGATGACGGGAATTTTTGAAGGCACCATATTCTTTACTGATACCAACGAATCTTCTGGAAGCAGACTCCGAGCCGTAAATGGTGATCTTGTTACCGCAAAATATGGTGACAATACATTACCTTCTCCATATACCATTGCAGATGATCTTGGTATTCTTGGGACAACGAAAATTGGCACTCTGACTTCGGAAATGGTATTAATTGAAAATACTCGAATTACAGACACGTCCGAAATAATACTGGATAAAATCTTTAAAAATCAATCAATCCAGATTGTATCTGATCTTCAAAACAACCAATCACAAAACCAAATTTTTTCCTATATTGTGCAAATCAAAGATTCTAATGGTATAATACAACATCTCGCATGGATTTCAGGCTCACTTACTCCTGCCCAGCGATTTAGTTCTGGCCTTTCTTGGATCCCACAAGATAGTGGAAATTATGAAGTAACATCATTTGTGTGGGAAAGTATGGATAATCCGATCTCTTTGTCTTCACCCACTTCTCTTCTTGTTAATGTAAATTAGTTCTTCAAAGATTGGGCGGTATGCGGGCTTGCTAGAAAATACCATATCACATTTGCTGAGATATTGTGAAATAAATTTTGAACTCTTTAACTTCCCAAATTTTATTAATCTATAATTATTTTCTTAAGGAGACTCTCAATGTCCTGTTTTGAAGAATGTTCTGAGATATTTTTATGCAGGATAACATCGATTTTTCCTTAAATGTCAAGTGACACCTGTAACATTTTCATGATCTTATACTATTTCATATATTACAAAATTTGTATTATACTCCATGAACGATTTGGCGTTTTATCATAATTATGATCTCTTTTTTTTAATTGTCTAAACTCTAAATAAAGTCAAAATTAAGTTACAATTAGATTTGAAATCAATAAATTTTGTAGTTTTAGGTAAACAAGATGTTGCAGCAGAATTTGGGAAAAAAGGAACCGTTACTGATCTATCGCTTTATGATAGAAAAGAATCAGATATCATAAAAACTTGGGTAACTCCTAGTGGATTTCCTGATAAAATTCAACCTCTTTTACAGGCAATCAATCTTGCAGAGTATGTAATATTTCATGTTGATAAACTAGACAAATTTACCGGAGAACAGATTATTGCTCTGGACATACTAAAAAAAGACAAAGGAATCCTGTCGCACACTTTTGATGTTGATGAATCAAAATTATCTTCTATGATAAAGGGGACGGTAGTTGAAAAATATCTCAAAGTAGAGCAAGACAAACTGAAAGCAGCAATTGACAAAATGGATTCAATATCTAACAATGACCCTGCCCAGATGGTAATCGATCATTGTTTTGATGTCAAAGGCGTGGGAACTGTAATTTTAGGTAAAGTCACTCGAGGAAAAATCAAACAGTATGATAATCTAAAATTGTATCCTGCTGGAATAGATATAATGGTAAAATCAATTCAGATGCATGATGATCCTGTGGAAGAATCTGTTTGTCCTGCAAGAGTTGGCTTGGCTGTAAAGGGAGTGAAACCTGACGAAGTTGGAAGAGGAGATATCATTGCACAGGCAGGTACAGTTGATGTAAGATCTGAAATTGAACTTGATTTTACAAAGAGCCCATTTTACAAAAATGAGATTACTCTAAATCAAATGTGTCTTGTAAATGTAGGTCTCCAAGTCAAAGCTGCAAAATTTTCATCTATATCTCCTTTGAAATTAACTTTTGATAAACCCATAGTTTTTAGTCCAGGTGATATTGCAGTGATTCTAAAACCTGAATCGCCTACTATTAGAATACTTGGGAGCGGTTCAATTAAATGAATCAATTGAGTAACAAAGATAATTTTTACCAACATTGTACTACATCTTTATTTTTATTCTATTATTCTAAGTATCGAAATTCTTTTTTACACAATAGTGATTTCAATTATCTGCGATCCTGTTGCACTATTCGCTATTGTAAAATTTACCTATTTTGTAATTTTTCTTCTTCTAGGATAATTTTTTTAAACACTGTGATCACTCGAGTCACTATTTTTTCAATACTTGCAGTAGATTCTGCAGAAATTAAAACCACGTGACGATTAAATGGTATTGTTATCATTACAGCATTATTTCTATTTGCAGCAATATAGTTTACACAACCTAGTGTATCATCAAAATCTCTACGCATAGAGATTTCTAACACCAATTGCATGTACAGCATCTTGGTCATTTTATCATCTACAAGTGGAGTGACTCCTTCCTTAAATCCGCCTGCTATTAGATTTCCAAGATTATTTATAACACCTGCAAACCTAATTTTATCATCTTCATTTAGAATGTCGTTACATTTAGTGTCTAATTGTTCTATTTTGTATAATTGTAGGACCGACATTATATGGTGCCTCCAATTATTTCAACAATACATGAAATCGCATATTTTTGATTGATGGTTATGGGACTTTTTAATTCATTTATCACACTAGGCATGATGCAAAGTTATTTTCAAATCTATTAGTATTTTTTGATACAACAATTTACAATTTGTTTTAGGTTCAATCTTTTTTTAAATACAATAAATTTTCATTAAATTTTTTTTATATCCTTTAAAAATATTCTAAATGCTTGCTATTTTCTAAAATGCGATAAATTAAAAGAAAGGAATTTTGTTTTTAAATTCAATGATTCATAAAATGTGTATTATTTTTTTGTGACACTTTGATCTTGAATTATTATTTTCAAACTGGTATTGTGTAGCAATACTTAAGAAGAAAAATTGCAAAATTTTCTTAAGACATGTTACTATACACAAACAATTCTCCAAATGCATCATATCCATTGACAAAAAATGTAAATAAAAATTACTTTGATTTTACTTTTAAAATAATTTTAGCAACCATAATTTTATTTTCAGTAACTTTGGTATTTTATTCAACAACTGCTTTTGCAGAAACTACATACAGCTATGTTTTTGATGTGTGCTCTTTT
>JAERMO010000027.1 GCA_016844465.1 Nitrosarchaeum sp. | reverse complement strand
GTCACAAGTTCTAGTTTGCCTTTATCAAATTCTCTTTTTTCATCTGGTGAGTCAAGACTTTTTCGATGAATTTTGTCCATACTATATAGAATTCATAGTTGTTTAACTGTTTTTCGGGAACTAGATTAATTAGAAAAAATAAAACTAAAACACTTGCAAAAAACACGACAAAAAATTGGAAATCTTTTAATAAAAATTTGATAGTGTACTATTCCACGAATTGAAACTGAATTTTTCAGAAAATCTATAATTGCAAGTACTGCGTATTTGATCTAAATTTTGTTTTTTTATGTTTATTTTTAAAAATAGCAAGCGACTCTGAAGCATCTAATTACATTGAATTTTTTGCGAGACTGGACTTGTAGGATTTTTTTCATAGCTTTCTTCTAAGGCATTTAGATTAGTTATTTTTCTTAGTAATGCATTTATTCTTTCTTCATCTGTTGGTATATTGAATTCATCCTTGTTTTCACTAGCTTGCATATTCTAAGTTAGTTTTTTAGTAATAATAATGATTGTATGTATAAAATATTACAGTATATAATAAAAAGCAGGATATTTTCTTTCTTTGTCTTAGATATTTCTTAGTTATAAAAAAAGTTTACTTGAATTGTACAAAAATTCATTTAACTTGTATACTTCTAAATTGAATTTTCTGTTTTAGTGAAATTTTATATAATTTTAACAAGTAAAAATAAATTTTAAGAAATATTAGGGATAATTTCTTTTTAATAATGAAAAAATAATTGAATTCATGCTGTTCTAAATTAATACTCTATTCCAAAATTGGAATCTGCATCTTAGTTTATAATTACCTTTTAACTAATCTTATTGTAATTAACATGTGCTTTGGTAAATGTATTATTTGTTTTAGAAACATATTTCAGATTACGCTGTGAAAATTTTGTAAGGAGAAATTAAGATGCAAAGAGCGATTGAAAAAGAATTAACAAAAAGTAAGTGTGCTCCAGTTACAGTTTTAATTCCTGCATATAATGAAGAATCAACTTTAGATCAGACATTATCTAGTTTATCTCAGCAAACTTGGCCTGTAGAAAGGATAATCGTTATTGACGATTTTTCTTCTGATAAAACAGGTGAAATTGCAAGATCATACAAAGGCGTAGATGTGGTTCGTCCTCCAAAAAATACCGGTTCAAAAGCAGGTGCTCAAAACTTTGCTCTACCTTCTGTTACCAGCAAATATACTATTGCTATAGATGCTGATACTAGTCTTGATGATAATGCAATAGAAAAAATGGTAAAATCAATGGAGTTACATCCTGAAACTTCGGCATCATGCAGTTTTGTTCTTCCAAAAAAGATCCACACGATATGGGAACGGGGGCGCTTTATTGAATACATGTTTGCTTTTGTATTTTATAAACAAGTCCAGGAATGGTATGGCAAACCTCTCATATCGTCCGGATGTTTCTCAATTTACAAATCAGAAGATTTGATTAAAGCTGGAGGATGGTCCACAAGAACTATGGCTGAAGACATGGATTTAACATGGACATTCTATGAACAAGGAAAAACAGTTAGGTTTGCTCCTGACATATACTGCTATCCTATAGAACCTGAAACACTCAACATGTTGGGGAAACAGCTCACACGTTGGTCTCATGGCTTGTTCCAAAACTTAAAAATTCATTGGAAGAATATCTCAAAAATACCTGTACTTCGTGAAATCATTATTGTCGCAATGGCCGATGTATTTCTTGGTGGTGCAATGTTATTTGTTGTAGGCCCACTACTAACAATTATCTCCGGGGATCCACTGCTTTATGCAGTTGCTTTACTTGCAGATGGGATATTCATTGGTATCCCAGTAATCTATAAAGGATGGAAACTAAAAATGCTGCAAAAAGTACTGACGTCTCTTCCATCTTTCTTTGTTCTTAGAGCAGTAAATGCATTCTTCTTGTACAAAGCTGCATTCAAAGAGTTTGTTTTAAAACAAACACTTACAAAATATGAAAAGGGGCATTGAGAGAGAATCATGTCAGCCGGAGCATCACCAACTGGAGGAATAGGTGGAATGTTTTACTTTTTATTGTTTGTAGTAGGTGCGGTGCAACGTTACGATAAAAAAGCACGACATAGCAATGCAAAATTTATTCTACCTGCTGTGTTAATTATTGTCGTAGCAATAATTATAGCCGTAAATTTTGTTTTTTGGTCTAACTTCCATTATAATTTTTCACTGCCTGGAATTATTACCCCCTCTTTAGGTCCATTTGAGATTTTTGTAAAGTAACATGTCATTCAGAACAAAATTAGGACTAGATGAACTATGAAAGTTTTTGTTACCGGAGGGGCAGGCTTCATAGGGCGTCATCTAGTTGATTCTTTATTAAAGAATAATCATGCGGTGACAATTTTTGATAATTTTTCAAATAGTTCAGAGACAAATATTTCAGAATTATTAGCGCGTGGTGCAAAAATTGTAAAAGGGGACATAACAGATTTTCATCTAGTTTTACAATCTTTACGCGGTTCTGATTTTGTAATTCATTTAGCAGCTAAGATTGATGTTGAGGAATCTATCAAACTACCTGAAGAAGTACATAATGTCAATGTAACAGGAACTGTTAATCTGCTAAGGGCATGTGTTGAATCTGGAGTAAAAAATATTATTGCCGCATCATCTGCCGCAGTTTATGGAAATTTAAAAAACCTGCCAATAAATGAGGATTCGATAACAATTCCAATCTCACCTTATGGTGCAAGCAAATTGGCAATGGAACATTACCTTCAAGCATTCTCGAGTAGCTACAACTTAAACTGCATGTCACTGAGGTTTTTCAATATCTATGGTAGGGGCCAATCATCCTCTTATGCCGGCGTGATCACAAAATTTATGGAAAAAATCACCCATGGAAAAACACTTGAAATTTTTGGTGATGGACTCAATAGTAGAGATTTTGTCTCCATCGACGATGTGGTGAGTGCTATCCAACTAGGAATGAAAAAAATTCAAGGAAAGAAAGGTAATTTTTACAATGTTGCTAGTGGTACACATACTACAATAGACGATCTCGCCAAACGTATGATTTTAATTTCAGGAAAAAATCTTGATTTAAAACATACTTTATCTCGAGATGGTGATATATCTCATAGTGTGGCTTCAATTATATTGGCTCAAAAAGAATTAGGTTATTCTCCAAAAGTTCTTCTAATGCCAGGACTCCAAAAACTACTTGATGGAGACAAAATAAAATCTCAAATTTTAGTTTCATAAAATTAATAAATTATTAAAATTTACAATAAATTTGAAAATAATTTTCATCAAACTTGAGGATTTAAGAAAACAAAAAACTAGAATCTAATTTATCTTTCCACCGGATTTAACCAAAATTCCACTGCCAGCATGGATCTTTAGATACTTTGTTGCAAAGTCAATATTTAGTGTGCCTCCATTCTCTATTATCACTAGAGCACCATTTTGAACATCAACGTTACCTAATGCATTCACGTTGCCGGTAATTTTACAAGTTGTTACAATAACCCAGGTTCCAGCTTGAGGAATGCATGGTCCTGTGGTGTCATACGTAATGCCAGTTTTGGTAACTGGAGTGGCAACATTAGATGCAGCATCAGTTGCAGAAATTGTCATGTTGTAAATTGTACGTGACACTAGAGGATTTCCAAATCCTGCTTCTAGTACAGTCCTTGGAATAGAGTGTGCACCAGATATTTTATCGCCAGCTGCAAAGTTGTAGGTGTGTGTGAGACTATCCGCCAAACCCCCAGTTCTTGTAAATGTGATAGTGCCTGATGATACTGTCTCACTTAGTGTGTAAGATGCAGAAAAGCCTCCATTGACTATGGAGCTTGATGCAGGAGTTACTGAAGAAATTATTGGAGCAGTAGTATCATAAGTTAACGAGGTTTTGCTAATTGTGGAAGCCACATTAGATGCTGCATCAGTTGCAGAAATTGCCATGGTGTAAATTGCACCACTAACTAGATTTCCAAATCCAGTTTCCAGTACAGTCCTTGTAATAGAGTGTGCACCAGTGGTATTATCACCAAGTGCAAAGTTGTAGGTGTGTGTGGCACCATCAGCCAAGCCTCCAGTTCTTGCAAATGTAATACTGCCTATGGGTACAGATTCACCCAGTGTATAATTTGCTTTGAATCCTCCATTAATGAAAGAGTTTGATGAAGGAGTAACTGATGAGATTACTGGCGTAAAATTATTGTCTTTTAATATCATGTACATATCCCAAGCTGTATTAGTTCTCCAAGCGGTGTCATAGTAAGTGTGATACGATTTTACCAAATCAAATGGGTCTGCAGCATTTGTGTCCATCATCACAGATATGTTATTTGTACTGTTTCCTCCAGTGAATTTAATTCCTATTCGGTCACCAGATTGTATCTGATATTTTTGACCTGATATGAAAGTGTAATCAACAGATGATGTTGTAAGTGTTGATGCGTCTTTGAGACCAAATAATTTTTTCACAGACAAATCCGTGTTAAAGATACCTATCTCTGCCACTCCAGTTGGAGACCCAGCCTTTTTGAGTTTCAATGTAATGCTATCTATGTTGTCCCCAACAAGTTGTGATGTAGGGGAAATATTTTCTGCCTGGATTTGCCGACCAGAGTGTGCCTTATCTCCAGAGGACGCTGTGGTATCACTCATGTGAATAATTGGATTTGATACTGCAACTATGCTGTTTGCGGTGTATACAGTATCACTTGACGGGGTAATGATATTGTGAGTTGCCGCACCACCATCTGACCACGACTCGAACTGAAAAGTTGTCCCACTCATAGTCTGCAAGCTTAACGCTTGTAGTTGCCTAGTCATTCCCACCACACCTAAAACTGCGGTCGGAGTAGTCTTTGGCTGACCGTCAAGATTTACCTGCAAGCCTGGAATATTGCTTGCCAGAGTAATTGTAGATTTGTTTGGTGTTACATCTCTAGTAGTAGTCTGGCTTATGCCAATTGAATTTGTTACTTTGAGGTATATCCTAAACCATGTATCAGCAGAGGGCTCTCCGATACTAGGAATGGTAAAAGTACCATTCTTTACTCCATTAAATTGCTGAAATGGATGAGTGTGGGTATTGTGGTGAAAAAGAATCGTCCAGTTAAATGCACTATCTGAAAGCGTTCCATCTTGAATATCTGTGGCAGAGCCATTAAAAGAGATCACATCCCCAGCGTTGTATTTTGTTCCATTTAATGGGGTAATTATCGTTCCAACAGGAGGATCGCCTACTCCAATATTGATGGTTTTAAAATTTGTACCACCGTCTCCGTCATTTACCGTAAGTTTTGCAACGTAAGGTCCTAACTGATTATAGGTGTGCACTACTATGGCCCCCGAGTTATCAGAGAAACCGTCTCCAAAGTTCCACGAATAGTTAAGAACAGTGCCAAGATCTGGATCAGTACTAAGTGTGCCATCAAAATTCACTAAAAGTGGTGGATTACCTGATGTAGGGTTGGCCGTGAAATTGGCAGTCGGTGGGTGATTAGCTCCACCTGGAATGAATTCAATTTTGTGAACCTCTCCTCCATCTCTTGATAGATAGTACAAGTTTCCATCGGGGCCTACATCAATGTCAACTGGTGCACCGAATAAAGTAAGAAGGGGTCCAAATGGTTCGTCGTCTATAACATTTGTCGGCGACAATCTTTTGATGAATCCTTTAACATAATCTCCAAAAAAATAACTATCGTAATAGCCTGGTGGAAATACATTTGATTTGTAAAATACTCCGCCTGTAATTGCCGCTCCACTAGTGCCATGATTGTAAGTGTAAATAGGATTTGTCAGAGTAGCATTTGCAGGTACGCATAGACCTTCGCATGTTGGCCAACCATAATTTTTACCCTTGGTGCCGTTATTTACTTCCTCCCAATCATCTTGTCCCACGTCGTTAACATACATTTTACTTGTACCAGGAGAAAATGCAAATGTGAATGGATTTCTAAATCCAAGTGCCCATATCTCTTGTTTTGCTCCAGGAGTGTTAAAAAATGGATTGTCAGAAGGAATGGAACCATCCGAATTTATTCGTAAAATTTTTCCCAGTTGACTGGTAAGTAACTGTGATTGATCTGATTCATGATTATCTCCTACTGCTACGTATAGTTTACCATCACTTCCAAAGTGTAAGGCGCCTCCATTGTGATATGGATCAGAGGTCAAATTTCCTAAATTAAGAATTTGGGTCCCATTTCCAGGTAGTGCAATGTCTGGATTTGTAAAGTTGGCGATAAAACGACTAACACGATTATGGTCTGGGGAAGTTGGGGTGGGTTCATCTTTTGTGGTATAATACACATAGACAAATCCATTGGTGGCAAAATCCGGATCAAACGCAATTCCGTTCAAGCCTCGCTCACCATTGTCATCAACTAAAATAGATAGAAATGGTGTGGGTAACAACACACCATTTTTTATAACTTTCACTGTTCCCCCCTGCTGTGTGACAAATAGGCGCCCATCTGGGGCAAATTCCATTGCAGTGGGGCTATCCAAATTATTTTCAAATACAGAATCAAAAAACTCTCCAGGTATTGCAAAAGCTAATTGGAAAAAGTCTTCGGATAGACCTGTCATTATTGAAAACGCAGCAAAAACAATTATTCCAAGTCCTGCAATAATCATTTTACTTGCCATTAATTTGATTCATTTTGATATCTAGTTAAAGAAAACGCTAGTAACATTATTTTGTGACACTAGAAAAACAAAAAAATAGAAAATCTATTTGGCAATAACTCATTTCATTAATCAAATTAGTCAAAATAGATCATCAAGACCAAAACTGTATTGATACATCGAGAATTGCTTAATAAGATATTTTTTCTATCTGTAACATGGATTCAAAAGATGTGTCTGAAAAAATCTATCCATCTGGATATGAACCAAAAGAGACCACTAGTATAGATACTAATGTTCGAAATCAACTACTAGATCAAATACTAAAATCATCTCCAACTGAATTTATCAACACGGATTTATTCACCGTAATGTCAAAACGCCGTTCAACTAGAAAATTTACAGACAAAATAGTAGAGACTGCAAAAATAGATAAAATTATAGCTGCTGCAGATACTGCACCTACTGCGGGAAATTTTCAGGGGTTTGAGATATTTTATGTAAAAAGTCCTGAAAAAAAACAGCAATTAGTAGAGGCATGCAATAATCAGCCATACGTAAATGCCCCCGTTGTTCTAGTTTATTGTAAAAATCCCTCCCGAGTAAAATTGGATTTCCCAGAAGAAATACTAAAAAAATTCGCAATACAAGATGCTACACTTGCTGCAGCATATTCTCAGCTTGCGGCGCAAGCTTTGGGCCTAAGCTCCATATGGATTGGTATGTTTGACGAGCAAAAAGTAATGCAGATAATAGATACAGATCTGATTCCTTCATCAATATTGTGCATAGGATATCCAAAACAAGATAAATTTCCTAAACCTAGAAGAAATCTTCAAGAACTAGTGCACACAGTTTGGTAATAAAAAAATTCCATGTTAATTTATTGAAGAATTTTGTTTAGACAATCAAATATGAATTAGAATTTTGAAAAGAAAAGCAAAAGCGATTTAGTTGTCTTTATGTGTTCTTGTTTGAATAAAATAAATTCCGACTCCTGCAATTCCTAGAATAGCTGGAACCATCCATATTGCGCTAGAAGATAAACTAGAAATGAATAGTGCTGTTGTGTTTAGTGGTACGAGTTCACCTGCTACTGGATTCTGATTTGATGGAACACATGCGTCATCTACCAAATCAAATCCTGCTGGACATCTTGATAGAACTACACTAACATTGTCTAGTGCTGCACCATATGCATTTGGTTCATCACTAGTGAATGTAAGTGTGGTAGTAGCACCAGTTGCAGTGAAAGGAAATGACTTCAGTTCCCAATTCGTACCGCTTGGGTGGCCAGTTGTATCATATGTAAATGGACCTGAGGATGCAGCTGCAGTAGCTGTTAATTGTTTGATAATATTTCCACTGTCAGTATTTCCTGACATGTAGAATTGTACGTCATATACGGCGCCTGCTATGGTAGTAATATCTTGACTAACCGAACCTGCTGCATTGCCACTCATATCAATACTGTTTGAACCATCCTGAGCTGTCCAATAACCGCATATCCAATCAATACTGGCTAGTCCAACTGTCCATCCTGTAATAGTAGTACTATCAGGAGTGAATACTGTGTCAAAAAGTGGACCACAACCAGCATTCTCAAAGCTTCCGTTATTTACGATGTTTGTTGCTGCAAACGCGTTACCAAATCCTCCAATCAACACTAGAGACAAAATTCCTGCTAAAAGATACTTACTGTTTATTTTCAATAATTTTCAAAGTTTCGATAGAATAAAAGCGCTTTGTAATAGATGCTATAGATTAGATAATCTAGATGATACACTCGGTTTGTTCCATGAATATGCCCCGGTACCCACATGTTTGGCAATAGTTTGGCTACAAATTCAAATAGAGTAGATCTATATTTTGAGTATCTGAATAATTATCACGCGTACAGCCTAATTGGTCAGCAATTAAAGGATAATGGAGTTTAAAAAATTCAAAAATAATTCAATTTATGGATGAAATTGGAAACTTGAGAAATGAAATAAAAAAATCTGCAAATCCTCAAAAGGCAAAGATTCTACAAAAGTTTTTCAAGACAGGCAAGGGCCAATACGGGGAAGGAGATATTTTCATAGGACTTGTAGTTCCTGAATCAAGAAAAATTTCAAAAAAATATCCCAATCTTACCTTTAAGGAAATATTGATTCTTTTATCATCAAGAATTCATGAAGAGCGATTAATCTGTCTTTTAATTTTGGTTGATAAATTTAAAAAAGCAACACAAAACGAGCAAGAAAAAATTTTCCACTTTTACATCAAACATGCAAAAAAAATAAACAACTGGGATCTAGTTGATCTTTCTGCACCAAACATACTTGGAACTTATTTACTTGGTACTCAAGATAGACAGATTTTATACAAACTTGCAAGATCTGATAATATTTGGAAAAAGAGAATTTCAATAATTGCAACTCTTACTTTCATACGTAATACACAATTTGATGACACACTACGATTAGCAGAAATACTGATTTTTGACAACAATGATTTGATCCACAAAGCAGTTGGTTGGATGCTTCGAGAGGTTGGAAAGAGGGATGAAATTTTGCTAGAACAATTCCTGGAGAAATATTGTAGAATAATGCCACGGACAACTCTTCGTTATGCAATAGAGAAATTTTCTAAAAAAAAGAGAAAAAATTTTCTTAAAATGAAAAATCTAGTTTGAATAGCACCAAAATTTGACAGAGAAAATTAATTAAAAGATTTAATCTTAAAACAAAGTTGTACTATCTTTTTTTGTGTTTTATATAATCAAATATTATTTTTCCTGCCATCTCATCAGGTGTAATCTCTCGTTTGTTTGACTCGCTTGCAAGTTTTTTTGCCATGGTCTTTGACAAGTGAAATGAAATGTTTTGTTTTATTTGCATTGCCTTTGCACGCTGGAGTAATTTTTCATGAGATGATTTTGGTGAACGTATTAGCGCAGTAATGTATTTTTTTCGCAGCTTCGGATCAATCTTTGATATTTTCTGTACAATTTTTTGCACCTTTGGGATATTTGGCATGATGATGTATAGTTTGGTCATTTCATCCCTTGTAATCATTTCAGGAACTAGAGATTTTAGACTGTCAGGAACTCCTGCAAATCCAAGATATTTTTTCAATGTAGACATTGACATGCCCATTGACTTTGCAGCAGCAGATTTTCCAACCTGCTGATTCAAAAACTTGCAGGCCTCTGCAATGTCTTTGTGATTCATATCACTTCTGTGTATATTTTCTACAACAGACGCTGCCTTTGCATTTTCTAGATCATACTCTGTCTTTTTGGAAATCAAGTGGACTGGTATCTTTTTTGCACCGAGTAGCTTCATTGCAGCAAGTCGTCGCTGGCCTGACATTAACAAATACGAGTTTTTACTCTCTTTTTGTACCAATGGCGGATTTAACAGCCCCTCATTTTTGATTGATTTTGCAAGTTCAGATATTCCTTCTCTGTCTAGCTTTCTAGCTTGTGCCTCCTTCCAAACCTTGATTTGTTTTATCGGAATTTCACGTAGTCTGTATGTGATGATAGGTTTGTACTTTCTTGACACACTATTTTCTTGATATCTTCTTTCTTAAGTGGTGTTAGTCTATTAGAAGTCATTTTAGCTTTAATTCTTCAAACCAAATTTGACATAAAATTAGAAAATTCATACAGTTGGTATTATATCCTGACACAAAACTGTTGGATTTTACAGTTAGATTATGAATAATGAAATTAATATCATGAGTAATTCCATATGATACGATCAAAACGGAATTGCTTCATAAATGACTTTTACATCTAGAAAAGATTTATTCTGATTCGAGTGATTCTCAATCTATTTTGATGAATTTTTCATCATTTCATCTATGGTTTCTTGGAATACCGAATATGGCTGTGCTCCAGATATTGAAATCATGTTTCCATCTGGACCAATCACAATAAATGACGGGGTTGATTTAGCACCACTTTTTGATGCAATGTTTTTGTTTTCTTTGACCCTGTCTTCATATTTTCCGGAATCAAGACATTTAGAAAATGAATCTGTATCTAATCCATTTATTCCTGATACTAGATTTTTGAGATTGTTTGCATTTGCCCATCCACTATTCTCATGACCTTGATTTTGGTATACAAAATCATGATATTGCCAATAGAGTCCTTGTTCATCTGCACAATAACTTCCTGCGTGAGCCTTTATTGAATCGGGTCCAATTATGGGAAAATCAACATAAAACAACTTTGCCTTTCCTGTCACAATATAGTTTTTTTCAACTAGTGGTTTTGTGTTTTGGTTCCATTTCTGACAAAATGGACATTGATAGTCTCCAAACTCTACTATGGTTATTTGGGCAGATTCTGAACCTAATGCCGGAGAGCCCTTTGTTGTATCAATTGATAGTCGCGGGCTTTGAATATTATTTGATGTAATGTTATTTGTAGAGATGGCAGCAAAAATTCCTATGACTAAAACAACAATAACTCCAAT
>JAERMO010000026.1 GCA_016844465.1 Nitrosarchaeum sp. | reverse complement strand
GATGCTGACGGTGACGGAATTGAAGATAGAAAGGATCAATGCATTAACGACCCAGAAAACATTAACGGATATTTAGACTGGGACGGCTGTCCTGAAATTCAAGGTGCAGAATCATCTACATCTACACTAGTTGATTCTGATGGTGATGGATATGCTAATGTAG
The DNA here is from genome assembly GCA_016844465.1 of Nitrosarchaeum sp. Lineage (GTDB taxonomy): Archaea > Thermoproteota > Nitrososphaeria > Nitrososphaerales > Nitrosopumilaceae > Nitrosarchaeum. Next base: position 14,150 of record JAERMO010000026.1, on the reverse strand, counting down.
TTGATTCATGTCCAATAAACCCAGAAACCTGGAACAAGTACAATGATGTAGATGGTTGCCCCGATATTGCTCCAGAACAACAAAGATTTGTTCATGATGATGATTTGGATAATATCATTAATGATCTTGATCAATGTCCACTAACACCAGAAGACTATGATGGTGACCGAGATACAGACGGTTGCCCTGATTATTAGAACGATTAATGAACAGAGATATTTTTCCTAATGTGTAAAACTGCTATTTTAATATGGTAAATATATCAAGAAATTAAAATAATTTCCATGCTTCCAAAATTTTCGAGTAGGGTCTTTTTAGCACCTATGGCTGGAGTAAGTGATCCTGCTCTTAGATTACAGTGTAAAAAAATGGGGGCAGGTTTAGTCGTAACAGAATTTACTAGCATTCATAGCATAATTGCAAAAGAACAACAATTAAAAGAAAACAAGAAAACCATTCAAGAATTTATAAAATATTCTGAAAAAGAAAGACCTCTTTCAGTACAAATATTTGGTTCTGATCTTTTAGCATTAGAAAAAGCTGCAAAAATTGTAGAGCCATTTTTTGATATAATTGATTACAATATGGGGTGCCCTGCACCACATATAACACAACAAATGGCAGGGGGAGCACTCTTACAAGAAGTTAATCTAACTAGACAAATTTTTAGTACTTTGGTTAGCGCAGTAAAAAAACCAGTTACTCTAAAGATTCGTTCAGGAGTGACTGATGCAAGTCGTTATCTTTTCAAAGAAATCGCACAAATTGCAGAAGATGAAGGAGTACAAATGATTACGCTCCATCCTAGAACTGTAAGTCAAGGATATTCTGGTAATGCTGATTGGAAACTTATTAAGGAATTAAAGGAAATTTCTAATATTCCTATAGTTGGAAATGGTGATATTAGATCCCCCGAAGATGCTAAAACAATGATTGATGAAACAGGTTGTGATTATGTTATGATTGGTAGGGGTGCGATGGGAAACCCATTTTTGTTTGAGCAGATTATTGATTATTTAAAAACTGGAACCTACAAACGTTATTCATTAAAAGATAAACTGGATTCATTTTTTGAATACCTTCATCTTACTACGGAGTATGATATAAAATTCTCAAACATAAAATCTCAAGCCATGCGATTTACAAAAGGAATGACAGGAAGTGCAAAGCTAAGACCAAAAATATCTTCATCAAAACACATTACAGAACTTGAAAAAATTATGAAAGAGGCATATTCTCTCTCATCCTAAATAATTTAGACTATTCTTTAAAACTTACAAATTTACTACATTTTTGATTAAAGTCATACAAGTATGCATTTTTAGCCTCTTCAAGTATCTGATATTTAAATAAATTTGATTATTCTTATATATTTTAAGATGACACTGCAAGTATGAAAATTGGGGTTGAATAATAAATTGGCAACGGCATATGTTCTCATAAACTGTGATCTAGGTTCTGAAGAATCCGTAATCTCAGAGTTGAAATCCATAGATGGAGTTGCAGAAGTACACGGTATATTCGGTGCATATGATATTTTGGCAAAAGTTGAATCAAAGCAAGTCGAAGCATTACGCGAAACTATTACATGGAAGATTAGAAAAATTCCAAAAATTAGATCAACATTAACTTTAATGGGAATAGAAGGACAACAATAGGAGAGGTTAAACTGATTGGCAAAAGCATATGTTCTCATAAACTGTGATCTAGGTTCAGAAAAAATTATAATCTCATCACTAAAAGCAGTTGATGGTGTTACAGAAGTGCACGGTACACTTGGGCTCTATGACGTTATTGTGAAAATAGAATCTGATTCTGAAGAAAAAATTCGTAAAATCGTTACAGATATTATTCGAAAGATGCCTAGAATCCATTCAACAGTAACTCTTACACGCTCAGAAGGTGAAGAAATATTCCAAGCATCAGAAAAACTTATTGGAGCAATGCTTGGCAAAAATAATGCTCAAGCATTCGTTGTTATTCACGCCGATAAAGGTGAAGAATACAATGTCTTAAAAAATCTAAGTCATATTTCAGAAGTAAAAGAAGCTGATGTAGTATTTGGACACTATGATGTCATTTGTAAAATTGAAACATCAGAATATAAAATATTGGAAAAAATAATAACCAAGGCTATTAGAAAACTACCTCACGTCAGAACTACTATGACCTTAAATGTCATTCCAGAGCAAGAATCTTGACTTTCTGAAATTTCTATAGTGCTGTAATAACAAATTTCTCGAAGTTCAATATGTGCTATTTTTTTGTTAAATTCAATCATGAATTACTACAATAATCACAAAATGACAAGAAATCTTTATCCACTCCTAAAAATTGTTGTAGATAATATCTTTCTCTCTTTTAACTATCTATATGACATATACTATTTGTATTGTCACATTAGTAAATACATGCTCTGACTTTGTTAATTTTTCTCTTACAAATTATCATGAATATATTTTTCTCTTCTTTTTTTTAAATTAAGGTCGATTACGCATAGTTCATTGCCCATCCAAGTATTTTTAAAAATAGCCACATTCTTTGCTTTTATACTTAGATTGTAATGTGTTATTATCCCTTCAACAAACATGTCCCCCAAAGGGATAACTCACTGAGAGGAATAATTGCTATCCTCTCAGTTGATTAAACTATTTCTTGAATTTTTTACTTTTCTTAGAATCTTCATTTCTTGATGCTCTGCGTTCTTTACGAGTTGTGATTACGCCTTTAACTATGATTGGCAAAGATGCTCCAAATAGAACAATTACAAATTCTCTCGGGATTTGAGACACTGCTTCTTCAGCAGTTTTTTCTGAATCTTCAGATGTGACAATTACTTGAAAAATTATAGTTGGAATAAACCAAACACACAGTCCTAAAATAAGCCAATAAAGTCCCTTCAACGGTTCTTCTCTTTTTGAGCACTTTAAAATTATTGTCCCCTAATGATATTGTTGTATTTTTGATTAAAAGAAAATAATTAGAGGGCTTCTGAGCCTCTCTTTTTTGATGCAATATTTCGAACATCATCAACTGTAGATACAGAAATAGCATTGATTACTGCTTCCACTTTAGAATCGTCGACAATTGTACTAATAGTTGCAACTTTGTTAAATTCTGCGACAAAAGTACCTGTTCCTCGTCCAGCTCTTATGGTTTGTCTGTCGCCAGAACCTCTACCATTTCCCTCAAGTATGGTAAATCCTCCTACCATATCCTTGATAGCATCAGAGACTGCACCTGTTTTATCATGTTGAATAGTTGCCTCGATTCGTTTCATTCGCATTTCTAACCCCCTATTATTTAAAAAAGATCATATGTTTTTATTCAAATTTTATGATACAGTAAGTTCAGTTGGTTATTTTATTATCCTCTGACCTTTTTATTGCACAAAAAAAAGTAATTTTATGAAAAGTGATGAAAAAAGATCTCATAGACTCAATTACCTCTTAAAGTATTATTTGAGTAATCCTAAAGAATATGATCTATATCAAAGAGCAAAACAGCTGGGTGTATCTGACTCAACAGCAAAAGACTACATTCGAACTGTGATAATTCAAGCAAGAAAAATCCATTCAAGATAAAATCGATGATTTAGTAGAAATTCTGATAAAAATCATTCAAACAACAGCTGATTTTCTTATTTTTGGGATAAAATTTGAGCCTGTGAGTAATATCTTGATCTTTTTTATCATTTTTCAACTAGATAACTTCATAAATAATCTATAACGAGCATAAAATACGCATGGCAGATCCTCTCATTAATGACGTCAAAGATCTATTGGACAAAGAAAAGGGCGATGAACTCATACTAAAACAAATTTTCAGAGCTTGTCAAAATAATGAGGTAATTAGTAATTACGAAAGAAACTATGTTAGAAAATTGGCAGAAAAATATCTGGGAAGGATATCATATGCTGAAAAAAAACAAGATGAAGAAAAATCAATGATTCCTGAATTAATTCTTTCAAAACCACCATCAAGCCAAAAAATCGAAACTCTTCAAACTACTCAAATTCCAAAAGTAGAATCTAAAAATACAAAATTGATGATAGGTATTGGCGGTGTCATAATGGCAATAATTATTATAGTTGGTTTATCCCTTACCGGAACTTTAAATGTTGGATATGATAACACTTTAAAAAATCCTGTAGGGTCAACAAATCTTTCAATTCAAACTGATTTATCAGAATACCACAAAGGTGACATTATTTCAATTAATGGAAGATCAAATAGTTCAGAAAAAATAAATCTCTCGATAGAAAATCAACAAGGTCTATTAATTTGGTCTGAGCAAATAAATGTAAAAAACGATGAAACATTTTCTACACTGGTAATAGCTGGAGGATCTGGATGGGAGAAGTCTGGCATATTTATAATAACGGCAGAAAGTGATTCAGAAACAGAGTCAAATACATTTTCTTTTACGGGGTAATCTTTTCAAAATCTTTCCAATGCCAATCTACAATCTCTCTTAATTTTTCAATACTCACCTCTTCCATATACTCACGATATACAACGAATTTGTTTTTTCTACTTGAATTATCATTATCGAAATCACTTATATTTTTTGGAATTACTCCTGCCTTCCACTGTTTCATTTCAAAAATCCAAAGTGTTGCATCAGGATTTGAAAAATCTATGTCGTCACAACCAACAATATACAGGTAACATTTTGTAGACTGACTTAATTTTTCATGTAATCTTTCATATGCAATCATTTGTCCTTTAGGGATATTGATCTTATCGTTGTGAAATCCCTTGAATTCTAAGATAATAAAACCTCCATTATGTTCAATTAGCCAGTCAATATCTGTTCCTCCCGAGGCTATCATGCCATGAACTATTAGATCTCCTAATACCTCTCTACCCCGAGTAAATTCAACCTCGTCAAAAATTTGATATTTCGCTTTAGGGCTCTTTCTAGTAATCTGTTGTGAATTTGTATCTGTTTGACGAATTTTTTCTTTATCATATAATGTGTCAATCAAGTCTGTAGTTTCATTTGTCATAATATTGAACTCATTTACTAAATGATAAAATAGTTTGTAAAATTAAGTAAAGCTATGATATTTTTTGAAATCTAACGAGAAAGATATTCTCCACTCGCACCTTTGTACAAAATAAAATACTCTTCTGAATTTTTACGTTCCTTTTTTGCATTTAAAGCATCTTTATACATTTCAAAATGTTCTATTAGATATAATTGATTATCTGAATCTCCAAAGTAATCTATTCCAACTAAATCAAATCCATTTTCAGGAGTTAATCTAATCTTCTCTCTTTCAAATTTATCTTCGGTCAATTAATCTTAATTTTTTATGAATAATTTGAATACAAGAATTACTTTTTACTGATCATATATCATTAAATTTTTTTCTTCTAACAATGAATGCAAATTATGAACAGATCGATATACGTCTGATTCTTTTTTTGCACCAGTACAAACCAGCTTTCCAGAAGCAAATAACAGGATTACCGTTTTTGGATCTAACATTCTATGAATTAATCCTGGAAATTGTTCAGGTTCATACATACTCCTCGGTAAAGTTCTAGCAGCTTTTTCTAAGTGGATTTTTCCACCTAAATTAATTGCTGCGACAATATTCTGAACTGTAATTACTGCATCCTTTTTTATTTTGATTTTGCCTTTTCGAAGTTTTTGAACAACAGTATTTACTGCTTTTATTGCCATTTCCTCTGATTTTGCACCAGTACACACCATTTTTCCTGTTCTAAAAATCAATGTTGCAGTTCTTGGATTTTGTAATCTAAAGACAAGTCCTGGAAATTGTTCTGGATGATATTCTGTATCGGGAAATTTTTCAGTAATTTCAATAAGATCAATTTTTTGGTCTACTGACGCAGAGGCTACCACATTCTCGACACTGACAATAGGCTTTGTTTGAGGCATGACGACGGTCTTTAAATAGGTCCTTTATATATACTAGGCATATTTTTTTAAAAATTTGTAAACTCTTAATGATGTCCGACCCATTGAAAGCGATATTCGTCATCTATGATATCTGTTACAATATCATTGATCCTCTTTTTTGAGAAACTAACATCAAAAAATCCTAATTGACCTTTCCATGGAATTGGAACTCTCAATGGTTTTGCATTTTTTAACATAAATCCAAAAGTTTTACCTTGAAATTTTTTTGAAGATAAGTGAAATTCTTTATCTGCTTTTACTTTTTTTGATGAATTGTATTTTTTTACATCATATAGTTCGGCTTTTCCAATAATTACACCCGTAACTAATTTTTTTGTAATTTTTAATCTCTTACAATCATCTAATCTTATTTTGATTGGGGCATGAATTAAAAATTCACCCCGAAAATTTGTATTCCAATTTCTTAATTCTATTTCTTTTTTCCTAGATATTATCAAATCTGCAAATGGTTGTGATATTGATAGACATTTCAAGATATTATTCGGTAGCTACTTTAATCAATTCACCTGGATTTCTACCTTTTCCTTCAGGCAAATTAGTTATTCCACCATTCAAACTTTGAGTTACAATCCCCTTACTTGCAAGAATATTAACAGCCATTAATGAAGTGTTTCCAGCCATGCATACTAGTAATGATTTACCTTTAATTCCTTTTAGATCTTTACTTAACTCTTCAGGAATTTGTTGTGTGGATAATAGTTGATTGATAGTTCTTGCCTTTGATACGGATATCTTTGATTTATCGACGCCAAGAGATTTTGCAATCACCTCTATTCCTTCTTCACGAGGAGTGTATTGAGTATGGACCCAAATTATTTTATCATAATCATCTACATTTGATATTGCCTCTTGTAGGGATATTTGAGCGCGGTTTTGTTTCTTTGACATTTCTTCTAAATTCTTTTTATATTTTTGTATTCCATCGGCAACAATAACAACAAACTTTTTACCTGCACCAAAGTTTGCCATTTGCATTACTGCATAAAATGCCAGAGCACTACTTTCACCAATATCGTTACCCTTATCTACAAAAAACTTTAGAAGATGTTTAGCCTGATCAAAATCTACATCGTATTGTCCTGCATATGTGTCTGGTTTGTATAGTTTCAGGCCTGATGCCTTATCCTTAGTCCTAATTCCTGCTACATCTTGACCGGCAGGTGGAAAAACTACATGCACTGATTTTTTTCCATATTTTTCATATATGTATCTGCTTAAACCTCCAGAAGTACCACCTGTACCAAAAGAACAAACAATTTCAAAATCTTCTAATGAATTTCCATGTTCATGTAATTGTTGGTCTATCTCAACTGCGGTAATAGTTTTATGTACATCTATGTTTAGTTCATTATCATATTGTTCTGGACAGAAACAACCATATATCTTGGCAAGAAATTTTGCCAAGTTTATGATATCTTGAGCAGCTAAAAGTAATTCAACTTCAGAACTTACATTATCAAAAATGACAGGATCAAAACCAAGTTCAGATAATTGTGAGCGAATATTAGCAGCAGTTGCCTTTGCAGCTAAAATATTTGGATTGTCTTTCATTCCTGGAGCTGGACATACATCCATGTCAAGATCCATAATCCGGATATTCTCATTTCGTAATTCCTTGAAAACTCCTTCCTGTAGCTTTCTTGATACAAGCGAAACTACTTTTAATCCAATTTTAGATATTTGTCCAAGAGCAATTCCAAAATTTCCAGAGGTTGCCTCAATTATTGTTTGCCCACTTTTCAGTTTTCCTGTAACAATAGCATCGTTTATGATGTGAACTGCAGGTCTAACTTTTATCGAACCTGTTAGTAAATTAGAATCAAATTTGCCAAAAACTTTAAGATCTGTATTCGGAAGAGTTATTTTGTAAACTTCTTTTGCACATTCTTTCAAATCTTCAGTCATATCGATTAACGGTGTTGCATTCACAACCCTTGTTTCTCCATGAATCACTTCAAAATGAGGTACCTTACTCCATATCTCCTGTTTAAAACGCTCAAGCAGAATTTTATCAATATTACTTCCTTCAGTTTCTTCCAAGAATCTCTGAAATGTTGTCTGTTGTAATCTCATATAAAATATCTGATAGACTAAATTGTACTTGCTTTATTTTTGACTCTTTAAATTCACACTTCTAATATTCTAATGACTTTACTTGGAATATCATGTAATTTACTTACGGCAATAGTTTTTTCATATCCTAAATGCCTTAGATTGTTTGCTATAGTTGTGGCTCTTATCATATTTGGACCCAATCCCATGGCTATCATGCGTATGCCTAATCTTTTGAGAGATTTTGTCATATTTCTGACGGCGTCAGGATCCGACGGTTCTCCATCTGTTAATGTCAAAAAAATATCTGGCCTTTTTGACTGCAAAATTGGAAACATTTTGTCATATATTTCTGCCAATGGAGTGGATCCATTGGCAATAATCTGAGCTAATCTTTTTGCAGTAACTCGATTCCATTTTATATTATCTGGTTTAATAGACCAGCAAACAACTGACCTATTTTCAGTACTAAATGCATATACTGCAAATTTTACTTTGAGAAAAGATAAAACTTCACAAAGTGCTAGCGTGGCTTTTTTGTATTCTAATGCATTTGATGCAATACTTGATGAATGATCTAATAAAATAACTATTTTGGTTTTGATTGATTTTTTAACATCTGTAAAAAATGGTTCATTTCCTTCAATGTAATTTTCTCCATCAAATTCATCTCCACTGTTAAGATGTTGTTCTTTCCATCTTGATTTCAATTCTTTAAATTTTGTTTTCATGTTATTTATCAAACCCACGTCGTAGATTACTGTCTCATCAACATTAGTGACAGTTGGAATTTGAACTCCTATTGATTCAGAAGTTAGTCCTTTATTGTCATTTTTCTTATTTTCGTCGAGTAATACTTTGTATTCATCATAAATGTTGTCTCCGCTTAATACAGCTTTTGGATCAATTTTTCCAAAATCACCTTCTTTATTTTTTGAAATTACTGTTAGAAATTTTAATAATTCCTCTTCTGAAATAGTCATACCTGCTTTCATAAACGGTAAGGAAACAGGAATTGTAAGCAATGATTCTATATCCAACATTTTAATAATTTCATTCACATTTTTTTCCAACCAGTCCGTATCATATTTTTTTCCTATGGATTCATCAACAATTTTCTTAGCAAAACCTGATGCTTTTTTTATTCTTTCAAAGTGACTAGCTTGTATTTCACCTTTAAGTGCTCCAAACATGAAATATTGGTAAAATGCTTCTACAATTCGTGCGTTTCCATAAACCGTATGTAATTGTGGTCTAGATACAAACATGTATGCATAATTAAAGATAATCTCTTCATCCATGCCTTTCCAAATCTTTCTACCTAGTTGTTCCACTCTACGTGTTTCCATGGTATTTAGAATAAATCCAAACGCATGATCATTACTAAGAATTTTTTTACAAAATTTTATTTTCATTGCTTCATACCATAATGATGTTCTAAACTGTCTGTATCTTTGAAAATCATTGCCTATTCTTTTTTCAATTGGTGTCAAGATCACTTTGTTTTCTTTTAGCCTAGTTTTTGTCTCCGTTTTATATGAAAATTCAACTATGACCTTTTCTCTTTCTGACCATCTCCTTACTAAAAATGTGGCAATTTCAACTAATGATTCATTTCGTAATTGTAATGATTGCATCTAATTACCAAACATCGAGGTAATGATGTCACTTACTTTTTGATATTCTATATCTCCCCACTGTGTATACACATTACCAAAAACAATTTTTGCTGATTCTTTGGGAGACATTCCACCATCTAGCAATTTTCCAAATGCAATTGTCTCCCTTAAACTTGGAGAATAAAACAATTCTTCAACGGCTGCTGCCTGTCTTAGTATATTTGCAAGTTTAATTGCATGAATAATTTCAGAATCATGATTTCCAGAAACATATTTCTTAATAATTTCCAATTCGATATCCTCAGGCGGATATTCTAGACGAATTCTAACTGGGAATCTGCTGAGTAATTGTGGCGGCAACTCTTTGGTTCCGCTATGTGTAAGAGGATTAATTGTTGCAATTACAAACCATCCTTCTTTTGCTTTTACAACTTCTCCTGTAGATTCTTTTAGAACAATCTGTCGTCTATCGTCAAGTGCTTCATCTAATCGTAGTAAGACATCAGCTTCGGCAGAATTTATCTCATCTAGATATAACATGCTACCTTCTCTCATTGATTTAATCAGAAGCCCTTCATCAAAAGTAACTGTTCCATTCGTTAAGGTTTTCGTTCCAACAAGATGGCTCTCTCGTGTTCTGAGACTAAAATTTATTGATTCTAGTTTTGCACTTCTATTATTTGCAAAATCTCTTACCAGCGAAGTTTTTCCAGTTCCCTTGGGGCCAATAATCAAAACAAAGAGATCTGCCTGATATGCTTTATTTAGAATTTTAATAGAGTTATTCCAATCTAAATATGATATTTCTTGTAACATTTGATATGTTTTAAGATTAGAATTACAAATAAAGCTTAGTTTTGATATTGAGACAGTTTGGCATTAGATTCATCCAGAATATGATGTAGTTTTTTACTCCAACCATTAAATCCGTCAGGAGACTCTGGATAATTGTAATAATGTTCTGTTAGGAGTCTATTTTGTTGTGTGGTAAATCGTAAACCGTCAGCAAGTTTTTTGTTTAGAGCACCCCTGATCAACATTCCTAATTTTGTAACGCTAGAAAAATCTGGGTGCTCTCCTTTTGAAATTGATTCGACATCTAGATTTCCCAAAAAGTGTTTCATTCCATAACTAATTTGCTCATTAGTAAGTGTTTGAATTAATCGTCTGAAAATTTCCAACCCTGCTGTCTTGTACCCATATTCATTTATGAATTCTTTATTGTATTTCCATAATCCCTTCTCAGTGACGTCACCTGATTGGATTGCATCCACTACACATTTTCCAACAATAGTTCCTGCAACTAGCGCGGGACCTATACCTCCTGCATCTAGGGGTTTTGGCATCCATGCAGAATCGCCCACTATTACAAATCCATTTGCGACCATACAATCATTTTGCCTTCTCACTGAAACTTGGAAATTACCTGTTGCATTATTTTTATCCTGTGGATCTTCTGAAAGTTTTGGATTTTTTATTGCATTATTTCTTTTAAGATATTGATTAATCAACATGGACACATTATCATTTTTCCCCAGCCTTTGATTTCGTTTTTCGAGAAGTGTTTTTTCAACACCCAGTCCAATATTCACTTTGTTTTTCCCTTTTGGAAATACCCATCCATATCCTCCTGGAGCAATATCCTGATCAAGATGAATTATACAATAATCCGGATCAAATTCAGTTAGGTCTTCTTCACCTTGATCAAAATACATGATGTGTCTCCCTGTTGATTCTATGTCTTTACGGTCGATTTTTCTTTCCATCTTTGTTGTATTGGAAATTTGATTTCGTAACATGGATGTCATTCCAGTTGCATCAATTACAACTTTAGCCGTCTTTTTGTATGGTGTTTTTGTTTTGTAGTCGATTCCCTGAACTCCTACTACTTGATTTTCATCATACATTAATCCTGTAATGTTAATTTCAAAATCAAAATCTACGCCCATTGCTAGAGTCCTTTCATTTTGACGATGTGGCAGAACTTGTCTGTTAAGCATGTATCCTTCACCATCAAATGGAATTGAAGTTTCTCTATCTGGAGAAAATGCCATTACTCCTTTGACTTTATGTTCAATCTCCGGCTCACTCCAATTGACTTTAATTCTGTTTGACATGAAATCTACAGTTTCTTTGCTAACTGCATCCCCGCAAATCCAACCTGCAACGCTTTTCATTCCAGGTAAATTTGACGGATTTCTGTCAATTACTAGTATCTTTAATCCTTGATTAGAATAATGTGAAATCGATTGCGCCGCAATAGTTCCTGCTAATCCGCCCCCAGCTATTATTACATCATAGTCTGCCACAAAAGAAGGCGTCGTCTATCTGTATTTAAAATAATACCATCGTAACACGTGAAGAAATGAATGCTCTCAATTTTAGATTCAAAAATGGGGTCGGTTCGTCGCGGCGTCTTCAAAGCTTTCGCTCAGACTGGAGCGGCTATTATCTCCTCATTCCCAACCTGAATTACTCTTTCATTCCTATTTAATCTAGTTGACAAATTGGAATATTTTACTAAAAATTTTGACTGTGTCTTTTTTATTATAAATTGGAGTGTAGATTTTCAGTTTTATTGCATCTTTTTCTTTAAACATTAGGTTGCCTTTGATTAATTCTTGTTTATCTAGTCTAAGGTGGAATCTAGAGTCTACTGTTCTTTCTTCGATTTCTTGAATCATCTCATTTATCTGATCTTTTGATAACAACTGTTTTAACTTCTCGACAAATTTTTGTGCCTGAATTTTTTCAATTTTGGTATTTAGTAGTATTATGGGATTCTCAAAATGACCCGTAGTGTGATCAATTGTGAATTCTTCTCGTTTTATCTCGAACACTTCTTCAAAAGATTCAAAGAATTTTGAAATATCTTCAGTAGCATGGACAATTACATCAATTGTAACTTCTAATTTAGCATCCATTGGGTGATTATTGTTTAGGCTTCAAGTAATGCTATTTCTTTTTCTGCCGTTCTGATAAGTTTAACTTTCTCAAGACCAACATGTCTAACTCTAATAACTTTCTTAAATGCTGCCATGATGTCTGAATTAATTTTGCTGTAACAGGTAGCCTGAACAAACTGATCAATCGTCATTTGGGGCACTGTATTGTTGATTACATCTTTTGCAATCAATCGCAAAGCATGTTTTCTAGATGTGTTTAGTTGTCTGTGTGTAAGTGCAATTATTTTCATTCTAAAAATATATCCATCTTTAGTTTTGATATCTATTATGAAATTTATTTTGGACGAACCACGTCTAACTAAACTACGCAAAAATTCTTTTGAATATTCATATCTTTTAAAAATTGTAGTAGCTTTATCTCCTTCTACTTTATTAATTTGAAAGTAAATTTTGTATTGATGCTGTGATGGATCTCCTTTTAGGATATCGTATAGTGTAACTTCTAGAACTCGACCCTGTGCATTTACATCATCCGTAATTGGAACATATGCTATTGGTACATTGTTAAATGAATCTGGAGCAGTAACCGTTACCCATCTCTTCTCTCTCCATTTGTCTTTTACTCTTCCCTTTCTACGTGCCAATTATTAACGACCTTTGAATCCAAAATATAAGGGTATGCGACTAGATTGTATTTTTGCCCATATATTTTTGCAAAATTTTTGGGATCACAATATGGCCATCCTTAGTTTGGAAATTCTCCATGATTGAAACTAAAATACGTGATGTTGCAACTAAAGTACTGTTTAATGTGTGAAGATATTGCGTTTCTTCGTTTGTCTTATCTCTAAATCTTACCTTTAATCTTCTTGCTTGATAATCTAAACAATTTGAACAAGAAACAATTTCTCTATATGCATTTTGTCCCGCCATCCACGCCTCTATGTCGTATGTTTTTGCAGAAATTTTCCCCATGTCCCCAGACGATAATAGTGTTATTTTGTATGGAATTTCTAAATTTTGATAAAACTCTTCAGCAACGGACAACATTCGTTCGTGCTCTTTCCATGATTCTTCAGGACGTGCAAAAATAAACTGTTCAATCTTATCAAATTGATGAACTCTAAAAATTCCCTTTTGATCTCTGCCATGTGCACCTGCTTCTTTTCTAAAACATGTACTTATGCCGGCATACCTTAATGGTAGATCTCCTCATTCAATAATTTCACCAGAATGCATCGCAGCCATTGCATGTTCTGATGTTCCTATCATGTAGAGATCTTCATTCTCAATTTTGTAAATTACCTCATCAAAATCATTAGCTATTATTGCACCTTCCATAGATTTACGGTTGATCATATATGGCGGCTGAATAAGAGAATATTTTTTTCCTACTAGAAAATCTAACGCATAATGTATAATGGATTGATTTAATTGCACAAGATCATTTTTTAGAAAATAAAATCTGGCACCAGCTACTTTAGCAGCCCTTTCAAGATCTACCAAATCCAAATTTTCAGAAATATCTACGTGATCATTTATCTTAAAATCAAATTCAGGAATTTTACCCCATTTTCTAACTTCCTTGTTAGCAGTGGCATCATTTCCAATAGGCAC
>JAERMO010000006.1 GCA_016844465.1 Nitrosarchaeum sp. | reverse complement strand
AATAGAAAGTACTGGCTCGCTAAATATTAACTTTGCAACAAAATTCCTAAAAATTCAACAGGGCAGTGGTATTTTGATTAAACCTGGCGGAAAAATAAATTAGATTTTTTATTTCTAAATTTATACATCTAAATTATAACCTCAAACTAAATCAGCTTATACATTATGCGGTTGCAATATATCCTTACTATCCTAGATTATTGAGATAAAATATTAATTTTAACTTCAGTTTTATCTAACAGATCAAAAATTTTAAATTGTTACCTGGAACTTGAGACCAAAAACGATTAGTTGTTTGGTGAGAGTTCCAATTAAATAAAAACTCTTGAAATAGTATTTAGATCATACTGATAAATTCTACGACTCACTTTTAAACAAATTTTGTAATGATATAATTGTAATTCAAACGGGAGTCATTAATCCGTTAACCGACCATTACATCCCATAAGGATTGGGCAACCAAGGCCCAATCTTTTCTATTACTGTTTTATGTTACTGATCATTTGTATGAACGAATCATTCGTTTACCTTTTATCTAAATTTTGTAATGATGTATCATGACAAATAACAATGAATCCATACAGGATTGGGAACAAATTAGAGGACTTACTTGGATAATTCTAGGTGAAGATTAACCCTTCTAACCACAAATCACAAAACTGAAGGAGTTTTTGCATCCACGAGTGATTTTCATCTCAAGATGTATTGTGATTTTACAAAAATGTTAAAATCAAATTCTTAATAAGTTATCAAAAAACCACATAGTCCCAAGAATATAGAATATGAAAAAGTATACATCATTTTTAGAATCACCTGCAAAATAATCAATATTTACATACTCGAATAATCTCAAAACTCACATTGAAGATTGTTTGTATTCCAGCATACAATGAAGAATTATCCATACAGGATATGATAAAAAAATCATTACAGCATGTTGACAATGTAGTTGTATGTGACGACGGTTCGACAGACAATACTGCCAAACTAGCAAAAGAATCTGGTGCCATTGTGTTATCACACAATAAAAACCAGGGATATGGGGCTGCCATTGCTACATTATTTGATTATGCAAGAAAACAAAATGCTCAGATAATGATTACAATAGATGGAGACGGGCAACACGATCCTAATCAAATTCCTTTACTAATCGATGCAATTACTGCTCATAATGTAGATGTGGTAATTGGCTCAAGATTTTTAGATGATAGCACTAAAGCATCAAGTTACAGAAAGACTGGAATCAAAATAATTACTTCAGCTGCAAACTATGGTACAAATCTCAAAGTTACAGATTCTCAGTCTGGATTTAGGGCATATTCAAAAGACGCAATTAATGCAATTCATCCAACTGAACAAGGCATGGCAGTATCAACTGAAATATTGCTAAAAATATCAAACAAGGGACTATCAATAGCTGAAGTTCCAATTACTATATCCTATGAGGGTGATACATCAGAGCAGAACTCTGTATCCCATGGAGTTTCAGTACTGGTGAATACTCTAAAGTACGTCTCTATAAAACATCCACTACAATTTTACGGAATACCAGGACTCGGGCTAGTTATTGCAGGAATTGTTTTGGGTGGATTGTTTTTAGACGCATATCTAAATCAGCAGACTGTCTTTTATGGTTCTCTACTTGGATCTGTTGTAATGTTTTTACTTGGTGCCATTTTATCTGTGACTGCAATTATTTTGTTCACCATGGCAAATCTATTTCGAGATCGATACTAGATAAAAGAGTCATTCTATTTCAAAATTGTTAGGATTCTTTGGTAGAATTGTTTTTAGGTTTCTCACAGCAATAATGGTTTTTTATGAATTTTCAACAATCTTCGACTTTTTTGAATGTATCTCACAAAATAACTACAAATAAAAATAAAAATTCAAAGGCTTTACTGTGATCCTTTGTTGGTGCTCTTTCTAGAACCAGTTCCTCGACCTGTAATTCTTGTCATTCCTTCAGTTGAAGGTCTAGGTTTTGAATTTGGCATATCGCCCAATCTTCTTGAACCAGTCCCTCTACCTGTGTGAACCATCTTATTTGCTGCCTGTTTTTTTGTTTCGTCTTGTACTTTTTTGAATGCGTCTCCTGCCCATTCTTTTCCAGTATCATCGATTTCTCTTGTTCCGGTTCCTCTACCTGTTCTAATTCTAATTTTAACCATATTAGAGATTAATTTGTCTTGTATTTATTTAAGCTCATATTGATTAGATAAAACCGTATTTTGTACAACTTGAATATAATATTTAGCTCAAAATGATATTCCAATACTATCTCATACCATCAAAAACTTCATTATGTTTCCGGATTTATACACTATTTTTGTTTTATGAAAAATAAATTATATTTTTTAATTCCACTAATTGCAATTATATTGATTCTGTCTAATGCTTTTTTTGGTCATCTGCTCTTTGGTTCACCTTATGGTCAGGATATTAACAAATATTCTATATATGTTCATCTTCAACCCGAATGGAATAGTTATCCTGGAAACATTCTCTACGATGTAACAAATATGTGGACCAATCCAAATTCAAAATCAGATGTTAAAGGATTTGATAATCTCTCTTTAGATACTGCATCATTTGATGATTACAATTCTAATGAACTACTATATCAAAACCCAAAATCATTTGTGGAATTAAAACATGCATTTAGTAATTGTGAATCTAGTTGGAAACCACATCTTTATCTATATGCTGTTGATAATATTCGAAATAAAATATAATTAATTCAGGGAACTCAACTAAATAATGATCCATACATATCGATTTACCCAAATATATCCAATAAAAAATATAGTTTAGAAAAACAAGAGGAAATTGTAAAACAAGGATATGCTCAATTCATACCAATCTGTACTTCAAAAAATTCAACTTCTTATGAATTTGCAGTTTCAATAAATGACAAGAATACAGCTTTTGATGTATACTTTATACCATCTAAAATGGAATTGACAAATTATATGGAAAATAATCCTTTTATTTTTTATACTCAAAAAGAATGTTCTGCAGTTAATCATTATAGTTTTAGCGGTATTTGTGATAATGTAGCAAAAAATTCTTGTTTACTCCTAATAATTCCTGATAATCTAAAACTAACTTTAACTAAAGTGAAAATCAATCTGCATGAAAAATCATTAGATTGAATTATGATAAACTACTAATCCAACCCCTTTTTTTGAAAAAAACAAACATCACCACTACTGGAATAAATGAAACAATACTTATTACAATAAATGATGTAAACGGCCCTAAAATTGTCGACTCGCTTCCAATTCCGCCAGGTAAATTAATGTTCATCCCATAAAACGCTGCAATAATTGTTGCAGGAATAGAAAAGGTGAAAACTATTGTTAAAGCCGCAAGTACTTTGTTTGTTTGTTCAGTACTGAGCATGAAATCTGTATCTTTGTAAATCTCCATAGTCTCTCTTGATTCTTCTAGAATCTCGATTACTTTGTCTAGATGATCAATTACATCATCAAAATACAGTGAAAGATCGTCACCATCAGCAAATTTTTTAATATTTTTAGCAACTTCTAACACAAACTTCTTTAGTGGATTTGCTATTCTTCTCATCCTATTTATTTCTCTTCTAAGTAATGCAATATTTTTTGCAACTGATTTTGACTCATCAAACACTCCAACTTCCAAATCATCTAAATTGGCAATTACCCTTCTTGATATGTGTAAGAGATCATCTACCAGAATATCTATTATTTCATGAAGCAAAAATCCGGATGATTTTCCAAGTAATCTTTCTTTTCTATGTTGATCATAATCATTTTTACAAATATTCACTAAATCCACTAATGGCTTCAAGTCTCCTTGATGAACAGTTACCAGAAAATCCTTACCTACAAAAATGGAGAGCTGACTATTTTTTGAAATTTTAACTTGTTGAGCAAGTGGTGGAAAATGCAATATTACAAAGAAATGATCATCATAACTATCCAATTTTTGAAGCTCAAATTTAGTCATACAATCTTCAATGTTTAATGCATTGAAATGATACTGTTCAGCTAATTTTTCAATATCACTTCTATCTGGACTTTGCAAATCAATCCATAAATATCCCTTACCTTGAAAAGTTTCTATCTTTTTCTCAACGGGTGTCTCTACGGATTTTTTTCCTGCATGTAAACGATTAGTGATGAATCCTTTTCTCAAGTTGACTGGTAACCTAATAAAGCAAATTTAAAGCGTTCGCTAAATTTGTAGATAATTCCATTAATTAACTAATTACAAATATTTATCTCTGAATTTTAGATTATTTCCATGGAATTAGGTAATTAGCGCCAACCCAAGTGAGTCCAATTGCTATTGCCATAGCTATCCACCAAAGTCTCATAACTAAAATTTACACTAGTTAATAATAAATCTAGAGGCTAATATTCACTGAATTAAAATCAAAGATTATTACAGGACAAACGATTTTTTATTCTTGTGGCCCTCGTAGTACAGTGGCTAGTATAGGGGACTGTGGATCCCCGGACAGGGTTTCGATTACCCTCGAGGGCCTATAATGGTTTTTAAAAAATGCCGTATTTGCTTGATTCCATCTCTTCTTTGATAGCCAGTTTGAATCGAGGAGTTTTACCCTCTAACTTTGATGAAAGCCATGTAAGAAATTTCTTTTCCATGCCCTTTCCTTTCAATCTATCAAAATCCAAACCCATCTGATCGACTAATTTTTCTATCAATGATTTGTTTACACTAACAACAAAGAAATGCCATCCAAATGCAAATTCTGAATCTGTCATGACAAAATCCTCTTTGCCATGAACCATCTCCTCTAAAAGGATCAATTGATGTTTTATTGCCTTACTTGTATTATCATAATCTATTGCAGAAACATTGATGTTTATTCTACCGAGCACGACTAAAATTGATCACCATAAAATAAAAGGGTTACACAGAAATTATTTTAAAAGATGCTCAAAATCAATATTAAAATGCGTTTTCATTATGTTGATATACGTCTTAATTGACTCTGGAATTTTCTCCCCACAAGAGACTCCTAGATTTCTTGCATTAATCCAAATTACTAATGTCTGAATAATTGTTAAGAATCTGTCATTTTCAATTTTACTAGATATTGCTTTTGTGTATCTTTCTGCAAATTCCCACGCAGTTACAAAATCTATGCATTTTACTCCAAATATTGCTAATACTTGTTCTTGCAAACTATTTGCCTTATTGAAAGGAATTTGATTGATTATGTAAGGGAATTCTACTTTTTGAGGAAGACAATCAGGTAATGGACCCCAAATAGTGATTATTTTTGTACCGGATCGTAGTTTTTCAAATTTAGTCATCATATTCCTAATGATCTCCTCATCAGTAAACCAAAACAAAATTACTGTAGCATCAGAAATATCTGAATTTTGTATATCCTCACAAATTAATTCTCCTGAAAGATTATTTTGACTTAGAATCTTTTTTGCTTGATTGATTTTATCTAAATTATTATCAATTCCGACAGCCTTTTTTACATTGTACTCTTTTAAAGCTAATTCAATTCCTTTTCCATCTCCACATCCAAGATGATAAAAAATATCATTTCCCCCCAAATTTAAGAAATTAAAAATCTCTCTAAATGACTTGTCTGGCAATTGGACATCTTCTCCACTGACTATGTTTTCTGGTAGTGATTTTAGATACTCTTCTATTTTCAATATTATAACTAAAACAATATGGAATTTATTCTCTTATGCTTTCAAGCTTTGAGACTGCCTGCCATAACTGTGTCCTTACATACGAAGGCATATTGGGATCCTGTGTTATATCATCTAACAAACTAATTGTGTTGGAGGCTCTGACTGAAAGAGAATATTCTTCATTATTTAATTCAACAATCAAATCACTGATAGATTTTTTGATTGTTTTTGGTGTTGAATGATTTGTAGCTATTTGATTCAACGTCTCTATCGCTTCTCTCATTGATTCTTTGTTTTGTTTATTGTCAGCCATTTTTAATACCATATGTTGAGCATTCGTATTATATAGTCACATCTCTAAAAATACATTGTCTGATTCTACAACAACATTGTATGATGATACATCTCTGATTTTAGCGGGAAATTTAACTAGTTTACCTGTTTTACAATCAAATTCAGCTGCATGCCATCCACATATCACTTTACACCCATCTAATTTTCCTTCTGAAAGACTTGCCCCTGAATGAGTACAAGAATCATCCAAGGCACAATAATCACCATCGATATTTGCAACCATGATCTCTTTACCATCCACGGAAACTTTGATCATTTTCCCAAGTTGTATATCTGTGGTTTTTCCCACTATTATTTTACCCATTATGGTTTTTAGTCTATCATTCTTAATATTTTTTCGTATATGGAGCAAAAATCGATTAGAATTGCAATCCCATCTGATAAAATTTCTGTATTGAAATTTTGTAAAAATACTTTTTCATGGGGTGATTATATTCAAGATGTTTGGAATTATTGGTTATCAGAGGGAAACTTACTCGTTATTGAAAAACCATATCCTGTTGGTGTGTGCCATGCATTTTTCTCTAAAAATCAAGTATGGATTGAAGGAATCAGAATTGACTCAAATTTTCGCAAGCAAGGTTTGGCCTCAGATCTAGTCAAGTATGTAGAATCACTTGCTAAAGAAAAACAAATATCATTTTCACTAATGCTTATTGATACTGAAAATTTAGCATCTCTTTTAATGGCAAAAAATCTCAATTATCAAATATTCCAAACTTGGAATTTCTATTCACTTTTACCCCAAATTACCAACAATCATAAAATCCAATTTGGCGATCTCTTATACTATCCAGAAATTTCTCATTATGTAAAATCATGGAGATGGTTAGTCTTAGATGATGAAGCATTGTTTTCATTATCTTCACAAAATAAAATAATTTTTTCAGATAAATTCGGTGATACCTCAATTGCAATTTTAACTGACTCACAACATTTTGATGATACGATGATTGTTACTCTGTTTTCAGGCTCTCAAAATAATACTTTGGAACTTATTTCATACATACAAAATTATGGAGCCCAAAAAAATTATAAAAAAATACAGATTTTAACTAGAGAAAAATTACCTTTTATAAAAAATTTAGAATATAAAATCACATTTAATTTAATGCAGAAATTATTACACTAATTTTCATTAACAAATTTAACTGTGTTTTTTAAAATTCCTAAACCCTCAATCTCCATTTCTATTTTATCATCATTTTTGAGAAATATGGCATTTGGTTTGTTCAACATAACTCCAGCAGGAGTCCCAGTTGAAATTATATCTCCCTTTTCAAGAGTCATTACTTTACTTAAGCTAGAAACTATTTCTGGTATTTTTATAAACATATTATTTGTAGAAGAGTCCTGTCTTACCTGCCCATTGACTTTAGTCGTAAGTCTCAGATTCTGTGGATTTTTTACTTCATCTGATGTTGTGATCCATGGTCCTGAAGGTGCAAATGTATCGAAACTTTTTCCTCTGGTAAATTGTTTATCTTTGAATTGAATATCTCTAGCTGAAACATCATTTAAAATCATGTATCCAAAAATTGCTTCCTTTGATTCTTCCTGGCTGATATTTTTGCAATTTTTACCTATTATCAAGGCTAATTCTATTTCATAATCCAACTGAGTTACAAAATCCGGACAAATTATGTCTGATTCTGTTCCATTTAGTGTAGTTCTAGGTTTTAGAACTATGGCTGGTTCTTCTGGAGGTAACAAATTTTGTTCTTTAGCATGATCCACATAATTAAAAGCCAGACAAATAATTTTACTTGGATTTGGAATGGGACTTAATAGTTTAAATTTTGAAATATTTTCTTCATACGGTAAACTATCTGATTGATCTTTAATTTCGTCGTACCATCCATCAAAAAGAAAATCTTTTATGCTTTGTGGAATTGGAACCCCTGTCTGATAAGTTATTTCCTCCTTTGTTGCAACTTTGCCATTCTTTACAAAGCCATACGTCTCACCATTTTCATGCAATAATCGTGCTATCTTCATAACTCTCTCATTTACTTGTGTGAAAAAATTGCTTGATTCTGGGAATCTTTTCTACAATACCCAAATCTAACAAATTGAATTTCTTCCCCCTCTTTTAATTGTAAATAGTGAGGTTCAGTATATGCTACCAATTCCTCTAAACTATCTTCATTAAACTTTTCATCAATGAACAATTGTTTTGGAATAAGAATCTTAATTACATGAGCATTTTTTTGTGGGACCCATTGAATTTTTTGTATATCTGCGGTACTATCATTTTTTACAAATTCTCCTTCAAATTCGCCATTAGTTTTTGATATCATGATGTTTCCTAACGCTAGTAATCTAATTGAGGTGCCTTCTTTGATATTTTTTGCATCTTCTCCTGAAATATAGAAATTTTCATCTAAATCAATTTTTCTTTTACCCATGTCTTTTATTGGATGATTTGGAATTTCTACAAATGAAAATGGTAAATTTTTAATTCTAAGTTTTATGGGTTTACTTACCATATACAATCTGATGCTATTTGCATCAACAAATTTTCTATTAAATGATTCAAGTGCATCAAATGGCGCTAGGGTATTTGCTTTGGTTAATCCTAAAGATAAGATGAATTTTCTTATTGCTTCTGGTTTTATTCCTCTTCTCCTAAGGGACTCTAATGTTGGCAATCTTGGATCATCATACCATGACACTTTTCCTTCTTCTATCAATGGCTTTAGAATTCTTTTAGAAACAGGCATTCCTTTGAATTCAAGCCTAGAAAAGAAACCTTGATGTGGTTTTCGCATACCAAGTGCATCTAAAATGGCATCGATAAGCTCTTTCCTCAATTCAAATTCCTTTGAACGAAATGCATGAGTGATCCCGTCATTACTATCTTCGATTGCTACTGCAAAATCATAACTTGGCCATACTCGATATTTGTTTCCAAGCGTGTAGTGTTTCTCGTCAATTATTCTAAATAGCACTGGATCTCGCATTACTGCATTGTCTGCCTTCATGTCTCCACGAAATCTTAGAATTGCATCTCCTGGTTTAAATTTCTCAAACATTTTCTCCCAACCTTGAATATTGTGTCTAATGTCTCCCAAGCTACATTTGCACGCTTTTCGTTCTCTCCTATTATTGCCAATGTCGTCTCTCTTACAAGTGCAGACATAAGCCTTTCCAGAATTAATTAATTCAATTCCTTTTTCATAAAATAACTCCATATCGTCTGAGGTATTTTTAATAACATCAAATTTGATCCCTAACCAATCTAATCCAACTTTAATTGCAGCATGATATTCCATTCTTTCAGCTTCTGGATTTGTATCATCCATTCTCAAAATGAATTTACCATCATACATCTTTGCATATTCCGCATTAATGATAGCTGCTTTAGCATGTCCTATATGTGGATACCCATTAGGTTCTGGTGGAAATCTTGTTACAACTTTTCCTTGCTGAGCTCCTTCTAATGGCGGTAATCCCTCTCTTTCTTCAATTTTTTCTTTCGGAATTAAAATTTCAGGAAAATTTTCTTCTATTTCTTTTCTTTGCCCATCGAATGAAATTTGATTAACTTCATTAACAATCTCTGTAATGACTCCACCAATTTCTTTTACTTTTGTTCGAAACTCTGGTTTTGTACTAAGAATTTTTACTAGTACGATTTTATCCTGAGTCTTTCCCTCATGTTCAAATGCATTTTGCAGTGCAATCTTTCTAATTTCTTTTCTTACTTCTTCATTCAAATTATAGACTCCTTTTTACAACAAAATCCAAGAGATCTATTAATTCTGTTTTAGCAGAACCTGAATATTTTGAAAGTGATTTCTTGGCCGTCTCCGCATATTTTAGCGCCTGATTCCTTACATTTTCTTCTATTCCAAGTGAACGGATAACGTTTACCGCATCATTGAGGTCATTTTTAGTTGCTTTTGGATTACCAAACGCATTTAGAATTACTTTTTTGTCTTTTCCTTTTGCTGATTTTATTGCTAAAAGAATTGGGAGTGATTTCTTTCCTTCTCTTAGATCATTTCCAACAGGTTTCTTTGTAATTTTTGGATCACCCATAACTCCAATTAGGTCATCTGTAATTTGAAATGCAATTCCCAAATTTCTTCCAAATTTGGATAAATTTGAAATATCTTTTTGGTTATTCGTTGCACAGATTGCCCCCATCGAACATGATACATCAAATAATGCTGCAGTTTTTTTTCCAATCATTGCAATGTATTCTGTTTGTGATGGGATTCTTTTCTCTTCTGCCATTTTTACATCTAATAATTGCCCTTCACACACATCTACACATGCTCTTGCTAATCTGGAAACCAATTGTATAGTCGCATCATTAGATAATTTTGAATTTAAAATTATTTGATATGCCTTTGAAAATAAAACATCGCCAGCTAGTATTGCAATTGGCATTCCAAATTTTTTATGAACGGTTGGCACGCCATGACGCATCTCATCGTTATCCATAATATCATCATGAACCAAAGTAAAATTGTGTATCATTTCTACTGCACTAGCAGCCGGTATTGCAACTGAGACATTGCCTCCTAAAATCTTACAACTATTAATCACCATATGTGGTCTGAGTCTTTTTCCACCATGGATTATCAAATGAGAGGCAGCATCATAGAGTGTTTTTGGTGTTCCTCGTAGTTTTGAATTTAGATATCTGTTTACAATGACTGCATTTTTTTCAACTGTTTTTGTTTTTTTCATTTTACTAACCTCCATTTATTATCTGGTAGATGGATTCTAATTGCTTCTTGTATTGCTTTTTGTAATTCTGAATCAATCCATGAAGATAATACATGTTTGTATTTTTCTAACATTATTTTTTCTGATTTGTCCAATAATTCCAAAGCAATTAACATCCAGGGACAATATATTTTTGGACTATCTTTCAACTCTAAAAGTAATTCATGTGCTGAAATCCATTTGATCTCATCTATCTCATCTTTGATTAAGCTAAATTTGGTGGAGTCATCTATTATCCCAATCATCGTCCCACAAATTTCATTTTCTGAGCCTACATCTTTGTATGGTACGTGGTACTCAAATTTGAATAAATAGTCTAATTTGCATGAAATGCCTAACTCTTCTGGCATTCTTCTCTCTGCTGATGTAACATACGTTTCAGACTTTCTTGGGTGGCTAGCTACTGTTCCATCCCAGACTCCTGGCCACAGCATTTTCTCTGCAGCTCTTTTGGTTAGAACTAATCTCCCATTTTTATCAAGCAATAATGCTGTGAATGCTCTATGGAGTTTTCCATTTGGTAGGTGACACTTTACCTTCTCTTCTAAACCCACTGGATTATCATTTTCATCAACTAAAATAAGATATTCTTCAGACATTTTTCTTTCCTCTAAACAAAGTCCCTTCAAATTTCCTATTTTTAACCGCTTTCACAATTCTTTCAGGTTTGTTACCATTTACAAAAAATACATCTATACCCATTTTTGAAATTTTTGATGCCTCTTCAACCTTCCTAGTCATTCCTCCTGTAACATCCATTTTATTTTCTGAAATAGTTGGATTTTTTTTATTTATTTCATAAATTAATTTTTTTGATTTCAAATCCAAATATAGTCCATCTTCATTTAGAACAAAAATACTTAATCTTGGTTTTAGGATTTTTGACAGGTATGTCATAATTCTATCTCCTGATAAAATGTATGTTTTCTTCTGACCGTACCAAAGTGCATCTCCGAAAGTAATAGGAATTAATCCAGCATTTGCAATTTTTTGAATTTCTTTTACTTTCTTTATAATGGGATCATTTCCTGCCATGAAATCTGTTGGTGGGATGCAATATGGATTTAATTTATTTTCTAAAAATGAATCTAAAATAATTTTATTTAATTCAATCATTGAATTTTTGACAACTGATACTCCATGCATGCTATAATTCATTGGTTTTGTATGCATATTGTATTTCATAGACCAATAATGCCCAAAAGATCCTCCGCCATGAACAATTATTATTGGTTCATCAATTTTTTTTAAATTTTTTACAATGGCTTTAATTATTTTTTTCCTTGGTGATAATGGTTTTTCTTTGTTAGTAATAATTGAGCCCCCCAATTTTATTAGAATCATGTTGTCACCAAATATTTAGTCAATTAAAAAGTATCCAATCCCTTAAAATCAATTTTCGCAGAAAAACACTCGTAATTTTTCTCTTTGAATTTCTCAATGACTTTTTCTACATTTGATTCATTTGTTAAAGCAATAATACATCCTCCTCCTCCAGCACCAGTTATTTTTGCTCCAAATGATGCTTTT
This sequence comes from Nitrosarchaeum sp., assembly GCA_016844465.1. Lineage (GTDB taxonomy): Archaea > Thermoproteota > Nitrososphaeria > Nitrososphaerales > Nitrosopumilaceae > Nitrosarchaeum. The sequence goes on along the minus strand of JAERMO010000006.1, from coordinate 12,898 downwards.
TGAGCCAATTCAATCATAGAACGTAGTTTCTCATTAGATACTCCTATTGCTTCAAGGTATTCTTGATTTTTTACCATGCTTTTACCTAGTCCTACCAAATCATTATTTTTCAAAAGAATCAACACATTACTGATCAAATCTGATTCTTCCTTACATAAAATGGAAAATTTACCCTCATTTTTTTCTTTGATTTGTCTTACATTTGAAACAATAATCTCTGTAGAGTGCTCGATCTTTGAATTTGCAATAACCAGATGAAAATTAGGTTCTAGATTTATCTTTGAGAACCCATTTTTTCTATCATATTCCATAATTCCTCCAAACGTACACACAGTACAATCTGCTCCTGACGTATTTTGAAAAATAGTTTTTTCAGCTTCAATTGCTAAATCGAGGATTTCTTTTTTTGATGTTTTTGCAAATAATCTTGAAATTGCCGCTGCTCCTGCAACACAACAGGCAGAGGATGAACCTAAACCTACTCCTAAAGGAATTTCTGACTGAATTAGAATTTCTATTCCTGTGGTTGACTTGTATTTTTCTATCATCTTGTTTGCTATGAAATAAAATGGTTTTAATGGAGAATTAATCTCTGTAATTGGTCTATTTGGCGTAGTGATCAAATTTCCTATGTTTGATTTAATTGAAATTGTGTTTTCTTGTGTTTTAGTGGCACTTACTGTAATTCGTTTGTTTATTGCACAAAGTATTGCCTTTACACCATACACTACAAAATGCTCTCCAAAAAGAATTATCTTTCCAGGAGCAGAAGCTTTTGATTTCAAGTGAACACTATCGATCCATAACCCACAACGGAATTTTTATCTCCAGTCATATCTCCACTTGTAGCATATTTGAGCAATTCTCCTTTCGTAGCGCCTAATTTTTTACACGCTATCATAGTGGATGCAATTGCACCATAACCGCAAGCGCTTACATTTCTATCTTCTAAAACACGATAAAAATTTTCTACGTTTAATTCCAATATCGGTTCAATTAAAGCCATATCTTGCTCATGTGCAAATTCATTTTGTTCATAATGAGTAAAATCTGAAGATCCAATGATCATGACATTCTTTTTTTCTGCAATTTTTGCCATTGCTTGTCCTATTTCTTCAGATGTATCTTTATTTTGATTAATTAATGATATTGGCAATATTTTGAAATCAGAATACACTTCTTGTAGTATTGGTATTTGCACCTCTAAACTATGTTCTCGTGTATGAGCCAGACTATCTATTTCGATAATTTCTGACAAGTGCAAAATTTCTTCTACTGCTTCTGAATCTACTTCTACATCTCCCAACGGCGTATTCCATTTACAATCTTTCATTGTTGCAACACTACTTCCAATTCCCCAATGATTGGGTCCAACTATTATGAATAATTCTGGTATCTCTGATGATATTGCGTAAAATGAATGACATGCTATTGGACCTGAATACATGTATCCCGCATGTGGACAAATAACTCCAAAAATTTTCTTTCTAGTTTTAGATGGTGGAATCATACCTGGACCAAATTTATGTAAAAAACATTCCCTAATTATTTTTTTTAACTCTTTTTTTTCACTGGAATAGAACATTCCGGCTACTGCCGGTGTTCTAATGTACATTTACTCTATTTCCTCTTCCGTTATCTTTGTTTCAAAGTCATCAATGTCTAATTTCATTGGTTCATCTTCTCTGAGTTCACCTCTTTCTATGAGAATTTGTCGAACCAATAACCAATAAACTGTAGCAAGAGCCTTTCTTCCTCTGTTATTTGCTGGAATAATTACATCTAGTTTTGATGTAATGTTATCTGTATTTGCTATCCCAATTATAGGAATACCTGCATTGGTTGCCTCTGTAATTGCTTGCACATCTACTTGAGGATCAGAAATTAAAACCAATCTCGGTTCAATGTAATATGGCAATGATGGATTGGTAAGAGTGCCTGGCATAAATCTGCCTAGTAATTTTTTAGACCCCAACATTTCACAAAACTTCTCAATTGGAGTATTCGCATACTGTCTAGCAGAACAAACGATTAGTTTATCGGTTCCAACACGGTTGATGAATTTAGCAGCTGTTTTAATTTTTTCTAGAGTTATATCTATATCCAGCATGTATAGACCTTCAGGACTAGCTTTTGTGATAAATGGGACCATGAATTTTGTTTTGACCTGCGTCCCTACTCTAATTCCTGTTGATAGGATCTTCTTTTTGATGTCCGTAATTTCTGTCTGTTCACTCATAGCGATTTTAAATCTCTGCCATACCGCGTATTAAATCATGCTCTGATAGACGTATAAGCTCATTTAGTTTTGCTACTCTTTCTCCACCAACTATGCCCACTTTGAGCATTTTTGATTTTGTTGCCAATCCTATATGAGAAATATGTGAATCAATAGATTCTCCAGATCTATGTGATGTGATTAATTTGATATTATTTTGATTTGCTACTTTGGCAAATTCTAACGCATCATAGAGGCTACCTGCTTGATTAACTTTAAGAATTGCAGCATTACAAGATTTCAATTTAATTGCCTTAGTTAGAATGTCTTTATTGGTCACAGTAAGATCATCTCCTGTCACTAATGTATCGGGAAATTTAGCAGTTAATTCTGCCATATCCTCAAAAGCTTCTTCATGTACTGCATCTTCTGCATAAATTAATTTATATTTTTTGATAATATCTGCAGCAAATTCAATTTGTTGCTCAGAAGAATTTACAAATCCAGCTCTATCATAAACATACTTTTGTTTTTCTTCACTCCACTGAGTTGACGATGCAAAATCTACTCCTAAAGAGACTTCTTTTCCTAATGTGAATCCTAAATTTTCACAAGCTTTTGCTGAAAATTCTAATGCTTCTTCATTTTTTAATTTTGGTGCCCATCCTCCCTCATCTCCTCTTCCATTTGTAAAATTAGAATCCTCTTTTTCTAAAACAAGGCGTAATTCTTTATGAACTAACAAATTAGTGTCAATGGCCTCTCTGATTGTTTTTGCACCTTTTGCACAAATCAAAATTTCTTGAATATCTGGCGTTCCTGGCCCTGCATGTGCTCCACCTCCTAAAATGTTACCTAATGGAAATGGAAATCTGAAAGATGAATCAGAGGATAATATTTGAAATAAAAATTTATCTTGTGACTTTGCAGCAGATTCCATCGAAGCAATAGTTACTGCAAATGCTAATGCCCCTCCTATTTTTGAATAATTTGATGATTGATCAATATTTCTTAACGTTTCATGTATCGTTTTAAGATCTGATGCTTCCAACCCTACAAATTTTTTAGAATTTTCATTTAATATTCTTAAACTTTCTTCTGGTTTTTCATTTGGAAAACTAACTGCTTCATATTTTCCAACACTGGCTCCAGAAGGTGCGCAAACCCTTCCGAGAAATTTACTATCTGATATAATGTCGATTTCAATAGTTTTACTTCCTCGGCTGTTGTAAAGGATACGTCCTTCAATTGAGGTTATTTTTGACAAATTACTCTAGCTCAGATTGGACTTCTTGATGTCTTTTCTGTATTGCTTCATAAAATGGAATAACCTGTTGAATGGTTTCAACAGTAGTTAATAACATTCTTCTGCAGCAATATCTCTTGATTCCTAAAACATCTAGTACTTTTGCTGGATCTTCTCCAGTCCTTACTTTATTTTGATAATCTTCGAACTTATCGGCAACTAAATTTCCACAAGTAAAACACCTTACAGGAATTAGCATATAAAGAAAAAAGTAATCAAGGATTATAAAAACCATGCAAGAAATTTTTATTGCGGGTGTCGCCCAGCCTGGCCAAAGGCGCTAGCTTGAGGGGTTAGTCTCTTAGGAGTTCGTGGGTTCAAATCCCATCACCCGCACTAAATTTTATTTTGTAAAAACTATTTTTGCAGTTTGTTTAATGCTTTGATTAATTCTGAACGTCGTTTCTCTTCTGTGATTGCACTTCTAACATCATCAACTAAGATACGATCTACATCTATTTTCCTTCTAGCTTCTTTTACTACTTTATCATATATTGAAAATGGATACAAATGAAGATACAAGTTTTCCATTATTTCAAAAATTTTTGAGGCATTGTCAATATCTCCAATTCTAATTTTATCAAAAACCATTCGTTTTAGCTCTCCTACACAATCCATTAGTCCTAAAACATATGATTCTGGCATCACATCTAATTCCTTTTCTGAAGGGATTTCTTTTTTTTCAACAATGGCAATTAGAGATGCTGCCTCGACAAATTCTTGTTCTGGGGTAATCATATATCTTCGAAGATCCGATGTGACTTTTTTCTTGTATTTTTTTAGTAATGCATCTGCTTGTTTTAGATTATTTTTTGCCGATTTCATATCTCCTTTATGTACTGATATAATAGATCTGCTGCAAAGAATTATTATTTCTCTGGTATTTTTTAGCAAAAATTCTCTGGCATCTTGGACATCTGATAACGCTTTTTCAATCTTGTTCAAAGACATCTTTACATTTTTTAATGTCATATTTGTTTATGAACGAAAACCAGGATAAAGTCGTTTGCCAAAGCTCTTATTTTACTTCTCTTTTATTCCAATTATGGAAATATCTGTAGATCAAATGATGCAAATTGAAAATAACGGACATCGCATGGGATTTTTAAAAAAATTTATGATGGAAAATGCCGGTGCTATTGCAGTTAAAAGATTAGCCGAAAAATTTGATAATATTGAATCAAAGAATATTTTAGTTTTTGCTGGATTAGGAAATAATGGCGGTGATGGACTGGTTATGGCTCGACACATTGCAGGTTATGGTTCAAAAGTTACAGTAGTCTTACTTGGAACTCCTGATAAAATAAAAAATGAAGAAAGTCAATGGAATTGGGCGTTACTTGAAAAAATGCCATCTGTTCAATTGATCTCTGATGTGAACAAAGTAATTGATTTGAATCCTGACATAATTGTGGATGGAATACTTGGAACTGGAATTTCAAGAGAGATAAGGGAACCATATGCAAGTGCAATAAAGTACATTAATGATTCAAACTGTTTCATAATTTCTGTTGATGTACCTTCTGGTGTCAATCCTGATAACGGAGAAACTGCAAATATCTTTGTGAAAAGTAACATGACAGTTTCATTTCATAAAATGAAGAGGGGGATGCCAAAAAGAAAAGATCTGTGTGGTGAAATCTATGTTGAAAAGATAGGAATTCCTCCAGAAGCTGAAGAGGGCATTCTATGAAGGTTCATCAAATTCAAGTTGGAAATATGCAGAATTTTACATATGTGGTAGAAGATGAAAATACAAATGAAGGAATAATAATTGATCCTTCTTGGGATCTTGATCAAATTGAGAAAATCATTAAACGAAATAATTTGAAAATAAAGTACATCGTTAACACTCACCATCATTTTGATCACACTTTGGGAAATGAAGGAATGAAGGAATTGACTAATGCAAAAATAATTCAACATGAGGAATCTGAGTTAAAACATGATGTTACCGTTAAGGATGGCGACATAATTGAATTTGGTGATTCAAAATTAGCGGTTTTGCATACTCCTGGTCATTCCAAAGACAGTATGTGCTTGATTGGAGACGGGATTTTTTTTTCCGGAGATACTCTTTTTGTAGGGAACTGTGGGCGGATAGATCTTCCAGGAGGAAGTGCAAAGGATCTTTATCACAGTCTTTTTGATGTTATTTATTCTTTGAATGATGATCTTGTTCTTTACTCTGGTCATAATTATGGACATTCTTCATCATCTACCGTTGGACAGGAAAAAATAACCAATCCTGTCATGCAAAAGCGAACAGAACAAGAATTTGTTGATATGATGGGATAATGACATATTTGGAAAATTTTGAATTTTTTGGTAATGTAAGCAAAGCTCAAGATTTTATTCATGCAATCAAGCCTGGAAATTTTTTATTCTCACTTGTAATTTCTTATACTGAAACATGTGAAATCCCAGGTATTACATTTGCTGGTGCTGATAAAGATTCGATAAAATTTACTCCACCTGCTGATGCCGAATATCTCTACTATGGCAATTGTAAAACGATTGATAAAATTCCAATGACTCCTGACGGTAAACCCACACCTGCAATACTCACTAAAACTGCATTAGAGTCCTCTAGCATCCCACACATTGTAATTAATTCAGGAAGTAAAATCTCTCCACAATTACCTTTTATCAATACTGGCTTGTCCTACGGACGAAACATACTAGTTGAATCTGCAATGAGTGACTCTCAAGTATCCCAAGCAGTAAATTATGGAAGAATAGTAGGAAGAAACCTTGCTTCTATGACTGATTGTTTGATTATTGGAGAAAGTATTCCTGGTGGTACAACTACCGCCCTTGCAATATTGCGAGGATTGGGATTCAAAGCTAAAGTAAGTTCTAGCATTCCAAATAATCCCGTTGAGTTAAAAAATGCCATTGTAAATTCAGCACTAGAACGATTAACCTCTGATGATCCATACAATATAATGGCTGAAGTCGGTGACCCCATGATTCCTTTTGTAACTGGTATGTTGAGTGCTGCATCTGAAATAACTAAAGTAATGTTGGCAGGTGGTACACAAATGACTGCAGTTTTAGCATTTGCCTCAAAAATTGGATTCAACGAAAAAAATACCGCTATTGGAACTACTTCTTACATATCTAATGACGACAGTGCTAATTTTAAATCGCTTGTTTCAGAAATTGCTGATATCCCTGCAATAGCAGTTAATCCTGGTCTTGAGAACTCTCAATTTTCTGGACTCCGGGCATTTTCACAAGGGTTTGCAAAAGAGGGCGTTGGTGCTGGCGGTAGTATAATCGCATCTATGATAAAATCAGGAAATAATTCAACAAATTTTTTAGCGTTAGCCGAAAAAGAATATCATCGACTTTTTACTTTACTGTGACTGATTTGGCCAAGTTTCTTGGATAATCTGGATCCGTATTTTTTTCAAGTGCAGCATAATAGGAAAGTAATTGAATTGGAATTATTTCTGAAATAATATATGTCAACTCGCTTGTTTTTGGGATTTCTACCCAATAATCATAGGTGTCACTTGGCACATCTGATATTCCAATAATCTTTGCGCCACGTGATTTAATTTGGTTAGCACTGGTTAGCGTATCTAAGTATGTTGAATCATTTGGATTAATTATGATGACCAATACTCCTGAATCCATCAACGCTAATGGACCATGTTTTAACTCTCCTCCTGGTATTCCCTCTGCATGAATGTATGTTAGTTCTTTCAGTTTTAGCGCCGCTTCTATAGCAATAGGATAATGAATTCCTCTTCCAAGAACATAGATATCTGAAATTTCTTTCATTTCATTAGCAATTTTTTTAATTTTAGTTGGGTCTTCTAGCATTTTCGAAATTGATCTTGACATTTCATCAAAATCTATTTTCACCATATTATTGGATAACTTTTCTATAATTTTAAACAAAACGGCTAACTGTGAAGTAAAACTCTTTGTTGCTGCAACTCCTATCTCTGGTCCACAATTCATTCCTATTGCTATGTCTGATTCCCTCACTAGTGAGGATGTGAGTAAATTTACTATGGAAATAATTTTGCATTTTACATTTTTCGCCGTATTGACAGCTTCCAACACATCAGCGCTTTCACCGCTCTGTGAAATTGCAATTAGAATAGAATTTGGTTCAATGATATCTGGAGAAAATTGTAACTCGCTAGACATTATTGTCTCTACTTTTATTTTTGCGTATTTGGAAAAAATCTGTTTTGCAATTAAGGCTGAATTATAACTAGTTCCACTTCCCGTAATGTATATGTTTTTTGCATGTCGGATAAAATCGGCTGCTTTTATAATTGCCTCTTCACTTCTTTCACCAGCTTTTAAAATTGTTTCATTTTGCTCATAAATTTCTTTTAATGTGTAATGTGCATATTCTCCTTTATAGGAATCTGCAAATTCCTTTGATACTTTTGTAATTTGATATTTTACAGACTCTCCGTTAAAATCCATAATTTTAAACTCGTCTTTACTCATTATGGCAAAATTACCGTTTTCTATGTAAATGGCGTCATCTGTATATTCAATAAATCCCAAAACATCGCTTGAAAAAAAGAAATTACTTAATCCAACTCCTACTATCAACGGCTCGTGAAATCTGGCAGCTGCCAATTGTCCATTGTCAAACATTGCAACAAATGCGTAATGCCCTTTCAATTTTGAAACAGTTTGAATCATCGTATCTTTAACATCTCTAGTTATGTCATAATTTTTTTGAAGAAGATTGGCTATTACTTCGCTATCTGTTTCACTTTTGAAACTATATCCATCTTTTTCTAATTCTTTTTTTAATTCTTTGTAGTTTTCAATGATTCCATTATGAACTATTGCTATCTTCCCAGTACTGCTGGGGTGTGGATGGGCATTTGTATCGGTCACCTTTCCATGAGTTGCCCATCTAGTATGGCCTATCCCCATTTTTCCAGGTAAACTATCAAGATGAACCATTGAGTTTACTTCTGCAACTTTTCCAACACCTTTCTTTAATTCGATATGATTATTTGCTTCAGTTGCGACGCCTACGCTATCGTATCCTCGATACTCCATTCTCTTTAATCCTTTGACAATTACTGGTGCTGCAATTTCCAATCCATAATATCCAATTATTGAACACATAACTATTGAAATCGGTAGTTTTCACCCTTATTAACTTCATTATTGACGATTATGTTGATGTCTCTTTTGTCTCTGACATAGATTTTGTATCATCTACATCAACCTCTGGTGGATTCTCTAATTTTTTAGTACTTTGTAAAATATCTGGAATCTTTGATTCTGGAGAAAAATGAATATTTTTCTCTTCCTCTAATTTTACAATATATGATGGAATGTTTACTTTTCTATCTCCTATCATTATATGTCCATGAATTACTGCTTGTCTTGCTTGGTATGGTGTTTTAAACCCAAAATTCCTTGATACAATCGTTTGCAATCTGCGTGAAAGTAAATCATTAACCTGAAGATTTAACACGTCATCTAATGTAGATTCATTACTAACTAATCCAATTCTTGATAAAGAATTCATCAAAATTGGCTCTTTTTCTTGCCTCTCTTCTTGTCTCAGTGCAAGTAATGATCTTGCCTGATGTCTTACACGAGACAACTCAGTATGTGCTTTCCACAATTCTCTTTTTGTTCTTAAACCAAATGTGCCGAGAATTTTCAATTCAGCCATTTTTAATTCATAATTAAGAGGCCTCTTTGGCTTTTTCCACATTCTTCTTGGATTTTTAGGATCTCCCACTCAATTCACCTATTTCTTTTTCTCCGCAGGGGCTTCTTTCTTTACTTCAGCAGGTTTTGCTGCAGCGGCTGCACTTGTTGGAGCTGCTGCCACTTCAGCTGACTTCGCTGGTGCTGCTTTACCCGCTTTTGCAACACCTACTGCGCCTCCCTTTCTGCCAGTGGTTCTTGTACATTGTCCTCTGACCTTTAGGCCGTACATGTGTCTATATCCTCTCCAACTACTAGTGGTTCTTTCTCTTTCAATATCATTTCTTAAAGTAAAAGGGATATCTGATGTTAACAAATGTAAATTTTTCCCCGTTTCAATATCTTTTCTTCTATTAAGAAACCATAAAGGGAAATTTCCTGCTATAGGATTAGTAATTAACTTTTCAATTGATTGAACATCTGATTCCGAAAGAAAACCAATACTCGTGTTGGTGTTAATTTTTAGAGTATCTAAAACTGCAGTGGCAAAACTGTATCCTATCCCTTTAATCTGAGTTAACCCCACTACTGCTTTTCTAGCCCCTGGAATATCATTTCCTATAATTCTGACAATGTGTCTGTATTCTTGAGTGCTCAAGTATTCACAATTTCTTAGTTACCCCGATAAAAACCATGCTAGGCATCATTTAGAAGAATTTCAAAAGAATTGATAGCAATCAAATGACTTGAGATAAATACACGTTATCTTATTTTAGCCTCAGTTCTGAATTATTAGGTTTAATTTTAAAAATTATCTAAAGTCTGCATCTTCTGTCCAATTTCTACCCTGTACATTCCATTGACTGCATTTGCAGCACTTTTTTATTCCTCTTTGAGCATCAATTGCAATACAGAAACAATGCTCTCCTTTTCCTGATGGATCTTTGATACATAATTTCTGCATTATTGTAATGGTGTTATTTTGCCAATTATATTATTTGACGTATTGATGAAAAGCTTACAAATTCAAGCAAAGTTATTAATTCACATTACTATTATTAATCAGAAATGGATGATATTTTTGATAGAGAAAAAGTGGTTGACTGCATGTTTGATCCTGTCACATCTGCTATTTTAGCAGAATTAGAAGACGGTGAAAAAGACTGTTCATTCTTGGCAAAAAAATCTTCTATTTCTGAAAGTGAAGTTTTGGAAAGACTTTCTTATTTAATAGAACATGGATTTATTTATAAAAATTCTGATAATGAAAAATCAACTTTCTCTGCAAATACTGAAAAATTAACTCAAATTATAGAAAACAGTGATAATTTTAATGGAGCAATTAACGGATTAGAAAAAATGGATACCTATCTTAATTGAAAGATTTTCCACGATTTTTTATTACATAAATTGTAACTCCTACCATCCCAAACAAACCAATTATGAGAACGTATAGGGAAATAAACCCTAATGATTTCTTACCTGCATCCGGCTCTGGTCCTATAACTCCAAAAATTTGGACTTCTTTTTCATCTGTATTTTCAATAACTAATTTGTATATTCCTGGAGTTGTAATATCGAATCTACCTTCAAAAACTTTTTCATTGATTGATTGAGATTGTATTTCTATGTCCAATGGGTCTAGTACCTTTGCAATTATTGTTCCTTCTTTCAAGTCCATTACTTGAATCGCATAAACCCCACTTTCTATTTTTATATTATCTAATTCTACTTGAATTATCAAATTCTTTCCAACTTTTACTAACTCTTCTCCTGTGATTAATTCCTCAAAAATTATTTGATTTCCATAAAATGATAGGATTATTCCTGTACCTATTATGCTGCCTACAATCACAAAAAGAATGGTTGCTCTTTGCACAATTTTTATGAAATATTCTTTAGTTTAAACCTAATTTTTTAGTAAATTTTACTCATGTTTTACAAATTTAGATTAAGCTAAAAAAATTAGTCTTGGCTAACTTTTAAATACACAAATTAGTTATAGTGACATATCTTTGAAATTTAGTCGTTCAATCACCATGATATTGATCTTATCTGTACTAGTTGGGATTTCGATAGTTGTTGTTTTCCCTACCCTTTCTGAGGCTCAGCTAGAACAAAAAACATTTGTCACTCACTCAGGGCAAGTAATTCAAACATCTGGCGATGTTTTGGATCCACTTTATACTGCTTCAATTGTTGAATTCGATCCTATGGACTATCTGCGAGAGTTCAACTATGGACGAGTTTCACAGATGCCTGATGGTACCATTTTAAGGGAGTTTACAATTATCGCAGAAGATAATAAAATACAAGAAATCTCACCTGGCGTTTTTTACAATGTTTGGACTTTTAATGGAACCGTTCCTGGCCCCACAATTCGTGCAACTGAAGGGGATTTAGTTCGAGTTAATTTCATCAACAATGGTTCTAAATCACACACAATGCATTTTCACGGCATTCATCCAGCTGAAATGGATGGAGTCTTTGAACCAGTAGGTCCTGGCGGAGGACAATTCACTTACGAGTTTATTGCAGGTCCTGTAGGGGTACACCCATATCACTGTCATGTTATGCCGCTTGAAGAACACATTGTACATGGATTGTATGGTGTATACATTGTGGATCCAAAAGAAGGAAGACCTGTAGCAGATGAAATGGTTATGGTTCTAAATGGATTGGATACTGATTTTGACACTGAAAATAATTTCTACGCTGCAAACACAATTCCGTTTTACTATCAACACCACCCAATCCAAATTAACACCAATGAATTAATCAGGGTATACGTAGTGAACATGGTTGAATTTGATCCAATAAACAATCTTCACCTACATGGAAATCTGTATAATTACTATCCTACAGGCACTGATACGGTACCGTCTTTCTATACTGATATGATAACATTATCTCAAACTGAGCGTGGAATTATGGAATTCAAATATGAATATCCTGGAAAGTATCTATTCCATGCACATAAGGTGGAATTCTCAGAAAAGGGATGGATTGGAATATTCCTAGTTAAGGAAAACTCAGATCAAAAATCACAAACGGGAATAGATTATGGAAATTAAGAGAAACTACTCAAAGGTAAAAACTATTGCAAGTGGAATAATTCCCTTCGTATTTATCGTTTTAATGATGGTTTACATTTTTGGTCCTGGCTCTGATCTTTTAGATTTAGGTGTACCGTTACCCGAAGTTACTATGGAGAAAGTTGAATTTATTGATTCTGAAATACATGTAACAGTTCGAAACACCGGTCCAATTCCTGTGGAGATAGCAATGGCAGATGTTAATGATCGAATCCAACCTGCTTCAATAGAACCTGATAAATCTCTGGAGCGTTTTGAAACTGCACTAGTAAGAATTCCTTTTTCTTGGAATGTCGCAGAACCATATACCATTGGACTTACTGTAGATGATGGAACAAGATTTGAAAAAGAAATAATAGCTGCCGCACCTGCATTAGAACCAAGTCTTGAACTTGTTGGATTTTTTGCGATAATTGGTACTTACGTTGGAATAATACCTGTTATGATCGGATTACTTTGGCTTCCATTTATCAAAAAGATTAGCAAAAACAAATATCATTTCTTTTTGGCACTTACAGCAGGATTATTACTATTCTTAGCTATTGATTCCATTGAAGAAGCATTAGATGTATCTAAAGAAAGTCTTGCAGGTAGCTTTAATGGCGTATTGCTTGTTGCCACAGT
>JAERMO010000088.1 GCA_016844465.1 Nitrosarchaeum sp. | reverse complement strand
ATTGATTGCAAAAGTGCTTGCAAGTGAATCAGAGGCAAACATGTTTTCAATCAACGGTCCAGAAATTATGAACAAGTATTATGGTGAAACAGAAGCAAAATTAAGAGACATTTTCAAGGAAGCAAAAGACAATTCTCCAAGCATAATATTCATTGATGAAATAGATGCAATCGCGCCAAAAAGAGAGGAAGCATATGGAGATGTAGAAAAACGAGTTGTTGCTCAGTTGTTAGCTCTGATGGATGGCCTAAATGATAGAGGAAATGTAATTGTTCTTGGAGCAACCAACCGTCCAGAAAGCATTGATCCTGCACTACGAAGACCAGGAAGATTTGACAGGGAATTTGAGATATCAGTTCCAAACGAAGAAGGCAGATTGGAAATTCTGTTCATCCATACAAGAGGAATGCCTGTTGCAGAAGATGTTGATCTCAAAGACTTGGCATCAGAATTACACGGATATACTGGAGCAGACATCAAATCACTTTGCAGGGAAGCCGCATTGAAATCAATTCGGCGTTATTTACCTGAAATAGATTTTGAAACTGAAAAGATACCATCAGAAGTACTACAATCAATGGAAATCAAACTAGTTGATTTCTATGATGCCTTGCATGAAGTGATCCCTACAGCAATGAGGGAATTTTATGTAGAAAGACCGAAGGTATGGTGGCAAGACGTTGGAGGATTGGAGGATGTTAAAAAATCACTCACAGATAATCTCATAGTAGCAATGAAAGAACCGACCAAATTTACAAAAATGGGAATCAAACCGCCCAAAGGGGCATTGATCTACGGACCTCCGGGTTGTGGTAAAACACTCATTGGAAGAGCGCTTGCAACTGAAACAGGAGCTAACATGATTTTAGTTAAAGGTCCAGAAATTCTTTCAAAGTGGATTGGTGAATCAGAAAAAGCAATTAGAGAAATTTTCAGAAAGGCAAAAGCTTCATCACCTTGTGTCATAATTTTTGATGAGTTGGATTCCCTCGCACGATACAAATCAGGAGAAGGCGGGGTAGGTGAAAATGTCCTCAGCCAGCTATTAACTGAAATTGAGGAAGGAACATCATCACGAGTAGTCGTAGTCGGGATTACAAATAGACCAGACATGTTAGATAGTTCTTTACTCAGAACAGGAAGATTAGATCTAGTACTCTATGTTCCACAACCAGATGAGAAGGGCAGATTAGAAATTATCAAAATACTTACGAGGAAAATGCCATTAGCTGGAGACGTTAAACTGGAAGAAATTGCAGTTGCCACTCAAAATTATACTGGAGCTGATTTGGCAGCCCTATGTAGAGAAGCCGCGATTCAAGCAATGCGAAACAATACCACAAAGATATCCAGTACAGACTTTGCAAATGGTATGAAGCATGTGCGACCGACAATTACTAAAGAAGTGGATCAGTGGTATAACACAGTAAGAGAAAGTATATCTAACGTGATACCCAAGTCAGGAGATAAATCATTTTACGGATAAAAATGGCAATTCCACTAAAAAATATAATGCATGAAAAGATCAAAGAGGTAGGTTCCCTTACAGATGTGGAACTTTACAAATATCTGACAAAAGATGATTTTATCATTACGGAAGATAAATTCAACAAATTATTACTAGATCTAGAGATTCTAGGATTGATTAAAGTCGCATGGATAACAAAAGATGCACGTAGAATAGAAATAGTCACAATAAAAGAGGAGATAGACGTAGTTGATGAACAAAATCAGGAAATGATGGAAAAAGATTATGAAGCAAGCTTTCCTGGTTTTGAAAAATAATTAATTTCTAAAAAAGTGGAAAATGAAATGCAGCATCCAGTGCAACTGCAACAAAAATAATTGTAAGATAAGGAGCAGTCACTTTGTATGCTTTCCAAGCAAATTCAGATGTAGGATTTTTTGTAAGCTTGTAATGATATACAAGCATCAATCCGCCTGAAGCTGCAGCTATTACAGTGTATACAATCCCCATACCAAATGCAGAAAGCATTAGAGAATAAGGAAGTAAGATTAGAGTATTACCCAATATGTATTTCGATGTTCTTTGCATTCCAATTACAACTGGAAGCATTGGAACTTGAGCTTGTGCATATTCATCTTTGATTTTCATGGCAAGACACCAAAAGTGGGAGGGTGTCCAAACAAAGACCAAAAACCCTACCAGAAATCCTAATCCATCCATACTACCAGTAGAAGCAGACCAACCTGCCCAAGCTGCAGCACTTCCAGCGATTCCTCCGATTACAATGTTTGATGGGTTTAATCGTTTAAGCCACACGGTGTAAATAATAACATATGAAAAGATTCCCAAGGCAATAAAAAATGCAGAGACGCTATTTAGTGCAAAGTATCCATAGATCACAGAAACACAACTGACAACCAACCCATAAATCAAAACATGTGATTCTTTCATTCTGCCAGAGGGGATTGGCCTACTGCTAGTCCTCTTCATTTTAGGATCAATATCTTTATCATAAAAATGATTCAGGGCACTAGATCCAGCAGAGGCCAATGTTCCTGCAACAATTATGTGCAAATACATCCAATAATCCAATGCAGCTGCACCTGCCACTAATTTACTTGCTGCATACATTGAGGTTACAGCAGTTATAACTAGCAGAATAATAATTCTAGGTTTAGATATTTCTAGTATTTCATTAAAGCCCAATCTCATTATATCCAAACCAAAGCCATTTAATTTATTCGACTTGAGTAACAGCATTATTTCAAAAGGAATAAGTATCTCAGCCATGAGAGCTAGCTTGAATGAGTAATTGGGACCTCATGATGCCAGGCATGGGACTAACAGCAATAGGATTAGCTGGTGTAATCATATCCTATTCAGGTATAGCTCATACGTTTATAGACGGAATGCACGCTCTGACTGGCTTGACTATGTTTGTAGGACTAATTTTTCTATCAGCAGGTATATTGGATGGAGGTATTTCAACTAGCAATAGAGCCAAAGCAACAGCTCTAGTTATTTTATCAATTGGATTAGGATTTGGAATGTTTGCATTCACAATGAACTCATCCAATTATACAGTTACATTAGCAGGACTTTTGATGGCAGTTGCTTTTCCTTCAATCATAATAGCATATCTTGCAATGAAGAAACCGCAATTTGTAAAGCCTGTAGGAACCATAGTTGGACTAGCTAGTGCAACAGGAATTATCATGTGGTTGGCATTTGGATTTGTAAGCCCAGATACATACATGATTTCAGAACCAATTGTAGAGAATGCACCTGCAAAAGAGGTAATGCTGACAGGTCCAGTATTTGCAATTACAATTTTAAAAGATTCGGGCATACAAGGAAATCCAGATTACGAACCGGATGTTGCACATGTTCCTAAAGGAAATATTGTAGAATGGACAAACTTAGATTCTGTTGCACATACGGTAACTAGTTCAGTGGACTTCGGGGAAACATTTGATTCAAATTCAATGGATGCAAACGACAAGTTTACACTTGATACTAGCAAGCTAGTAATTGGCGAATATGAGTACTTGTGCAATTTCCACCCTTGGATGATAGCAACGCTTGTGATAGAAGAGCCAAAAGAG
Source organism: Nitrosarchaeum sp. (assembly GCA_016844465.1). GTDB lineage: Archaea > Thermoproteota > Nitrososphaeria > Nitrososphaerales > Nitrosopumilaceae > Nitrosarchaeum. The sequence continues at coordinate 1,014 of JAERMO010000088.1, read as the reverse complement.
GATGTCAAAGTTTCAATTCCACAAGGAGCAGGAATTCAACAAATAGGTCAAGTCTATTACGATCCAGAAGTTGTAACAGTTGCTGTAGGTACATCAGTCGTTTGGGAAAATATAGATAGTGTAATACACACAGTAACTTCAGGTAATTCACAAGAGGGGCCAAATGGATCATTTGATTCAGGAATGATCAATGCGGATGATTCATTCAAATTTACATTTAATACTCCAGGAAAACAAGATTACTATTGCATGGTACATCCTTGGATGGTAGGTTCTGTTGACGTAGAATAGATTTGCAAGAAATAATCATAACAGAATCTCAAAAAAAAACTCTTTCAAATCATGCAGATAATGAAAAACCAAATGAATCGTGTGCCATATTATTTGGCATGACAAGTGGTAAAAAAAATACTGTAAAGGAAGTGTTTCTTACAAAAAATATTGATGAATCCCCAGTAAATTTTACGATATCAAATGAGCAATTAATTCAGGCATACAACATGGCAGAAGAAAAAAAAATGGAGGTAATAGGTATTTTTCACTCTCATCCAAACTCAGAGACATATCCATCAGTTACTGATAAAAAATTCATGTGTAGCAATCCGGTTGTTTGGTTAATTTATTCAGGATTAACAAATGATTTCAAAGCATACGTACTTGAATTAGATATTTTAGAGATCCCAATTCGAGTACAAAAATTACGATTGTAATTTATTTTTGTTAACTTGAACCTAATGGTTTGCGTTCAAATTTTCATCATTTAATTCCAATTATGCCAGACATAATTGGAATTGTAACTTAAATTTGTGCGTAGATTTTGAAGATCTTTGAATTAAATATCCCTTTTTTTGAATAGAGTTATGGAAATTCACGTATATGACACATATGTCAAAGCCAAAGATGGTCACACCATGCACTTTGATGTAATTACCGGTGAAAAAAATCACGAGAAAGCACTTGCATACGGTAAAGAGTGGCTAAAATCAGTTGGTGAAGCAGACGCAGCGATGACTA
>JAERMO010000025.1:23480-40637 GCA_016844465.1 Nitrosarchaeum sp. | reverse complement strand
TGATAACACCCTTGTTTTCCTTATGACAAGATTTTACCAATTTTTTTAGACTATCTAATCCCATAATTGGATTGACAATTACCGCGTCAAAACCTACATTCCAAAGATGTTCCGTAGCAACTCTATTAGTATTTCCAATATCATTTAATTTAATGTCCGCGATAGTTTGTAACCCATATCTATGAGCAATTTTGTTTATTCTAGAAATTTCTTTTGAACTGAGTGGTAATAATAAATGAAAATTTAGTTTAATTCCACATAGATAAGGATGTAATTCTTTAATGTTCTGAATTGTTTTTGCCTCTAGATTACCAACAGATAGATCGTAATCATTAGCAAGAATAACTTTGCCATTCTTTTTTGAGATCTGAGAAATCCTAGTTTTGAAGGTGGCCATAATCAACTAATGGATGCGTTTCTTTCAGTTTTATAATTTTGATGTATGAATAACCATGCTCGGATGGATTTTCTACAAATGAAGGTTCAGCACCATTGGTGGTTGTAAATTTTAAGAATGGTTTTTGTGGATCAGAATCAAGAACAACATGGCAGAAATAAGAGGTTCCTTCTTCATTAAAATTCATAAAAACGCCTATAAGCCATTTGTCAGTATGAGGAAATAAAAATAATGGAAATGGAGTTTCTTCAAAACCCCAAGTGAGTTTTGCAAGACTAGATAAATCTTCAAGCTCAATAGGTTGATATCTATCACTAGTTCCATTTCCAGGTTTCAAAGTATCTGGAAGAGATTTGATTCTTACAATGGGAGAATACAGTTTACTTGCATCAGAAGTAGAATTTACAATGGTGGATTCTTCTTTACCGCCTTTTAATCCATAACAAATGTAATGACCGTTGTGTTCAAGCGGTGTATAATATACAATGGGTTTTTCTTTTAGAATATCCATTTGAACAGATAAAATTTTCTGGCCAAGATGATCATGAAGAAATGATACACGTGGTGCACGCTCAAGAGCACAAACTAATCTAGAAAATTCCAACGTAGAAGAAACTTCAATATAACGAGGTAACTTGTCCACGGTTATTTTTTGTGTTGTACTAAATTAAACTTACTTAAAATATTTCAGCCTATTTTCTTCTGTCAATTATTTCGTGCACGGCAGGACCGGTTCCAATTATAGTAACAGGCGTGTTTAATTTATCCTCAATATTTTTTATAAATGATTTTGCATCTTCCGAAAGTTCTTCATAAGATGTCATGCCTGCACAGTCAGGAAATATCACATCCAATTTTGTTATTGAAATTTGAGTTGCACTATTGAGCATAATTGCACGCCTGGCTAAATCAAAATCAAAATCAGCAGCACGTCTCTGCCTACCAGTTACAGTTCCAAATTCAGACCAACCTTTGCTTTCAGCTTCTGTAGGCGTAATCTCTTTTGCCAAAGGTCCAGTGCCAACACGAGTGACGTATGATTTGAAGACAACGATTATTTCATCAACTTTTTTTGGTCCTAGCCCAATATCAGCACAGATTCCAGAAGCGGTAACATCTTTTGAAGTTACGAACGGGTATGTTCCATGCCATAAAGATAGAAAGGTACCTTGAGTTCCTTCAATCAACACATTTTGATTAGCAGAAAGTGCCGAGTTTATTTCAGCTGGAACATCCACAATTAATGAAGTCAAAAAATCAATATCTTTTGCCAATTTTAAAACTCTCATTGCCCTATCCGCATTTGCGGGGCCTGTACCGGAACCAGTACTTCCAATCTTTTCTTTTAATTCACCATTTGAATCACGAATTAGATGACTTTCTTCAATAATTCCACAATGTTTATCGATAAAGGAACGTCCAGATGCATCAAAATCTTGAATTTCTTTTAATAATATTTGTGGATTAATTACAACTCCAGGACCGATCATCAGTTTTGCATTTTTATTCAGAAATCCACTTGGAAGCATTCTAACTTTGTATATTTTATCACCATCTCTAATTGTATGGCCAGCATTAGGACCAGCACCACCACGAACGATGATTGTTGGATTATCTTTATTTGCCAAATAAGATATTATCTTCCCTTTACCTTCATCCCCAAAAAAACCGCCAACGATAACAGTTGAAGTCATAGTCTTAAGTTCAAATTTCGTTTATTTAAGCTAGAGTGGTTGCAGATGATTTAATATTCAATTAGAAATAGAATTGAGTATTGGCAGGACCAAATTATGCAGGAAATATAATAGTAATATTGGCAAATCTTCCAGACTTTCTCAGAATACCGGTTTTAAAAAAAAGGATGATGGAATTTTTTTCACTGTCAGAAATAGAAAAAAAAGAAATTATCAATAATGCTCTTGAAGCTGGACCTACAATCCCATTTCCAAATTTTTCAAAACTTTTTAAGACATGGTTGGAGATCTTAACTACATTTACAGAAGAGCAACGAAATGAATTATTTTCAGGATATATCAAGGAAATTTCAGAATTTCCACAAAAACTAATTGTATTTAATTTAGACGGAATATTAGAAATCTTCCTCACATTAGATACTGGAAAAAAGGATATTCTGGCCAATACGATTAGAAATATAATTAATGATCTGAATATAGAGAAAAAGCGAAAAGTAATGTTAATTATACCAGATAATGCAAAAAAACATTTGAAATTTTAGGCATCCGGAAGTTTATCTGGTTTTCTATTATCTTCATTAGTGTAGTCTATTATTTCGCCTTCCGGAGAAAGTACACCAGCAAAAATTTTTTCATGTTTTTTCAATAGTTTTCTATGATCTAGCATGGACATATCAAGTCTCATTTCATTCATTACCATTACTCGATATTCTTTCCATTCAGCCCAACATTTGTTACAAACTGGATATTTTTCTGCAATCACATCAAGTTCCTCTTTATCTGGGATTGAATTCTTACATTTTGTACAAGTTCTACTCATGAAATGTTAAAAAAGGAACTCCTTTTATCTTTTATTGAAGATAGTGCTGATTTGATATTTCTCAAAGTTCTACCAGTGGAGCAACTATTACGGATTTAATGTCAGTGTTAAATAATAATTCAATAGATTTTCTGAATTTATTCATTTTTTAAAGTATTTTCGCTATTTTTCTCTTGGAAGTTTTCCGTTTTCATCAAATTGCTCTTGAATATTAAAAGTGGCATTTCCATATTCTATGTTTAGTTTATTGTTATATTCTATGATTTCATTTCTAGTTGTGGCTGCTGCTTTTTGAAAACTTTTCATAGCATCCTTAGAGGACTTGCCTTCACCTAGTGCTTTTTCTTTGGCTTGAAGTCCTTGGTCTGTCTTTTTTTCCGTAAACAAAAATTGTCCCCAGAAAATATTCTTGACAGAAGAATCAATGTCATTTAGAAACTGTAAGAATACATTTTTAGGGGTATTTGATTCATTTTTTTTTTCAAGTAATTTCAAGTCATTTGATACAGCTTCGACTGTTTTCTGTTTTTGTTCTTTGATATTTTGTGATTTTTCATCTATAGTCTTTTGTTTTATTTCTTTTTCATTTTGTAATTCTGTTTGAGGAAGAATTGTATTTGAAAAAGGATTTGGTTGGATTTCACTATTAATTATATTTGAAATACTTCCTCGAATCATTGAAATGGATACATCGGATTTAGTTCCTTGAGTAATGTTTCCTGTTGTAAATTTATTAGGTTCATTTGATTCAATTCCTTGAGGAAGAATTAGTAAAGGAATTATGGATTTACTGGCTGTTACATCATATGTAATTTTGGCATCTACAAATAATTTATCTTTTGTTGCACTTATTATGACAGTATATTGTCCAGGGTCTGTTGGAATTGGTGATGTAATTGAAAACTCGCCTAATGAATTAGTTGAAATTAATATAGTTCTTGAAGGAAAACTCGCTTGAATTTGTACATCGTTGACAGGATTTCCATCAGAATCTGTCACTAGACCTGAAATAGAAGGATATTGACCTACCTTGTATTCTGATACACTGTTTACGGTCAATACTAATTCATCTATATCAGCCCAAATTTGAGGAGTGAGAAGCAGACCTAAGTACAAAAATAGCATAACGGCAATTAGATTATACATTGCCTATTCTGGAAAAAAATGAAAACAATACCATTTGTCTAAAAATTTGATCATAATGATGAATATTTTTGGAGTAAGATTAAAGAGTAAATTATAGAATAATCAAAGTACATCTAAACGATTATTTCATGATTTTTCCTTCATAGGTTTAATTCCAATTTATTTGTCCGAAAAAAAAATACGGCATGAAAAAAATTTACCTGGATATGTGAATAATGGTGAAATACTTTCATAATCCATAAAAAGTTGGAAATGATTAATTTTATGCCATTACAAATTAAAACATGTGTAATATTACTATAATTATGAGTGCAACCAATCAGCTTCGTGCGGACCATGATCAAGTTCGCCGTCTGGAAAAAGTGGTCTCAAAGTGTTCTCAAGAGATATACAAAGGAACACATATTCCATTTTCAGATATAGAAAAAATCACTATAGTGATTTCAGATTTTGTAGATACAATTCATCATTCTAGAGAAGAAGATTCTTACTTTCCATGTGTTGCAAGTTATGATACATTAAAGGATGAAATTCGAAAATTTATGATCGAGCATGAATTTGGGAGAAATATTGCAAGAGAGATTTCGAGACATCTACGTCGATGGAAAAATGGGGAAGATGCAAGAGAGCCGGTAGCTAGATTTTTGAAAACATATTCAATATATCTGTTTGATCATCTAAACAAGGAAAATAAATTTTTTGATGAAGCAGAGGCAACAGTTTTGTCGAAAGAAGAGGAGACGGAAATGTATGAGCAGTATAGATCAGTTAATGCCATAGTAAAAAAGATAGATGAAATGATAGCAGAGATTGATTGGCTTGAATCAAGGCCATGGTTTTAAAGAAACGATCGATTTAGATATCAAAATTTGTCTTTCATATAATTAACTTTTTGAATGTAAAGTAATAATAGATAACAAAAACAAAACCAATTGTGAAGATAAAATGTCCAAAATGTAAGAAAACTGCAGAACTATCGATGGATTTCTCTTTAGTCAAATGTGAAAACTGTGATTTAGATATGAGCTATGGCGAATATGTCAAATTTGTAGCACATAATGAAGTAGCATATTCAGACATTCTTGGAGATTATACTGGTAGCACTGAGGGTCAGACTGCAGGTTCATTAGATGAATGGGATTAACAACATGGTAAGATCATTCAGCAGATTAAAATAATTAGATTATGAATTGTTAAACATCATTGGAATTTCTATTAGAAAACATATTAAACTTGGTCGGATTTTTGGTAGGACTTGTAATAGGAATAATGTCCATAATTGGATTTAGAAATACAGGTAGTCCCACCTTATTCAGATTAACAATTGCATTTTTTTCAATTAGCATTGGTTTTTTTGTAATATGGTTTGGATATATGCTAGAAGATTTTGTAATAAAATCAGGCAATATAGAAAGATGGATTCAAACTTTAGGAATTATCATTCAAACAGTAGGTTATTTTTTCATAGCATTTTCACATAGTATTAAATCATTTTTTCCAAAATCAAGACATTTTAGATCAATTGGAATTTTTCCATTATTTGTAGTATCATCTGTACAAATCGAACACGTCTTTAGATCTGTTTCATTTATCTTACTAGCTTATGGTGCAATTGAAACTATGTTATCATATTTTGAAAACAGAAATAGAGGAGCCATATCTGTCGCAGTTGGATTAGCACTATTAGCCCTTGGAGAATTTTTAGGATGGTATTCATTTGTATTTCCAGAATCCATACTTTATTCAGTTTCCATCACTATCAAAATTGGAGGATTAATTGCATTATTCATTCCAGTAAGTAAAGTTCCTTTAACAAAGATGAAATTTGATGAAGACATAGAGTAATTAGTTGTCAGGCTCAAATTAACAATAAAGTCAAAATTTGTCAAATTCTTTTATCTTTTTAGTATATTGAAAAATATCAACCTACTATCATAGAAATATCAAAAATAACTTGTACAGGGATAAACATGGCAGAATACAGAACACATATGAAAATTATTGGGGATATTTTATCTACAACTCGTGATGAGCTGCAAGATATAGATGGGGCAACGGTAACTTACTTGATTAGAAAAGCCAACATATCACATTCAAGAATTTCTAGAATTCTTAAAACTCTAGTATCTCAGGGATTATTAGAGCAAACAGATACACAGGGTTCAAATAAATACAGAATAAGTCAATCAGGTCGAGAATTTCTTCAAGCATATTATACATTCACAAAATTTGCAGATAATTTTGGATTAACAATTTAATCGTCTTTTTCTTCAAATTCGTCTGAATCATCGTCAAATTCATCCTCAAATTCATTATCTTCATACTCAGATGATGGTTTAGACATATTATACAACTAAAAAATTTTTGAGCGTTAAAAACTTATTCAAAAGAAATGAATAATTAAAGAAAAAATATGAAGAATGTAATTGAAAGTTAAGTGTAATCAAGAAGGCATTGAAAAAACAAGTGGAATAATCAATGATGGGGGAATCGTTATTTTTCCAACGGATACAGTGTATGGGATTGGTTGTAATCCATACAATAGAAAATCAATTCAAAGAATTTACAAAATTAAATCAAGAGAGAGAACAAAATCTTTGCCTATTTTGGCTTTTTCCAAAGAGGTTGCATCTAAGATCGTAGAGTTTGACAGAGATTCAGAAAACATTGCAAAAAAAATTTGGCCATGACCATTAACTATAATTTTAAAATTAATTGATGAAAAACTCAAAGAAGCATTAAATGTGACAGATAAAGTCGCAATTAGAGTTCCAAATCATCAGTGTACTTTGCAGCTATTGGAAAAATGTGATTTCATAGTTGGAACAAGTGCAAATATTTCTGGTTCTCATTCATTTAGAGATTCAGAAGAATGTTATAAAAATATTCACAACTATGATCTTTTCTTGGATGGTGGAACAATAACTAGTCGTGGAGAATCAACAATAATCGAATTTATTGATGGAAAATTGAAAATTCACAGAGAAGGAGTTTTAACACAAAAGGAGATCTTGAAAATACTTTGAATTTAATAATTACTTGTGCTAGACATTTAGAAATAGAAACTAAACAAGAATTAATGAGTATTTTAGAAAAAATAGGAGATCCTAAACCTTCAATAATAATTACGAGTATGTCAGGAATTTTGACAGTTGAAACTACCCTAGATCCAATTGACATAGTCAAAAAAATGAAAGAAATGTTGCTAGATGAACCATGGTGTGTCAGATACTGTCTAAGAGTAATTCCCATTCAAAAGGTCACAGAGACTAAGATTGAAGATATTGAAAATGGAGTTTTAGATTTAATCAAGTTTATTTCGAATTCAGAGGCATATAGAATATCAATTGAGAAAAGAAATTCAAATATTTCAAGTCAAGAGTTAATTTCTAGAATAGCAAACAAAATTAACAATAAGGTCTCATTAGAATTTCCTGATAAAATAATTTTGATTGAAATTTTAGGAAGTACGACAGGAATTTCAATTGTTAAAAAAACAGATATTTTAAGTGTAGAAAAAACTAAGCGGAGTATTTCAGAGTAAAATTGCAGCTTTTTCTAAAAGTATATCAGCAAGTGGATTTTTTGTAGAAATTACACCAAGTTGTTTGTCACTTATTTTAAAATATTTTTTTAAAAATGAAGCATTATTTTTTGAGAACATCTTAACAGAAATTTCACTCAATTCTGCATAAAGTGGATCTAATATTTTTTTATTACCCATAGCAATCAGGATAAAATTTTGTTTTGGTTTTATTCCAACAAAGTTAATTGCATCAGAAATTTGAGATGAAATGGCAAAACGCATCAAAATATCCATTTCAAATTTATTTGAAAGTAAATTATTACTATCATAGGAATAAACAGATAGGGAAAGAATTTTTCGAAGGTGGTAATTGTTTAGGACAAAATTACTAGATATTGCCTGAAGTTTAATTTTAGGATATTTTTTTCTAAGTTTATCAATATACGTAACATCGATGTTATTTTGGCTCTTAATTTCAATAACCTGAATTAATTTTTTAGATATATTAAAAAACAACCTATCGTCGGATCCGCCATGAATTATAGGAATGATACTTACCACATCATCATTTTTTATTTTAGTCATTTTTCCTTCCATAGCAGATGAATCGATTCCGTTGATCGCTATCAAAATATTTTCAATATCTAACTCAGGTGTATTAGTGGGTTTTAATTCTAAGAGTAAATCAAGAAGTTCTTGAATTGAGATATCTGATTTTTCAATTTTTAACTTATCTGTTGAAAAAGATTTTTTTGCCCCCCCCACAAGTTTAATCATTATCATGTTTTTGATCATTCAAAATGTTAGAGATTAATTTTCTTTTGTCTATCTTTTTATCCTTCTGCAATATCACTTGTTTCAGGATCAGATATTACATCTATTTCTTCTTGAATTTCATCGTCCTTCTCCACGCTAGAAATTTTTTCTTCAAGGGTAGAATTTTCAAGTCGAGTAGATTCTATTTGAGATTGTTTTATTTTTTCTTCACGAGTTTCTTTTTTGATAAATTTGGTAATATAACCTGCAATTTCATTTTTTAGTCCTTTTGAACGAATGATAGCTATTTGATCTAACGCCTTTTTATTATTAGCAAAATCTTCTCCAAATTTTGACTTGTGTATATCAAGTACTTCATAAGAAAGACGTTTGATTCTATCCATTAATCATTTAGTGATTTAGGGTTTTTTATACCTATATTCCTAGGAAAGATTTTGAATTTTCTTCCAATAATAAAGCCATTTCATCATACGATTTGCCTAATATTTTTGACGCACAGAATATAACGCTTGGAATAAAGCAAATTTGTCCGGATTTCATTTCAAAACACTTTGAAAACTTTACAGGGCCATCGGTTTCAACAAGAATTTTTTTTTCAAGTGTTTTAGATAAAAGCATCTGCTTGTCATTTGCATAAATTAAAACAGGGCCATATGAAACAAAAAAATTCATATCCATTGCTTTTTCAAGTTGTTTTTTGCTTCCATCAAACCAATGAAGTAGCGCGTGTTTAGTTTCATAGGAGGTCATAATCTGAAATATGTTATCGAGGCTTTTTCGTGAATGGATGGATACTGGTTTTTTGAATTTTTCTGCTAGAGAGAGAAGAGTTTCAAAAACATGGGTTTGCCTTTTGCTGTCTTCTGGATATTTTACATACGTAGGATCTAATCCAATCTCTCCAATACCAGAAACATGTTGGTGGTTTTCACCAATTAGATCGATCATTAAATCTAAATCATCATTTGCACGTTCCGGATGAATTCCAATAAAAGGCAAGATGAGTTCACTTTTTTTCCCAATTTCCAAAGTTCTTTTAGAATCCGCCGTATCCATTGAGACGCAACATGCTTTAATGTTAATATTCTCCATTCCTTTAATTATATGATCCAAATCATAGTAATAGTCTGAATCAGATAAATGAATATGAGAATCATATAACCAGGTCATTGCTTTATCAACTTTCAAAATAGTCTGTATAAATCGATTTCTTAGTGATATTTTTTCACTCATAGTCTTTTATCAGAAAAATGAAAAGAATGACTAATGAAATCGTCAGAGCTGGGAATTTCAGCGATGTATAGAATTTTAAAAAAAGCAGGCGCTGAGAGAGTCAGTGATGAATCTGCAGAAGAGCTAAGATCCATAATTGAAGAATTGGCTAACAATATTGCAAAAAGTGCAATAGATATGGCTTCTCATGCAGGAAGAAAGACGGTAAAAGCAGAAGATGTTAAACTTGCTTCAAAACCATTTATTTAATTTTAAACTGAAGAGTTTAATTATTCATTTTATGTTTTTTAAAACGGTGCGGTGGCAGAACGGTTATGCGTGAGCCTGCAAAGCTTATACAAAGGGGTTCGACTCCCTTCCTCACCTTTCAATAATTTAATCAAGTTGAACTATTACTTGTCCTTTCATCCAAGGATGTAACGTACAAAAATAATTATACGTTCCAATATCTTCAAAAGAAAATGTGAATGATTGCTGAGGATCTAAATATCCACTATCAAACAGTTCATTTGGCTCATCATAAAAACCTGATGTGACACTATGAAATGCTGAATCTTCATTCATCCAGGTAACTAGAGATCCTTGTTTTATCGTAATTTTTGATGGAGTGTAGCAAGAATCAGTTGTTTCACATCCAGGACGAGAAACCTTAGTGGACATTATAACATCAACTTTGTGGGATATTCTTGGTTCGTCAATGCCCTTGACAATAGTATTTTGAAAAAAGATGGTAGTTACCAACGTCATTCCAACTATTAGCGAAATTGAGTAAACTAATCTTTTTTTCCACAAATTGTATCACATATAGAACTGAGGTATTATGTAATTACCAAATTCTCTAAATATATAGCATATTAAAATAATCACTTGACTTACAACGGCAATGGATTGCTGGAATATATCCCAGGTTCACATACGATATTATCTCAAAAAAATTCCAATACACCACTAGAAGGTTTTTCAGAAAATGTTAAAGGAAGTATACAGGAGTATGCTGAAAATTCAAAAAACGAGGTTGAAAAAGGTAATAATTTTTTACAGTGGGTTCTTACCAGAGTGTTTGAGGCCACAGAGGACGATGCAGCAGATGCGATTGTGGATGGCGCAAATGATCTCGGCATTGATGCATATCTCCCAGTAGATTTTTCAGATAACACTATTCGTCTATTTCAATCAAAATACGGAACATCTCATTCATTTGAAGCAATTGCCAAATTCAAAGAAGATGCAAAACGCCTACTTGGAAAAGACGTATCAAAAATGAGGCCTGAATTAGCACAGCTTGTTACGAAAATCAAGGAAAAAAATTTAAAGATAAAATGTTGTTATGTGACGGATCAAAAAGTAGAATATCAAGATGAGTTGATCGAAATCATTGATATTGAAAAAATTATTCAAAAATTGTGGGAGAGAATAAAAAAACCAGCTGTTGGAAAGAAATCATCAATAAAATTAGAAAGAATGCTTCGACATAACAATACAATTCTTGGAATTTTAAAATTGAGGGAATTAACAGAATTTGTTAGCAAGAATAGAGACTATGTTTTTGAATCAAACATTAGGCAATGGATGCAATTTAAAACAACTGTGAACAAAGGATTGCGTGAAACTCTTCAGAATAATCCAGGAAAATTTTTTTATTATAATAATGGAATTACAATTGTAGAGAATTCAGTCAGAGGAAAAGATCTTGTGTCCTTAATGGATTTTCATAAATCAATTAAATCTCAATTAAAAAACTGTGGATATTTTTATGAGATTCAAGCTGGCTCGTTTGATACAAAATCAAAATCAAAACAATCAGAGTACGAAGGGGATCTAATATACAACGATTATCTTCCAGATAACCATAAAAAAGTGATTGTTGCAAAAGATGCCATTCAAGCTCTTGTAGCCGGAATAGAACAGAGACCTACAGAAGCATATAGCTCTCCAGCCCAATTTCTTCCTAGAGGAAGTAAATATGACGACATATTCAACGATAATCTCAAAGATGATTATAGGATTTTACTTTATCCATATTTGGTTAAAGAGTACGCAAAGAAGACATTGAAATATGGAAAACAGGGAGGACATAAAACAAAGCGTTATGCAACTTTGTTTTATGTAGGAGTTTATTTTAGAATTTTACATAAAAAAATTTTAGAAACTAAAGGAGATTTTAAGAGTGATGCGAGAAAACTTGAGCCCATATTTCGAAGTTTTAAATTAAATACAAGAATTTTAAAAATTACAGATGTTGTAGTTACAAAATTTTTAGAAGATACAGCAGTAGATGATGAAATTGAATTAGCAAATACAAAACATAATTTCTTCTCACAACACGTATGGAATGATTCAATGCTCAGAGTCGTAGACAAAAAAATAAGACAAGAAGAAGAGGAAATTTTATCCTTAAAAAAACTTGCAAGTAATTTGTTTTAGATTTTTATAGGTAGTAGTCCAACCAAGTAAAAATTTGCAGGAGGTTTACATTGGTCAGACTGTCTACCTAGATTTCCTATAAATTAGTATTATTTAACATGATTTTTTAGAGGTTCTTAATCCAGAATCTTTTTTATATAGAATAAAGAGAGCAGAGTTACTTTGGGATCTAAAGAAAAATGTACTGTATGTAATGATAAAATATCTCTTCGTTTCAATCCCATGGAAGAATGGGGGATTAATGGTCCACTTTGTGGGAAATGTTACTCAAAAAAAATCAATGAGCATTATCCTGGAAACCATGTCAGAGTAAATAAAGAAGAGTAGATCTAGACAAATTTTGAAAATTTGTTAGTATTGAGACAATTCCAGGCAAGAGAATCATCTTTTACATTTTTTTCTTCTAGAAAGGCAATATCGGTGATTGTTTTTTTCCTTTTCAATAGAGTTATTTGAAAAGTAGAAAATTTTTTGCATTTACATTCTTCGTATAAACAGAGATCATTATCACTTTTATCATGATCTTCTGCCGCATGTCCGCAATTACATAAGGCATCATGTTTTACATCCTTGAGGAATTTGTTTGCATAAACACCTAATCGTAGATATGCTTCACCGCCATGTCCCTTCTTGAATCGCTCATAATTTTCTGATTTCGATAAAACTTTGAAAAACGAGAAATTTGATTCTGGTCTTTGAGAATCTGAACCCATTATGAACCAGTATTCATCATCTATCTCAACAAATCTGATCTTTATTGAGGAATCTAACCACCAATTGATTACATCATGCCAAAGTGTTGAAGCCTCTTTTCTATCAGTAAATAGTGGAACAACATTCATCCTAAGATCATAATAACGGTAGGCCACACCTACAAAATCATCAAACCAATGAACAGAAGATTGAGAGGGCAGTATAGCAAAAGTCAGGCCAGAGTATATTTATCTGATCTCAATTGATGGTAATACCCTTATATCTCGGTTTTTAATAAACAGCGTAATGGTTTCATATAGAACAAGTATGCAAATTGTTGCAGATCTTTTGACTGCTGCCGAGCAGTCAGGTCAACAAGGTATCAAAACAACATCATTACTAACTAAGGCAAACCTATCACATTCTAGATTATCAAAATTCTTAGAAAATTTAACAGGTTCAGGACTAATCAACAAAATAGAATTTGATGGCAAAAATGCGTTTGTAATAACAGAGAAAGGAAGACAGTATTTGGAATCTTACTCAAAATTTGCAGGTATTGCAGAATCTTTTGGGTTAGAACTATAAAATTTATTTTTTCGATCTTCTTTTGATATTATCTTTTTGTCTTTCCTTTCTATCTTTATACGAACTGTAAAGAATAATTATTGATATCCCTGCAATTGATGCATAGAATAATAGAATAAACGGTTGTTCTCGGATTTCCCCCGTAGCAGGAGATATGAATGCTATCGGAATTCCAACAATAAGAAAAATCATAATAACTATGAGATATTTATCCACGATAATCATGATTTACAAAACCATATATCTTTTTGATTTGACATAGCGATATTAGAAAAACTATGAGTAAAATTCTTGAAATAATGGGATTCATTTTGGTAGGAGTAATGATATTATCCTTTGTAGGAATAATAGATCCAAAAAATGCGGGATTATCACCCTTGTTTTGGGGATGTGCAGGTGGAACATTATTAATAATCATATACAGAAAAAGAAAAAGAAAACAAGATCAAACAAGATAGTTTAATTTCATATTATGTTATGAATTGATCAAATATTTATGAATCGACAGATCTATAAAGGAGAATTTAGAGTAAAATGTAAGATAATATGGCAAACGAAACTAAGCAATGGTGGGAAGGTTTAGGAAAAGAATTGCAAATAGATATAGAAAAATTAGATGATTAAAAATATTTAAAAAAAACCAAACAATTTTAAAAATCATTAAATGGTAAAGCCTCGGGTGGGCTCCGACCCCACGACCTAACGCTTACGAGGCGTTCGCTCTACCAGGCTGAGCTACCAAGGCACTTTGCGATAATTCCACCAGAGTTAATAAAAAGCCTTTCAGAAATAGATGATGTGAAAAAAACAATTTCTGGCATTAGGGGTATATTTGGAGATGATTTTAATCTAAAAGATGTATTATATTTTTGCAATAATTTTTCATCATTAATTGAATCTAAAAAGTGTGTACTAGGTAAAGATACAAGGCCTTCAGGTACAATGATCAAAGAGACTGCATCTGCAGCATTAATGAAAAATGGAATAAATGTATATGATTTAGGTACTGTGCCAACCCCAGTTGTTTTTCGTGAATCAAGAAAATATGGAGCGGGATTGATAATTACCTCATCACACAATCCATTAGAATGGAATGGAATGAAATTTATCGTAGACGGAAGAGGAATCAATGAAGTAGAATTACCAAGAATTCTCGAAAATCAAGAAATTTTAAAAACAAAAATTGGTACTGAAGAACAAATTACATCATCATATCTAGAAGACGCAAAAAAAATTATTGGACATATAGAAAATCAACCGAAAATTGTTATTGACATAGGAGGAGGCGCTGCAAAAGAATTTGCTCCAAATTTGTTAAGAGAGTTAGGATGTAAAATAGAAGTAATTAATGAAAATCTAAATAATTGCACAAGAGGTCCAGATCCAACTGCAGATAGTTTATCAGATCTAATTGCATCTACATCTGAAAAAGGAATTGGATTTGCTTTTGATTTGGATGGAGATCGTTTAGTAGTAGTAAGAAAAGGAAAAAAACAAACACCCGATGTAACTCTAGGACTGGGAGTGGCAAAATCGTTGGAATTGGGGTATAAAAAATTTGTTTTGAGTATTGATTCAAGTATTTCAATTGAAAAATTTATCAAAGAAAGAGGTGGAAGTGTAAAGCGATCAAAAGTAGGTGAAGCAAATGTGATAGATTTAATGTTGGAAACAAAGGCCCAAGCAGGTGGAGAAGGTAGTAGTGGTGGCTTTATTTTGCCAGAATTTAATTATTGTAGAGAAGGAATTCTTACAAGTGGCCTCATAGCTTCAATGCTAGGGAATTCAAAATTTGACGAAGTATTAGATTTTATGGAAAGTTATGCACAAATAAGAGAGAAAATTAAAGTGGATTCCTTGTTCCATGACAAAGTCATGGAGGAAGTATCCAAAAGATTTGCAAAAGAATATTCGGATGTAATAACACAAGATGGGATTAAAGGAATAATAGATGAAGATAGTTGGGTTTTGATCAGAAAATCAAATACCGAAGACATCATTAGAGTTTCAGCAGAATCAAACAATGTGGATAGATGTAAGGAAATTGTGAAAAATACATTAGAATCAGTAAGACAATGTTATGAACATGTTAGATGAATCAACAATAATCAAAATTTTTCAAAAGAGATTAGGAAATAAAAAATTTGTTTCAGAAGATGTTGAGGTGTTCAACATTGGAAAAACCAAAATCATAGCTAAAGTGGACACTCTAGTTCAAAGCACAGATATTCCACCAAAAATGAAAATCCGTGATGCTGCAAGAAAAAGTATTGTTGCATGTATTAGCGATTTTGCTGCAAAAGGAGTCAATCCTCAGTATGGAATGATCTCTTTGAATTTACCTAATGGTATTTCACGTGTAAATATTAATGAGATAGCAAGAGGCTTGAGAGACGCCTCCAATGAATTCAACATCACAGTTCTAGGCGGAGACATAAATGAAGGGAAAGAAATTGTAATCCATGTCTGTTTATTTGGAATAACAAAAAAAATCGTCAAGAGAAAAGGAGCAAAAATAGGAGACATCATATTTGTTACCGGTCCATTTGGATATACTGCAGCAGGACTTGAAATATTACTTAGAAAAAAGAAAGGGGATAAATATTTTGTCCGAAAGGCAATCAAAACAGTGATTAGCCCAATTCCAAAATTAGATTTTGGCATAAAAAATAGGAATTATTTCACGTCATCAATGGATTCTAGTGACGGTCTTTCTACTACGTTAAATGAAATGGCTGATCAAAGTAAGTGTAAATTCATCATAAATAACATTCCAACTGGAAAAGATTTAATCAAATTTGCCAAATCGCACAAGATCACTCCAAATACGTTGGTATTTCATGGAGGTGAAGAATATGAGTTTGTTTTTACTACTTCAAAGAAATTTAAATCAGTAATTAAAAAAAATGCTGTACTGTTAAAAATACCGATAATTGAAATTGGTCAGGTTACCAAAGGTAACGGAGTTTTTCTTGAAAAAAATGAAAAACTTGTTCGTTTGAAAGATTTGGGGTGGCATCATTTTAGGAAATAATTACTCTCCAGAGTAAAAATCATGTTCAACTTTTTGAACTATGTTGAAAATTGATTCAGCTGGCAAACCAGACACACAATCTTTGATCCACATTTCATCAAGATACATTAATCTATTCATGTCAGATGCAGGTAATTGATCTGGTTGAAAATCTGGATACGATGTATGTATTTCAAATCCCTCTTTGGCAATTTTCTTACATTTTTCTTCTAATGCGGTTAAAGCAGAAATTTTTGCGTTTGGAATTAAAAATTGGAAAATCATTGAACCTGCCAATGCAAATGCAATAACAATAACCAGCATAAGCCAAAAGACAGATCCCACACAATCTCGAAAAGAACATAGTATTTGTGTAATGATGAATAATTCTAAAAAGTGCCCAAAATAAGATAGATTCAAAAAATCAATGTTTTTTAAACCCTTTAAGAGTGAGTAAATATTGTCAGAAATAGAATCTGAGATTGAGGAATCACCAGTTGAAGAGCAAAAATCAGAAGCTGTGGTTCAAACAAAATCAAGACCAGAGACAAAGACAGAAGGTCCAGAAAAATGGGGGATTGCCCATATTTTCAGTAGTTTTAACAACACAATTATTCACATGACTGATCTTACTGGTGGAGAAACTGTTTCCATTAGTTCTGGTGGAGTTCATGTTAATGCAGATAGATACGAATCATCTCCTTTTGCTGCAATGAAAGCTGCAAATGCAGTAGTAGAAGTTGCACATGTTAAAGGATTCACAGGATTTCATATTAGAGTAAGAGCTGTTGGAGGAGTAGGTTCCAGAGTCCCAGGTCCAGGTGCACAAGCTGCAATCAGAGCTTT
>JAERMO010000025.1:0-23450 GCA_016844465.1 Nitrosarchaeum sp. | reverse complement strand
GGAAGAATAGATGATGTAACACCAATTCCTCATGACACCACCAGGAAGAAAGGTGGGAAAAGAGGAAGAAGAGTCTAGTCCAAGATTTTAATTCTTATATTGCAACCTTTGGAATGAAAATAATCAGTCATAAATGTGGTAAATTTTTGAGACGTGGTGTTCAAATTATATTTATTTAACATGTCTGCAAATTTTTCTTCAATTCCATTTTGCAAGTTTGGTTTAAAACCTAGTTTGAAAAATGTCCATCCAAATTTTGATGCTGGCTCGCTAAAAAAATACCCGTCAGAAATCCCAACTAGAGTCCCCATATGAGATAATGTTTTTTTTATGAGTAGTAAGTCATCGCCATAATTTTTTGTGCTTACTTCAAAAATAGTATCCATTATTATTCACCATCATTGGATAACTTATTACTTAATTTATCGGATAGGGATACAAATTTTCCATCTTGTTCTACATTGATCTTAGTTTGCATTCTTATGTTAAGACCTATAGATCTAAATAACATTAGTAATTTTCCGCCATCTATGTTTTCAGTGATTTCTCCAGATGTAATTAGTTCTGCTAATTTTTCTACGACAGTTTTTGTATCAATTGAAAATTGTAATTCTGCATTTTCTAATACTTCAATACCTCTAAATCCCAGATGTGCGACGAGGATGTCACGAGGATTTTTTGTTTCTTTTTGTTTTAAATTATCTTCAGATTTTTCTATTTCTTTTCTAGAAGAGATGTTTTGTTGCATTTCTGCAAGTCTTTTTGCCTTTAATCTTTCAAGTTCAGAATCGTCGTCACTCAACCTTTTATCACACCTATAGGCACCAATTTTGCTACTTTAGTGGCTATTCCTAGATTATGAGAAACGTTGACTACAGCATCAACATCTTTGTATGCTTGAGGCGTCTCTTCCACAATACCATCACGCGTTAATGCCTTGATAATTATACCTTTATCACCAAGGGATTTTCTAACATCGTTTTCTGTGAAATCTCTTCTTGCTTTTGATCTTGACATAGTTCTACCAGCACCATGAGCAGTAGAACCAAAACTCAAATTCATAGAATTTGGTTGTCCGAGCAATATCCAGCTGGATGTTCCCATTGAGCCTGGAATTAATACGGGTTGTCCAAGATCTCTGTATTTTAATGGAACCTCATCTCTATTTGCAGGAAATGCACGTGTTGCTCCTTTTCTATGCACTACAAGTTTTCTTTCTTTTCCATCCACTTTATGTTTTTCAACTTTAGCTATATTGTGAGCAACGTCATAAACTAAATTCATATCAAGATCAGATTCTGTTTGGTTGAAAACTCGTTCAAAAGATTTTCTTGTCCAATGAGTAATCATTTGCCTATTACTCCATGCAAAATTTAATGCTGCAAACATCGCTGCTCTATACGCCTCACCTTCTTCAGATGTATTTGGAACACATGCAAGTTCTCTATCTGGTAAATGGATGTCATATTTTTGTAAAGCCTGTTCTGATATTCTTAGATAATCGCTGCAAACTTGGTGGCCAAAACCTCGTGAGCCACAATGAATTAAAATTGTAATAGTTCCTTCTTTAATTCCCATTCTTGTCGCCGCTTCTTCATCATGAATTTCTGTAACTTTTTGTACTTCAAGAAAATGATTTCCCGAACCTAAACTTCCAAGTTGAGGAGCCCCCCTTTTTCTTGCTTTGTCTGAAACTTTATTTGGATCAGCATTTTTTATTTGTCCATTTTCCTCACAAACGTCTGCATCGTCTGATGAACCATAGCCGTTATCAATTGCCCAATTAACTCCTCGTACAAGAACCTCATCAAGCTGAGAATTACTTAATTTTATTGCACCTTTAGAGCCAACTCCAGATGGAATTGAACTAAAAAGATCTGTCACAAGTTCTTGTAGTTTTGCCCTAACATCTTTTTCGGTTAGATTTGAACGAAGTAATCTAACGCCACAATTGATGTCATACCCCACACCACCAGGGCTAATCATGCCTTCTTCTGCATCCATAGCTGCTACACCACCTACTGGAAATCCATAACCCTCATGGCCATCAGGTAAAACTATACTATGACCTACAATTCCAGGTATAGATGCGACATTTTTTGCTTGCATGATAGTTCTATCAGATAACATTTTCTGTAACAATTGTTCATCAGCATAGATCTTTACTGGAACTTTCATTCCAAGATTTGAATCTGCTTCAATAAGATACTGATTCTCTCCAATTTTTTTAGGAGTTAAAGTAGACATAAGGAATGGATAAATTTTACTTTAAGCCAATTTAAATCATAAGTAAATTAATTTTTATGAAATTCTAATCCTATTGTTTAATTTAAAAAAAAAGAAAAAGGAAGTTAGTTGCTTCCAATTATGAATACGACATTTGCTGTTGTGGTTACATCTTGATCAGATGAGAATATTGGTGTTGGTGCAGATGACTTTGCCATGCTGTCATATGCCATTTCATACATTGGCATAGGTGGTGGCAATCCAAAGTCAGATAGTGAGACCATCTTTACTCCAATAATCTTGTGATTTAATGGAACTAGAGCATTCTCTGCTTTCTTTTGTGCATTTTGTACTGCCTCTCCAATCAATTCATCGTTGATTTGTAATTGCTTTTCAGGAGATAGTGTAAAGTATACAGAATCTACCCTGTTTGCACCAGCTGCAACTGCGCCGTCAATAATGTCAGCTGCGGAATTTAGTTTACTAGTTTCTACAGTCACTGTATTTGTAACTCTATACCCTACTAGTTCTTGTGTCCATCTTTTGGTGATTTGATCTTCATATCCTTCATAGACTGGATAGATGTTAAAACTGGCAGTACTAATGTCGTCTTCTGCAATTCCAACAGACTTGATTGCATCAATTATTTGATTCATTGATAAAGAGTTTGCATCAAGTGCATCTTTTGCAGTCTTGTTCTGGATTTCTACACCAAATTTTACAACTAACAAATCAGGTGCTGCGGAAGATGTTGCAGTACCAGTCACAGAGATTGTCTTTTCCCTTGATGGGAATGCTGTTTCTTCTTGTGCAGTCACACCCTTGTTTCCAAGATAAAGTGAACCTACTGATGCCAACACAAGCACTGCAAGTGCAATACTTGTCACAACAGTTAATGTCTTTTTTGGATTTGTTAATGATGTTTTCATTGTATTGTATAAAGTAATTTAGAAGATAAGGTTTGATTAAATTTCAATTTAACCACAAGTCTTAATAAGAAAAATTTAGAAATTTA
The DNA here is from genome assembly GCA_016844465.1 of Nitrosarchaeum sp. Taxonomy (GTDB): domain Archaea; phylum Thermoproteota; class Nitrososphaeria; order Nitrososphaerales; family Nitrosopumilaceae; genus Nitrosarchaeum. Next base: position 20,209 of record JAERMO010000025.1, on the reverse strand, counting down.
TGAGTGTTTTATAATCCATTTTAATCATAGTGAATAACATATAGGATTAAATGATTCCACGGCTATTTAGATTATTCAATGCAACAATCAAATCTTCTTGTGTAATCAATCCATGTTTGAATCACTTTGCATTGTTGTCCTTAAACCAATTTGGAATATTTTTTCCATCGATCCCAATTTGAGATAAAAATTCCTGATCAGACATGCTAGGTTCAGAATATCCTGCCCATTTGTCAAATGCATCTAAGAAAATTGTTGTTTCTGTATTAGTTTCAATTAATTTGTATTTTTTCAAGAACTCAACAAAATTATCAAAATTTCTAAAACATTTAACACTCCATCCAACTTTTTTAGTATTTTATTATATCGTAGATCTAAAAGAATATTGAACTATTTTCAACAAAACGACATATTTCTCTTGGTTTTTCAAAGATATTGATCGAACGCAAGTAAATACGATTCAAGTCATTGTTTGGAATCATAAAAACATGTTTTGATAGATGTTCGAGAAAAATTGGGCTAATTTCATCACCACAAGTAGATTTATTTTCAATGTATATTGATAGTAATCATTGGCAATTCTACCAATAGATAGTGGGCGCTATGGGACTAAAGAAATGATGGACATATTTAGCGAGCAAAAGAAAGTAAATTACCAATTGGAAATTGAAGGAATAGCTGCCATATCACAAAGTGAAATTGGAGTAATTCCAAAAACTGTAGGAAGCATAATTTTCAAAGCTGCGACCTCTGGAAAAATCACTGTAAAAAGAATTAAAGAGCTAGAAGCAAAAAGTGATCATGATACAGCTGCCTTAGTTGAATCATTAAGTGAAAAATGTACTAAAGATACAAGACCATGGATTCATTATGGATTGACAAGTAATGATTTGGTAGATACCAGTAATTCTATGCAAATGAGAGATGCATTACAAATTATTGAACCTAAAGTAGCCAAATTGGCATCATTATTAGCAAAAAGGGCAATCAAACATGGCAAAATTCCAGCAGTGGGAAGAACTCATGGTCAACATGCAAGCATAATCTCATTTGGATTAAAATTTGCAAATTGGGCTGCAGAGATGGCAAAGCATGTAGAAAGAATTGAAGAGATTAAAAAAAGAGTATTAATTTGTAAAACACTTGGAGTTGTAGGTACAGGATCACTTATGGGTGTAAAATCCCTTGAAGTTCAAAAACGAGTTGCAAAACGCTTGAATCTTTTCCCAATAGAGGTTGCCACTCAGATAATTCCCAGAGAAAGATACGCAGAATATGTATTTGAATTAGCTCTAATTGGTGCAACTTTGGAAAAAATAGCAGTGGAGATTAGAAATTTACAAAGAACAGAAATAGGTGAAGTTGCAGAGCAATTCAAGAAGGGTCAAATGGGAAGTAGTGCAGTTCCAGTAAAGAGAAATCCCATAAAGAGTGAAAGAGTTTCATCATTATCCAAAATACTACGTAGTCAGATAGGCATAACTTTTGAAAACATACCGCTATGGCATGAACGAGATCTTTCAAATTCAGCAAATGAAAGATTTGTTCTTCCTACAGCATCAATTCTAGTTGATGAAATGCTAGAAACCATGATTAAAATAATTTCAGATCTAATGGTAAGTGAGAAAAAAATTATAGAGAATTTGCATATTACTAGAGGACAGATATTTGCAGAATTCGTTTTGGAGGCATTAATCAAAAAAGGAGTTCCTAGATTTGTTGCATATAGAGATGTGCAAAGAGTTGCCTTTGAAGCACAAGATAAAGGAATACAGTACAGCGATGCAATCAAAAATGATAAAGCATTTTCTTCAAAGCTCACAGAAAAGGAAATTGATTCAATATTTTCTCCAGAAAAACATCTTGGTGCCTCCCTACAAATTATAAGCAATGTTAACAACTTGGTTCAAAAAACGGTTAAAAAATTTATTTAAGCTTTAACAATGCTTTATGAATTTTAGAACCATATTGTAGGGCTTTTTTTCGTTTTGTGTATGAAATTTCTGGGACTCCAACATCGCTGGCTAATTTTCGTATAATGTGTTTTCTGAGCACATCTTCAGAATTATGGATCTTTTCTGATATTGGGATAGTTTTGGCAAACTCTATGAAAGTAGGAGACAGTAATGGTTGAATAATTCTAACGTTAAATTCAGATGCAATTTGATTTACCGCTTTCATCATTTTTATTTCATTATCTAATTTGGAGTTCATAACTTCAAGAACACTAAATTCGCCTTTAGATATTGCCTCTCGGTAGGCATTGTATCCGCAAAATAATTCATCTATCCCATTTGCAGTCACAACAATATTGATTCCTAAGCTTTTTGCAAGTTGCGAAACATAAAAAAATGCAATACAATTTTCGTTCCAAGAAAGATTGTCAGTCTTTATTGTTTGTTTAACTTTCTTAGATATAGTTTGAAAAGTGTCAGACTCAATCTCTAAAATATTATGAGAAAACTTAAGATGGTGGTTAACTTCTTTTGCAAATAAAATATCGTGTGATGCTGGAAAACCAATTGTCAACAAAGTGATGTCATAGCCCATATCTGAACAGATTTTAGAAATTAGTGTACTATCCACCCCCCCAGAAAATGCAACGCCAATTTTCTTGTCGGGTATATTTTCTTTAATACAAGTTTTAATTTCTTCCAGAAGTTGTTTTTCCATTTTATTCATCAATTATCTTACAATCGGTAATACAAAACTTCTATGATTAATTCTATTCTTTAACTATTAATGTAGTATTTGAAATATAAAATCATGATCAAATTATCAAATCAAGCATTTGGATTTATGACAAGAGCTGCAATGCACATAGAGAAAATAAATCACCATCCAGAATGGTTTAATGTCTACAACAAGATCACGGTGGATTTGACAACTCATGATGCAGGAGGAATTACTCAAAATGATATCAACTTGGCAAAAATTCTAAATTCTCTAGAATAGTTTGAAATCATCAAATGGGATTAATTTTTTAATTTTGTACAATACAGAATTTATATACAGAGTAAAGCCAGATGACTTCACATGACTTCAAATCCTGCAGTACTAGATTCAGATTTCAGATATATTGACAAGAAAGGAAATTTGATGAGAACTAGAACGGAGTTAACTATAGCACAAATGCTTGCATTTCTTGATGAAGATTATGAATATGATTACAAATTATCATTGAAAAATGGAAATTCTGTAACTATTGATTTTAAAACAAAGAAGGGATTGATTGAAGTGATAGACAATGATAATGATATAAAGAAATACAATGAAATCAAAGATAATTTGCCTGAAGAAAAAGTGATGGCAATAGGACATCCAAAGTATACTGCCCAGATTAAAGAATTACAAGATATTGTATTCTATGATAAAACACCTCAAACAGGTTCAATATTTCTAGAAGATCCATCATTTTCATTTGATTATGCACATATTCTTCCGCTAGTAGAAAAATGTTCTATTTTGCATGGACATACATCTCTAGTAATGGTGGAATTGGTTGGACAAATGAAAGATAATCTTCTAGTGGATTTTGGAATAGCAAAAAAAATTATTAAAGAAGTTGTAAATGTGTTTGATCATAAATTTTTCATTAATAGAAAATATCTAAAAAAGGAAGATGATTCTCACTATCAAATTCAATTTGATGGACCAAGGGGTATGTTTGATATTCAAGTTCCAAAAAATACGGCATATCTTTTAGAAGGAGAAGCTACGGTTGAGAATCTTTCAATTGAAATAATTAAATTACTTGCACCAAAAATGCCTCAAAATGTAGAAGCTGTAGGAGTTTACATTTACGAAGGATACAATAAAGGATCTCACATAATTTCAAATATTTCAAGATAGTTAAGAGATGGAACCAAAGATTATAGAAAAAGCTTGGAACCCAGAGTTAGAAAAAGAAATTCTGAGACAATGGACAGATGAAAAAATTTATGAATTTGTACCAAAAGAAGATAATTTTACAATAGATACACCTCCACCATATCCATCTGGTAGACCATGGCACATTGGTGCAGCAGCACATTATTCACAAATTGATATGATAGCACGCACGGCAAGGATGGCAGGAAAAAATGTCTATTTTCCAATAGGAATAGACAGAAATGGTCTTCCTGTCGAGATGTATACTGAAAAAAAATACAACATCAGAATGCGAGAAACTGAGAGGGGTGAATTTTTAAAATTATGTAGAGAAGCATTAGATGATTTAGAAAATGAGATGATACTAATCATGAAAAATTTGGGAATTAGTGGAGATTTTTCCAACTATTATAGAACGGATTCAGAAGAATATCGATCCTTGACACAATCCACTTTCATCGAGCTGTGGAAAAAAGGGCTGGTATATCTTGCAAATAGACCAAATAATTATGATTGGGTTACAGGTACAACCATCGCTGATGCAGAAATCACATATGAAGATCTACCAACTAAACTAGTCTATATGAAATTTCAGATCAAAGATACGAATAAAGAAATAATCATTGCAAGTACAAGGCCAGAACTTCTTTGTGCATGTAAAACAATAATTGTGAATCCAGATGACGAAAGATACGCAGAACATATTGGTAAAAAAATAATTGTGCCAATTACCAATGTGGAGGTGGAATTAAAAATGCATCATTCGGCTAAACAAGAATTTGGTTCTGGAGCAGTTATGGTATGCAGTTATGGTGATCAAAATGATGTAGTATTATTTAGAGAATTGGAATTGAAAGAAATTGTTGCAATTGGATTAGATGGAAAAATGACAGAAGATGCAGGGGAATATGTAGGGTTGAAGCCAAAACAAGCACGTGTAAAAATTATTGAGGATTTAATCAATAAAGGATTCGTAGAAAAAATTGAGGACATAGTTCACAGAACTCCTGTATCCGAACGGAGTAAAAATCCAATTGAAATAATTCCGATGGAGGAATATTATCTAAAACAAAAAGAGTCAATTCAAAAGATGAAGAAATTAGGAAACGAAATTACATTTTATCCTGCAATGCATAAGCAGATCTTGATGAATTGGTTAGAATCCATCAATATTGACTGGCCAATATCAAGAAGAAGGTATTATGGCACTGAAATTCCTATATGGTATTGCAAAAATTGTTCTGAGCCCCATGTTCCAGAGCCTGGAAAATACTACAGACCATGGGTAGAAAAATGTCCTATTAGTCAGTGTTCTAAATGTAAGGCTACTGAATTTGTAGGTGAAGAGAGAACATTTGATACATGGATGGATTCTAGTGTTTCTCCTCTTTTTGTGACCAAGTTTCACAAAGATCAGGAATTTTTCAACAAAGTATATCCTGCCACCATTCGTCCTCAAGCAAAAGATATTGTAAGGACATGGCTATACTATACACTCCTGAGATGTGAGCAACTTACTGGGAAGAAACCATGGTCAGAGGCATGGATTATGGGATATGGTCTTGATGAAAAAGGGATGAAAATGAGTAAGAGTAAAGGAAATGCGATTGATCCTTTGCCAGTAATTGAAAAATTGGGTGCAGATACTTTTAGATTTTGGAGTGCAAGTGAGATTAATCATGGATATGATTTTAGATGTAATGAACAAAAAATTGAATCAACAAAAAAATTTCTTAGCAAATTATGGAATGTTTCCAGATTTTTGTCTAGTTTTCCAGTCATAGAATTAGGAATTCCAACAGCTACTGATGAATGGATACTATCTGAACTAGACAATTTAGTCAAAGAATGTAAAAAAGGATACGATGAGTATAATTTTTTTATTCCTGCAATTGCAATCAGGGAATTTACATGGAATCTTTTTGCAGCGCATTATATTGAAATGGTTAAAGCGAGAGCATATGGAATTGGATTTTCTGATGAAGAAAGAGATGGTGCAATTCACACATTACATAAAACATTATCAACAATTTTGAAATTATTAGCACCAATTACACCATTTATTACTGAATACCTTTGGAAAATTTTGTATTCATCAGAAAGTATTCACAAACAACATCAGGTTGAATCAGATTCAGAGAAGGATGTAAATAAAATTACAAAAGAAATTGTGGAATTTAATTCTAAAATTTGGGGTGAAAAAAAGACAAAAAATCTGTCTTTAAAAGATTCCATTAGTATGATAATTCCAAAAAGTCTAGAGTCTTTTAAGAATGACTTAAAATCCATGCATAATTTGGTAGATGATTGAATCTAAAATTACACATGCATGATTCCATTTGAGTGTCTTGAATTAATCCTTCTGCCCACCAACCTGCATTATTTTTTATCCAGTCTGGAATATCTTCACCTGTAGGCTGGATTGATTGAGTTTCAGGCATAGTCATGATTCCTTCTTTAATCAGATATTGAATTCCAGATACAAATTCGGTGTCTTCTATAAGATCTTTGGACCACCAACTTGCATTATTTTTTATCCAGTCAGGAATTTTTATTTCCGAATTTGAGATTAATTGATTTGGCGTATTTGTTCCAATAATTTCAATTATAGAATCAGCTTTAAAAAATGGAATAATTAAACTTCGTGAAGCAGAATTAGTTTCAGTTTCAACAAAATTAGTTTCAAAATCATCTACCAAAACGTAAAACATGTCATCATTTAATTCAAATTTTGCGTCCAAAATATTTCTAGGAATGGTGATTTCCAACGTTCCATCAGCTTTCGTATCCATGGTAACAACTAATTGATGAAAATCAGGATCAAGGTAAATTGACTCAATCTTACCATTTTCAATATTATATGTAACATCAAAAGAATCTATTGAAACTACCCCTGTATCGGCAAATGAATATGTAGTATAGGAATAAGTTATAGCACTTAGAAAGATAATCACTAGCAAAAGAAAAGATTGATTGGGGTTTTTCATCATTAATCTCCAGTTGGAATTTTATCTAAAGTAGAATTGGTGAAATTATTTTCTGTTTGAATTTCTTCGGGAAGTGAAATTATTTTACTCAAAGTTGCAGTTCCATTTAGAAACCACATATGAGAAATCTGACTTTGTGGACCTATGATTGAAACTTGTGAATTTTCAATTTTGTTAATCGAGATATCGGCATTTAGAAAAATTTTCAGTGTTGTATGAATTTCCTTCAATACATCATTTTCTAAAAACGCTATAATTACAAGAGAGTCTTTTATGCCGGATTGTCCTGATGATACAGTACGGGCTTTACCGAATCCGCAATTGAAAGAAATTTGATCAACAATAATTTGACATTCGAGTAACTCCAATTTTAGACTAGAACTACTTTTATCATATGCACCAAAACTTATTTTTCCAGTTAGAGGAGAAGGTGTTTGAGATTTATCAAATATTTTTGAGGCGTGTACAGAGTCAAAAACTAATTCATATGTTTCAAGATAATTTGAATCATCAATTCTTTCTCCCAAATAACTTCCATCATTTACTTTTTCAAGGATGTTTTGAGTTCTTAAATCTAATTTATCCAAATTTACAACAAGGTTTTCACGAATTTCTTTCGATTTTTTAGATGGTTTTTTTTCTAATTCCCCAGATTTTAAAGAAAAATTTTCAGCATTTACAGATGGTTGCTGGTTTGTACTATTGTGATACTTTTCTTTGATTTCATTAAATTTTTCATTGTATTCTTTAGATTTTTCTATCTGTTTTAGTTCAAGAGTTTCTCTATGAAGTTTGAGTTCAGTTTTTTCCTGCTCTAACTCTTTTTGTTTTTTTTCTATTTTTTCTTGTTTTTCAGTTTTTTCCTGCTCTAACTCTTTTTGTTTTTTTTCTATTTTTTCTTGTTTTTCAGTTTTTTCATCGTTGGAAGACCCAAGATCCTCATTGTTTTCATTAAGATTTTCAGCAAAAGCACCGTTAATAAGAAATTGACCAAATGATCCGGCTACTAAAATAATTGCCACTATAATAGCTAAAATAGAATTATCGTTCATTTTAAAAAATAATTCTCATATTAGTTAAAAAGAATTTCTTGTAATTTATCATATCTAACTAATTTTTTGATTTTTTAATCAAATTTACAAAATATTTGTGCAAAGAGACATCTTTTGTTAGTTCAGGATGAAAGGCAGTGGCAATAATATTTTGTTTTTTTACAGCGATTATTTTATTATCGAATTTTGCTAAAACCTCGACATCCGGACCAGCTTCAGAAATAGATGGGGCTCTAATGAACACACCGTTGAATTTAGGAATATTAATTGAATTCATACAAATATCTGCTTCAAATGACTCTTTTTGTCGGCCAAAAGAATTTCTTTCTAGTTTAATGTCAAGTAAATCTAAAAGAGGTTGATTTGTTTTTCCAACAACGCGATCATTTGCAGTTTTTGAAAGTATAATCATACCAGCACATATTCCAAAGACAGGCATTCCATTTTCAATTTTTTCTTTTATCGTCTTTAGAGATCGGTTTACAAGTGAAAGTTGGCCTATAGTAGTACTTTCTCCCCCTGGAATAATCAAACCATCAAGATGAGAAATTTCCTCAGTAGTTTTAACACCATTAACAGTTCCACTTATGCCTAATTCTTTTAGTGCAGTTTCAGTAGATGAAATATTTTCATTTACATCGCCCTGAATCGCTAAAACTCCAATATTAAGACTCATGCAGAACTTCCACGCTCTTGCATTCTTAATTCCAAAGTTTTAACATCTAATCCCAACATCGATTGTCTTTCATCAATCATTTTTTGTGCTTCTTTTACTTTTTCAGATTCATTCCAAAAAGTAGTTGCCAATACAATTGCCCTTGCCCTTTCTTTAGCATCATTTGCATTAAAGATTCCAGATCCTACAAATATTCCATCACACCCAAGAGACATTAAATATGCGGCATCTGCAGGTGTTGCAATTCCGCCTGCTGCAAAATTAACAACAGGTAATCTTCCAAGCTTTGCCGTTTCTTCAACTATATCGTAAGATACTTTGAATTCTCTGGCGATTCTAACAAGATCTTGATTATCGCCAGAATCATAAATTGCCTTGATTAATCTTAATTCATCATTTACTTTTTTGATGTGAGTTACAGCCTCTGCAACATTTCCTGTACCAGGTTCTCCTTTAGTTCTAATCATTGCAGCTCCTTCTTCAATTCTTCTTAACGCTTCAGATAATGATCTTGCTCCATTAACAAATGGAGTGGTAAAATCCCACTTCCAAATATGATGAGTTTCATCAGCAGGTGTCAATACCTCAGATTCATCTATCATATCAACATCGGTTTCTTCGAGAACTTTGGCTTCGTAAACATGACCAATTCTACATTTTGCCATAACTGGAATTGTTACTGAATCCATAATATCCTCGATAATTCTAATACTTGCAGTTCGAGCTACTCCCCCCGCTTTTCTGACATCAGATGGTAGTTTATCCAATACCATTACAGATACAGCTCCTGCTTCTTCTGCAATTTGAGCTTGTTCAACGGTAGTAACATCCATCACCACGCCATTTTTTAGCATGTGAGCAAAACCTCGTTTCAAAGTGGATGTTCCACGTAAAATATTACCAGAATCGGATTTATCATAAATTATTCCTTTCGCATTAATTCTTTCCCCTGAGAGTGACAGCATATTCAGAGTTTTACCAAAGACTATTTGTACCTATTCACTAATTTGTTCTTCGATTTTATCGAGTTCTGATTCAACCATAGAAATTATTGGAGGTATGAATTTATCAGTGGCATTTTGTTCTGGCCAATGAATTTGGTTTACTCTTCCATTTATGGTAATTTTGATATTTGATTTTTGGTAATCAGTTGCATTATCACGAATTGGAAATGATTCAGAGGGAATTGCTATAAAACCAGTTTCTTTAATTAAAGCTTTTAATTTACGAAGTTTTTGGTCATCAAGATGTATTATAATATCTGGTTTAGGATATCCATTTTCAGTGACCGTATATTTTGTTTCGCCGTTATTTTTAATTATTAGAATTTCAGTTTTTTGAGATCCAACTCTTTCAGTAACACCAAAAGAAATTTTCTTTAATTGGTGTTTTGTATATTCAATTTCAATTGTATCGTTTGGATGAGCTGCAGAGTATGGAATATCAAATTTTGTTATTAGTGGAATAACAATTAAAATGGCAATTATAACAGGGATTAGCCCTATTGCTAGAATAATTGGTTTTACCGATAGATCACCGCTAAGGGCTCCAAAGGTAAACTAAGCTAAACTGACTCACGGATGATGTAAGTTTGGAGCTGTAGTGACCCGTAGGTCGCCGGTTCAACTCCGGTCGGCCCCACGTCAAAATTAATTATTTATTTCTCAAAACATTAAGTGCTGACCCAGCCTTGAACCAATCTATTTGAGATTTGTTGTAAGAATGATTAAGAGAAATTTCATCTTTTACTCCATTTTTATGTGTAAGGATACATCTAACCATCTTTTCGGGTTCTAATGTATTCAATCCAACAAGACTAATTCTATCATCTTCTTGGATCTTGTTGTAATCATTTGGATTGCTAAAAGTCAATGCCAAGATACCTTGTTTTTTCAAGTTTGTTTCATGAATTCGGGCAAGACTCTTTGTAATAACAGCTGCACAACCCAAATATCTTGGAGACATTGCAGCATGCTCTCTACTACTCCCTTCACCATAATTATGATCACCGATAATTACCCATCTAATTCCTTTTTCTTTATACTGTCTTGCAATTTTTGAAAATGATTCAAGTTCACCATTTAAAAAATTTTTTCCTTTTCCAACTTCATCATTAAATGCATTAACTGCACCCAAAAGCATGTTGTCACTTAGGTTATCAATATGACCTCGAAGTGACAACCAAGCCCCTGCAGGAGAGATATGATCCGTAGTGCATTTTCCTTTCGCCTTCACCATTAGCGGAATTTCTTCAAAGTCTTTTCCATCCCATATTGAAAAGGGCTCCAGACGTTGCAGCCTTTTACTATTAGGATCAATAATCACATCAATATTATCGGAATTTTCAGGAGGAGGTACAAAAATTCCTTGGGGTATGATGAATCCTTTTTCTGGAACTTCGAGAGCAGGTTTAGGCGGTTCAAGTTTGAATTTTGTCCCATCCGCTGCTACAAGTTGATCTTTTAGTGGATTAAATGACAATCTCCCACTCAAAGCAAATGCGATGATTATTTCGGGGCTGCCAATAAAATTCATAGTATCTCGCTTTCCATCATTACGTCCGGGAAAATTTCTGTTGTAGGATGTAACTATCGTATTTTTTTCTCCAGGTTTTAGTTCAGATCGATTCCATTGACCAATACATGGACCACATGCATTAGCTAAAACCGTAGCTCCGATGTTTTTTAACGAATCCATTTGACCGTCTCTTTCAATGGTACTTCTGATTTGTTCAGATCCTGGAGTAATTAGTAAAGGAATTTTAGATCTGATTCCTTTTAATTTTGCTTGCTCAGCTAAACTAGCTGCTCTTGACATATCCTCATAAGATGAATTTGTACAACTTCCAATTAATGCAACGGAGATTAGATCAACATATTCATTATTTTTTACATCATTAGCTAAATTAGATATTGATCTTCCTAGATCTGGAGAGTGTGGTCCAACAATGTGAGGTTCTAATGTTGAAAGATCAATTTCGATGATTTTATCAAAAAATTTCTCAGGGTTTTCTTGTACTTCAGGATCGGCAACTAGTAATTCTTTATTTTTATTTGCAAGTTCAGCAATTTTTCCTCTGTTTGTAAATTTTAGATAAGTTTCCATTCTTTGATCATATGGAAATATTGAACATGTTGCACCAACCTCTGCACCCATATTGGTGATAGTAGCTTTTCCTGTACAACTGATAGATTCTGTTCCAGGTCCAAAATATTCAATAATAGAATTAGTTCCTCCTGAAACTGTTAGTTCCTCAGCTACTTTTAGTATGATGTCTTTTGGTGCAGTCCATCCATTTAGTTTGCCAGTTAACTTCACTCCAATTCTTTTAGGGTAAAGTAATTCCCAGGGCATTCCAGCCATGGTTTCTGCTGCATCTAATCCGCCTACCCCAACTGCAATCATCCCCAAACCACCAGCATTAGGAGTATGAGAATCAGTACCAATCATTAGTCCACCTGGAAATGCGTAATTTTCAAGAACGACTTGATGAATGATTCCTGCACCAGGTTTCCAAAAACCACAGCCATATTTGCTTGCGGCTGATTGCAAAAATTTGAAAACCTCATTGTTTTCATCAAGAGATACTTTCATGTCGGTATCACCATCTACTTGAGCTCGGATGAGATGATCACAGTGAACTGTTGTTGGCAAGGTTGCTTGTTTGAGTCCTGCTTGCATAAATTGCAACATTACCATTTGTCCAGTTACATCTTGTAATGCTACTCTATCAGGTATAAGGAAGACATAGTGTTTACCATCATCAAGATTTTTGTCGTTAACTACCTCAAAATGACCAGATAATATTTTTTCGGTAAGTGTAAGAGGTCTTCGGATTATTTTTCTATATTTTTGGATATTTTCTTGTAATTTTTTATAAACACAAGATACTAATTCTGAAGTAGTATCTATTTCCACGTAATGCACTCGGTTTAACCTAAATTTAATTTTTACAATTCAAAAAAATACAAGAAAAATTGCACCAGGCGTGCTAATTTCTTAACAATTATAAGCCAAAAGCAGCTTAGGATACCATAGTTGTGGAGTTATAAGTATTATAAAATGAGGTGTCTGAATGGTCAATAAAGGTTTTCCAAAATTTGGGATGTCACAAGCCGGTGCATTCGTTGCCGCATTAAAAAATTATAATTTACCAGATTTCATTTTAGAATTGGTTTCAAAAGAATGCAAGTCAGATCTTCTTGAAAGAGGAAGAATAGATGACAGATTACAGAGTATGAATGACCAAGCATTAGAGCTTTTACATAAAGTATTTGTAGGTTGTGAAGAAGATAGTGCTGGAAAGTATGCACAGTATAGATTCTTTGCATATGTTTCTAGTATGTATCATAAATGCGAGATTCTAATAAATGAACCAATTCCAGGAGCGGCTGGAAAAAGTCATAGAATTCCTGTCGCAGTAAAAAATAATGGAATGTATATTGCAGTTGCACAGAATAAAGCTACAGGTAACCCTGTAAATAAAAAAGAGACCATCAAATTCTACGAAATGGTTGATGACATTAAGAAAGGGGAACAAGGAACTATGTTAAGTGATGCAATTTATGGTTCATCAGTAGGATTTAGAGGTGATGCATTAGTTGAGCTGGAAAATTTAAGTAAATCTAGAACAAAAGATATTGAAAATAAACTTGATTTTAAAACTGCAAATTTTGAAAATAATATTTATTCAGTAACAAAGTGTTAATTTCAATTAACAGGCAATTTATTTTACATTATTCAATCAACTGAGATTTATTGGTTTTTAAGATTAGATGTATCGATGGTAAGAAACATTGGTTTTTCTTCTGTTTTTTCAAAGTTTACCCCATATTGTTCAAAATATAATTGATCGAATAAATGCTTGGTCCAAATTTCATGTACGTCTTGAATGAATTTTTTGTGTCCTGATGCCCGTAAAAGCTCATGAGTTAATTCGTGAGAAACAGTAGTGCAATTTTTTTCTGCGAGAAATAGCGTATCATTAGGATCTTTAGGAGGTTGCCACCACACCATACCAAAATTTTCAGCATGATAACCTTCACAGGTACAATCAGTCCAAAGTGGTTTAAAATGACAGAGGTAGAAATGATAGATTTCTGTTCCTCTTTGCTCATGGTCTCTAATGAGTGCAGGTGTATCTAATTTTTGAAATAGGTGTCGTGGTTTTGTAATTAATTCATCACATTGAATTTCAAAATCTCTGCCAAATTTTTCTTTGATCCAAACTTTGTAAAAATTGCCCATTTGTTTTACATATTCAAATTCCGGTTTTCGTTTTTCACGATCCTCTTCTTTTACAACAAAAATAAAATGTAAAATCATAATAAGAAAAAAAGGTGTTTATGATTGGCCTTCTATGCCCATAAGGGTTAGTGTTGATCGAATCTTCTCAATTTTTCGGATTTTCCAGGTAATGGTTTCTCTTAGTTTTTCAACAGTATCAGATTCAATCTTGGCCAAGATATCATATGCTCCGAAAGTACCATGAACTTCCTTAACACCGTCTAGACCCTTAAGTGCATGTATAATAGACTCTTCGGAACCTAGTTCACAGTTTATTAAAACATAAGCTGTTGCCATGATTTCATTAAACAAATCACCTATATCAATAAACCGATTTTACCTACTCTAGCTTTTTGAGATTTCAATTATAGCATCCCAAATATCCTTCGGAACAGGCATTACAGACAATCTAGAAATACGAATTAGTTCCCAATTCGTGAAATTTTTCTGTTTTTTCAGCTCATCTAAAGTGATGGGTCGATTTAATGATTTTTTATACATGACGTCAACTACAATGAATCGTTCATTGTCTTCTTTAGGATTTGGATAGGGTTTTGAAGTTATTTCCATTATACCCACTACTTGTCTTTCATCTCCAGTATGATAGAACAAAACGAGATCACCGGGCTTCATGTTTCGCATATGTTTTAGTGCAAGATTATTATGAACTCCATCCCAAACTGTTTTTTTATTCTTTTTCAGAGTTTGAAAATTGTATCCTCTAGGTCCACTCGGTTCTTGTTTCGCTAACCAATAATTTACCATTTTCACTTTTTAAATCATTATTGAAGGTTTTATATTTTTGAAAGTTTGTATGTGTTCCCCGGTTCTGACTCGCACAAGATCATTGGTATTTTAGCCGAAACCTCCTTGGGTTTTCTAACCGGGGTTGCCCATCTTGTAGCACACCTGGGTGAACTAGAAATCATTGGCATCCATACGATCGACATCATCCTAATCCGTCTGTGTGCCTGCTCTTGGGCGTTTAATGACAGATTTAGTCAAATATTAATCCAGATAAAGAGATTTCAAACCCAACTACAGGAACACGTATCTTATAATTTTCAATTGTTTTTGAGTTAATTTCTCCAATAATTCCAATTGATCTACCATTAAACAGAATTAAAGCTCCACGTCCCTCTTCAAAAATTGGATGTGAAAAAGTCTTTGTTTCAATTTGTAAGCTAAAACCCTGGTTCAATGCAGATTGTAAAATTGATTTAATTTCAGTAAAAGTTGCATCCTGATGTGAACTAACTCCTGCAAAATTAGTTTTTTCACCAATTGGATCAGCTTGAAAAAAAACAGTTCCAGTTTCAAATAATTTTTGAGGGTATGATGTGTGAATGTTTTTAGAGAGATTTTCTAGCAATCCTGGAAGAATAGAATCACGTAAAATTGTATGTTCTTGACTTTTTGAATCTAATACTGAAATTATTTTGTTTGATTCTCTGTTTGTCATATCATAGAGAATTTTTTTACTCGTCAAGCTTGAATTGAGGGCTTCAGTAAATCCAAGTCCAATCATTGTCTGACTAACAGAGTTTTGTATTCCATAACCCAATACCACTTCTTCAACCAAATCCATTGGGCCAAATATATCAAATCTGTATGAAGGGACACCACAAATGATTTTCTTTCCCTTTAAAGTTGCATCCAACCTTGATTTTTTAAGAGACGAGATAATTGTTGAATTATTTAGATTCATCCCAAGGATTTGATTAATTAGATCGGAGTTGATCACTAATTTTTTTAATTCAAATTTAGGTGAAGTGTTTTTACCACCAGAAATTTTTGTGGATACTAGTGCAAATCCAGCAGTCTGAAGCATAGTTGCCACAACAGAAAGCATGTCTTCTATATCAGATTTATTGATTCCAGTTACCTCAACAAAGAGATTTCTAGTTTTTGTTGTAACAGATGTTATGGCTGCATTAATAATTGGAGGAAAAGATACAGTTTGTTTTTTTGAATCAAAAATAAGTGGAACTTTAGATGAATTTCCAAGAATGGGACCATAATCTTTTCCTACATCAGTACATTCTAAAATTTCGGATACTGTAAGTTTTTTATCAGAGTTTAATGGAATAAATGCATAATCTCTTTTTGTAGTAGTATATGTTAGCGGAAAAGAAATTTTATCTAAATCATGAATTCCAATAGAAGATTTTTTTCTCTTTCTTCCAATTCCAAAATGAAGGTCTTCTTGCATTGCCATCAGTTGTTTGATTAAAATATCATCAATTCTTCCATTTTTTGCAATAATTCCGGTTACAAAGGGCCGGATTTTAGTGATGGTTGGTTCTACATGAATAGCATAATCATTTGATTTTTGTATTTTTAATTTTATGGCTCCAGTTTTAATTCCAAGTAATCCTTGTAACCCAATCGCGATTCCAAAATCAGTGGAATAGTCAGGTCGGTTAGGACTGTATTCAACCCTAATCAGATCATTGTCCTCAGATTCTATATCTAACCCAAGAAAAGGAAGTGAGTCAAAGATTTGTTTTTTCGAGACTTTACCAACTAATTTTTGAAGCCTAGAATAAGATAGTTCAACTACTGGCATTTTTTTGCACTCCTCAACCAGCTCAAATTATTATTATAAAATTCTCTAACATCATCTAATCCATATTTTAGCATTGCAATTCTTTCAATACCGCCACCCCACGCTAGTACAGGTTTAGTTATCCCAAGGGGCTTTGTTACTTCGGGTCTAAAAATTCCCATGCCAAACAATTCTACCCATTTTCCTAATCTGTCATTATACACCATTGTTTGAAAAGAGGGTTCAGTGTAAGGAAAAAATGTTGGCCAAAATTTTATTTTTGTTATTCCTATTCTTCGATAAAATTCTCTTTGTATACCCATCAAATCACGTAAAGTTGAATTTTTTCCTATTACAACACCTTCAATTTGATTAAATTCTACAAGATGCTTGTAACTTACTTTTTCATTCCGGAATACACGTCCTAGTGAAAAAACTCTAGATTCATCAGGTTTATTTTCAGCAAGATGTTTTATTGTAACACATGTTGTGTGTGTTCGAAGAACCATTTTTCTGGCTTCATTGATGTCCCAACAATATCTCCAATTTTTTTTGTGAGATTCAGAAATTTTTCTAATTTGTTCAAAGGTTCCAATTTTTTTTGCAGATAAACCATCTAGATAAAATGTATCCTGTAATTCTCTTGCAGGATGATCTTGGGGAGTAAACAATGCATCAAAATTCCAAAAGCTAGGCTGAGCCATGCTGCCAATAATTTCTGTAAAACCTAACGTAACAAAGATTTCACGAATTTCATCAATAGTATCTTTAAGAGGATGAATCCGTGCTACAATCACATCAGGTACTTTAGATTCAACATCAATTGCGCTTGATGAACCAGAAGTTATTTCAATTAATTTAGAATTTTCTGTTAATGATATTTCCTTTATTTTAATTACGTCCTCGATTATAAAATCAGGTCTTTTCAAAATACTAGATAAATCATCCATATCAATTTCACTTTTGAGTATTTTATTTTCCCCAATTTGTTTAAGAGTTTTTTCTCCTAAAAATTCAGAAGGGTAGTTTTTTAGAACTATTTCATCTTCAGATGTATCAACCCAATTATTTTTTCTTGCTAAACCCATAGCAGGACCAAAGACAGAACCAAGCTCATTTTGAAGATCTTGTAATTTTTTTGATTCATTTTTTAATAGATCAAGTAATCTTCGTTCAGGCAATCCTTTATGAAAAGATTCCAACCCATTTTTCCCAAGAGATATGTTGATAGTTTGAGATTCATTTACAATAGCTAATCCCTTTAGTTTAAGCCACTCTATTCCTCTTCGAATTTGATCAGGTGATAAATTAGTAGATTTTTCGAGGTTTTCGGGAGTTTGTTTTTGATTGTTTTTTAATGAGGTGATAATTTTTTTTTCGATTTCATGAAAGACTTGTGACATTAGCAGAAAGAATGAAAAAGACTTTTTAAAGGATACTTTTTGAGACTTTAAATTCCAAATTGGTTTCTTCCCTAGTCATAGTTTTTCCCTTCTCACAAATTTAATCTTCGACTTAAAAGTAAAAAATAGATTATTTCTTTATTATACTATAAAAAGTGACTAATTTGAGTATGTTCTGCCACGATTAAATACGAATGATGATTCGATCATCAAATTAGTTTCAGATTATATCATGTTGAACTTTAATTGTATGAAGAACTGATATTACTTACTGTGAGAATTGATTTTATATCTTAATAGTTAAAATGTGTAAAAGACTTTTTAAACCTTAACCTAAGTCAAAATGAATGTCAGCTGACGATTTTATCGTAACTCCTTGGAATGTTGAAGGAGATATAGATTATGATAAACTAATCAAAAAATTTGGAACGGAAAAAATTTCATCAAATATTCTAAAGAGAATCAAAAAAATCACAGGCGAAGACCATTTTATGTTAAGAAGAGGTATTTTCTTTTCACATAGAGAAGTGGATAGAATTTTAGATGATTATGAAAAAGGTGGATAGAATTTTAGATGATTATGAAAAAGGTAGAAAATTTTTTCTTTATACGGGAAGAGGACCTTCAGGCCATACGCATATTGGACATTTAGTTCCATGGGTATTTTCAAAATGGCTTCAAGACAAATTTGACGTGAATATGTATTTTCAACTTACAGATGATGAAAAATTCTATTCAAAACAGAATTTAACTTTAGAGGATACAAGTAGATTTGCATATGAAAATGCACTTGATTTTATTGCATTAGGTTTTAAACCAAATAACACAAAGATAATTATCAATACAAAAAATATTCAGACTCTATATCCAATTGCAGCACAAGTAGCAAAAAAAATTAATTTTTCAAATACAAAGGCAGTGTTTGGATTTACAAATGAAACAAATATTGGAATGATATTTTATACATCATTACAATCGGCACCTTGCTTTATTGAGGACAAACCAGTTTTGATCCCATTAGGAGTTGATCAAGATCCTCATTTTAGATTAACTAGAGATATTGCTCCAAAAATTGGAAAGCCAAAGCCGGCTTTAATTCACAACATTATGATTCCAGGATTATCAGGCCCTAGAGGAAAAATGTCAGCTTCGGATGAAAACGGAACTATTTACACAACGGATTCTCCAAATATAGTTAAGAAAAAAATTAACAAGCATGCATTTTCTGGTGGTCAATCAGATATTGAACAGCACAGAAAACTTGGTGGAAATCCAGATATTGATGTATCATATCAATATCTTAGAATATTTTTTGAGCCGGATGATAAAAAATTGAAATCAATTCATGATGATTATAAATCAGGAAAGATGTTGACTGGGGAACTAAAAGCAATTTTGATTGAAAAAATAAATGAATTTCTTGCAGCCCATCAGGCAAAAAGAGAAAAAGCAAAAGATCAGATAGCGCAATTTCTTTTTGAGAATAAATGAAAATCAGAGTTAGTTGTGATGATAAATATGAAGCTCAAAAGCTATCTAGTCTACTTTTTATCAAAGATGCAAACGAGACTTTCATTACAGCCATTTTAAACATAGTGGATAATGAATTAGTTGTTGCATTAAAAGACAAATCAGCTCATAGTATTCTTCTAAAGGACGAAACGCATGTTGAGATATTTGCAGATTTTATTCAATCAGTAATAGATAAAGAACATAAAATAGTGTCCACTGTAATTTTCGGACAGGATTTAGAAATTGTAAAGGAGTGAAATTAACCTAAAAATACCGTATAAATTGCCACAATTCCAACCATTACAATAAGACTAATCCCTAATACTTTAGAGTCATTATCCATAATTTCAAAACTAAATTATTATAATTAAAGTGTTAATAAATTCTCAAAAGTGGTTTTGAGTAGATTATCTGGGAAAGTATCTACTTTTTTTATTCGGGGTTTTTGATTTGTTTGGCTCAGTTTCAGCTCGAGGTTGCCGGATCTCATTACAGTTTAAACAAAGTACTCTCAAATCTGTTCTGGCCAATTCTGGTTCAGAGATATACTTGCCCCATGAAGACGCAAACCCTC
This sequence comes from Nitrosarchaeum sp., assembly GCA_016844465.1. Classification (GTDB taxonomy): domain Archaea; phylum Thermoproteota; class Nitrososphaeria; order Nitrososphaerales; family Nitrosopumilaceae; genus Nitrosarchaeum. The sequence continues at coordinate 301 of JAERMO010000025.1, read as the reverse complement.
CTCTTCGTATACTATCAAAAGCATCTCCATCATCAATATGATTAAAACCTAAAGCTCTTTCATCCTTGAATCCACAACTAGAACATGTTTTACCTCCAAGAATTTCAAATAATTTTTCTTTTAGAGAAGAATAGAATTTGTCCGAACCGTTAGAGTAGAAACTTTCTGTCTTTTTTAGGAATTTTTTACTTTTAGATTTGCTTGTTCTAAAATCATCTGGGCTAGATTTTGGATCTCTTTCATCTCTGGAATATCTATCTCGTGATGGTCGGTCATCTCTGGAATATCTATCACCGAATTC
>JAERMO010000024.1 GCA_016844465.1 Nitrosarchaeum sp. | reverse complement strand
ATGAAATTCTCATTGGGTTTATCTTGTCTGCAACTCTTGCAAACAGCGTAATTTTTAATCTATTTTCAAGTTTTTTTGCAGATCGTATTGGAAGAAGAAAAGTTATGATAACCTATGCTGCACTGATGGCAGTTTCGGGATCCATTTTTTTAATGACTGAAAACTATGCTGCACTAATTTTTGCTGCATTTATTGGAACAATCAATGTAACAGGATCAGAGACTGGCGCATTTTTATCATTAGAACAAGCCATATTGCCACAAACTGTAAAAAACATCAAAAAGAGAAACACAGTTTTTGCGTTTTACAATATTGTTGGAACTTTTGCAATGTCTGGTGGGGTATTGCTTGCATTATTGCCACAATTCATGCAAGAAAACTTTGGCTTGTCTATTGTAGATTCATTCAAACCCCTCTTTCTAATCTATCTTAGCGCTGGACTCGCAGTTGTTGTTATTTATTTTTTCTTGTCAAAACAGGTTGAGGTAACCAAAACTAACCATACCAAGTTGGTTTCATCAAATCTGTCTCCAAAATCAAAGAAAATTGTAATTAAATTATCTTCATTATTTGCTCTTGATTCGTTTGCAGGAGGCTTTGTAATACAAAGTATAGTGTCTTTCTGGTTTTTCACAAAGTTTGGAGTCGATCTTACAACTCTATCCATGATTTTTTCAATTGCAGGTGTACTAACTGCAATCTCATTTTTCTTTGCAGCGAAAATTGCTGATAGAATTGGATTGATAAATACGATGGTTTTTACTCATATTCCATCAAATATTATTTTAATTCTAGTTGCAATTGCACCCACTTTTCCTCTTGCGCTGTCATTGTATTTGGCAAGAATGAGTTTGTCTCAAATGGATGTGCCAACAAGACAAGTATACCTTGTTACAATGGTGGAAGAAAATGAAAGAACTGCAGCTGCTGGAATTACCAATACTGCGCGAAATGCTGCTCAATCAATTAGTCCATCAATAACTGGGGCAATAATTCAATCATTTTGGTTATCTGCACCATTTGTTATTGGAGGGTTGTTAAAGATCATTTATGATTTAGGAATTTATGCAAATTTTAGAAAGATAAAGCCACTAGATGAAATCAAGTAGAATTATGCTGAATTATTCTTACTGTGAGTGATTGTTTTTTTACTAATTGTTAATAAAAATATTCTACACTTAATTTGTGATGTGGTGCTACAATCAGGCCGATTTACTATGAATAGACCATGATTGCCCCTGGCAGATTGGTAGCGTAGTAAATAATATCCGAAAAAGTTTGACTTATTTACAGATTAATTCAAGGCATGCTGTGCGGGGATCGCCTAGCTTGGTAGGGCGTGGGATTGCTAATCCCATGTCAGCAATGACTCGTGGGTTCAAATCCCTCTCCCCGCGCCTTTGTATTGTGTATATAGTTGGGGCATGAGATTTTGCACTATTTTATTTCTGAATTATTATGTGTGTGATGTTAATAGTATCTGATCAGTGATTTTGCTAACTTCGGGCTCTCCGCCAATACTACAAAATCTTACAAGATCGAATGAGGTTACCATGCCAATAAGCCTATCATCTTTTACAACTGGGACTCTATGAATTTGCCTCTCTTTCATAAGCTGTGCAAGATCCAATACCGTATTGTTGGGATTTATCACTACAAGATTAGGTGACATTACTTCCTTAACATTTATCTGAGATGGTTTTCCTTTTGCAACAACTCTTTTCACAATATCTCTTTCAGTTATTATTCCAACTGCTATATTTTCTTGAATTACTACAATTGCCCCCACAGATGCATCATCCATCATTTTTGCGGCATCTATTACAGCCATTGACGCATCTATTGAAAGAACAACCTTCTTCATGATATCTTGAACTAATGTTGTCATGTTTAAGCAACAGTATAGTGATATTTAAAATCAGACTTGAAGGCATTATCTATGTTCTTTTGATAACCTGGTGATTTGTAGCCTAATCAATCATTCACAAGCTGTAGAATAGTTTATCATCATCGTATTTTCAGAATTTAATTTGTAATGATTTCTATTTTTCAAATTTTTAATTAATTGTATGTCCGTGTTTTTGAATACTGTCAAAATATTTATAAAATATTATGAAAACAGTACCGAAATATCATCATACAAATATTTTTCAATACTCTATTTTTTCAAGTTCATTTAATCTTGTATCATGCTATTGAAGATAATGGAATCCTATTATATGGCTGATAGTTTTACGGGTTTATGGTAAATCAGTACGTTTTGATTGGAATTGTAGTTGCAGTCTTTATTGCAGGGTTGAGCATTGGTTCTATGATTCAACAAAATACTGTATCGCCAATGATGAATGTTCAACAGATGCAACAAATGATGAATGATCCAAAACAAATGTCTATGTGGAATCAACAGATGATGAATAATCCACAAGCAATGAATCAATGGATGAACACGATGGTGAACAATCCTCAAACTCAAAGCCAAATGATGGCATTAATGACAAACAATCCACAGATGAATAAATGGATGCAGGATCCTCAACATGTAAAACAGATGACAGAACTCATGAAAAACAATCATGACTTTATGCAAGAAATGATGAAACAGATGATAAACGATCCTGGCCTCAGACTACAAATGATTGGACACATAAGTGAAAATCAGGAAACAATGAATCAAATGTGGATGATGTTTAATGGCACAAATTCAACAGGTAAACAAATGGGTCACATGATGAGTCCATAATCTTTTTTCAAAAATAAAATTTTGATTCTTTAATGAAAACATTCCCTATATTTTTTTAATAAGATAATTGTTAAATCAAAAAATTTACACGATTATTGAAAATATGGGCATGTCTAAAGTTATGGTTCCAGAATTTGGACCACCTATCATGATGTACTAGCAACGACAATAATTGGAATTATAGTCATAATATCCAAAAAAATAGAATGAATACACCTCATGACTATAAACTCGTTTATTTTTAAAATTGGTTTTGGTACCAATATCTGATTTACACTATTTGATCACAAATTTCCATTTAATTCCATCAAACAAATTTCAGATTGTTATGAACTACCTAACTCTGATTTTATGATTCCAGTGGAGATCATAAAAATTGAAGAGGATTTTTTCTTGTTCTAAACTATTGATTTCTTATAGAAATTATTTTTAAAATTATGCTAATTTGAGATTATTTTATCTATTTTATCTCAATAGCAATCGAAAAATATCGGTCAATACCAAATCTCATTGCAGAGGTATCGAAGCCCGGTCAACCGAGAAGGACTCAAGATCCGTAAAATAGGAAATCCTTTCTCTCAGGAGTTCGTGGGTTCAAATCCCACCCTCTGCACTAATTAATTATAAACAATTTTGGGAATAATTTTAAAAATTAAACCGCGATTTCTTTGATCTTTGTGATTGAATGGTTTGAAATTTTTTTATGCATGTCTGCAATGTTTTCATCTTTGAAAGTAAGATTGCATCTAAAACATTTCCAGTTGATAGCAGACATAGGAATATTAATGCATAATTTACTTATAAGCATATTGAATCATTGTTTCAATTTTGTCTAATTTCTATTGATACAATAATTAATTGTGTAATTTTTAGATATTACAGGTTGATTTTAGAATATTTCCATAATAAACGATGATCCAAGCGTTTAGAAATAAAAAATCTACTCAAAACATACAGGAATGACTGATATTTTTGAGATTTTTTCTCAATTCTCTTATTTTGGAGTTTTTCTGATTCTAATTGGTGCTAACGCTGTACCAATTCTTATGCCGCCTACGTGGATTATTCTATCATCATTTTATGTATTTGACCCTAGTCTGGATCCGATCTTGCTTTCAATTGTAGGGGCAACAGGTGCAACCATTGGTAGATTCATTTTAAAAAAATCAGCGGTCTTTTTAGAAAATTTGTAGGTCCTGAACAAAAATCTAATCTTGATATAATTGGTGATTTTCTTAATCAAAAAAAATATGGCTATGTTTTAGCATCTTTTCTATTTGCAGCTACTCCCCTTCCTAGCAACATGTTATTTATTGCATATGGATTAATGAAGGCCAAAAGTTTTGGACTATATGTTGGATTTTGGTTTGGAAGGGCTATGTCTTATTATGTGATGATATCTGTTAGTAATATTGTCCTGACTCCATTTCTTCAAATATTTGAAGAACGATATGTGGGAATTTTATTGATAGATACGATGGGTATAGTTTCAGTGATCTTTTTTACATCCATTGATTGGGCACTTTTTATTACTCAAAGAAAAATTAAATTTGTAAAGCCCAAATTATGGAGGCTCTAAAATGGATGCTATTGATTTACTAAAAAAAGAAGTTAATAACAGAAATAGTAGTGATTCTGCGCATAACTTTCAGCATGTTATGCGAGTATATAAAAATGCCAAAAAAATTTGTAAAAAAGAAAATGCTGATGAAAAACTTGTTCTAAGTGCAGTATTGCTGCATGATATAGTTTCATATCCAAAATCTGATCAACGTTCTAAATTATCATCTATGGAAAGCGCAATAGAGTCAAAGAAAATTCTAAAAAAATACAATTTTTCACTAGAAGAAATTCAAATCATTTCTGATGCAATACGTGATCATAGTTTTTCTAGAAATAAAACTTCGACTACAATTGAGGGGAAAATTCTTCAGGATGCTGATCGCTTGGATGCCCTTGGCGCAATAGGTATTGCTAGAGTTTTTGCTGTAGGTGGTTTTGAAAAAAGATCTTTTTACAACGTGCAAGATCCATTCTGTAAACATAGACTACCTGATGATAAAATCTGGACCCTGGACCACTTTTACCGTAAACTGTTAAAATTAGAATCTCTTATGAATACAAAATCTGGTAGAATTGAGGCTAAAAAGAGAACCAAAGTATTGAAAGATTTCTTGATTCAACTAAAAAAGGAAATATGATTACTATTTTTAATCCAGCATATCTTGAAATAATTTAGTTTTTCTTTCCTCTGGCCTTTGTTCTTAAAACTGCTTTACAGCAAATACACCTTGTATCATCAACTGACTTTACAAACGGAAACATTGTACTAACTCCAGGAACGGCAAGAGAATTTTCAATCTTATTTGGCCCTTCTATTCCAATCCCTGGTGGAACGCAATTCATCTATGATCCTGCAAAAGATTATGTCTTTAGGATTTCAGAACCACGGGGTAGTGCCAATATTCCATTGGATCTTCCATAACCCACTTTTTTCTTATTTTAGCCTCAATATTTTTTATAAAAATTAAATCATCCATAATCTACGTATCTGTCATATCTCTTTTCTACTTCTTTATTCAAACCTGAAATAATCCTTTCATACTCTTCTTGTTTTCTCTGCTGAATGTATTTTATCATCTCTGAGAAACTTTCATCTTCTTTATATGATTCAAAAACTGGGTTCATCATTTTGAAATATTCTACAACTTTTTTTCTATATTCTTCACGAGTAGGTTTTTTTATTTTGTTTAATCTAAACCAAATTACAGCCCAGCTAGATCCTACCACGTGAGGCAGTAAGTCAAAAGCCCTCTCTATCTCATAACGCTCATCATTTCTCATGATTCTTGAAGAAACTTGGCTGCTGATTTTGCAAAGTATGTTACTATCATGTCTGCACCTGCTCGTTTAATAGAGTATAGTATTTCTTCTGTAATGTCTCTCTCATTTACCCAGCCTTGTTTTGCAGCTCCTTTCACCAATGCATATTCACCAGAAACACTATACGCTGCAATTGGTATGTTGAATTTTCTTCTTGTTTCTGCTATCAGATCCAAATATGCTAGAGCTGGTTTGATCATTACTATGTCCACTCCTTCCTTGATGTCTGCCTCAACTTCCCTCATTGCTTCTCGTGCATTTGTAAATGGAACTTGGTATGTTTTTCTATCTCCAAATTTTGGTGCACATTCTGCTGCATCTCTAAATGGTGAATAAAACGATGAACGATGCTTTGCCGAATGTGACATTATAGAAACATCTGTAAACCCCTCTTCATCTAATGCCTTTCTAATGGCTGCAACTTGTCCATCCATCATGGCAGAAGGTGAAACGGTATCTACACCTGCCTTTGCCTGGCTGACAGCAATTTTTGCTAGTATTTCTAGACTGGAATCATTATCAATTTTATCTCCTTGAATAATTCCACAATGACCAGTGGATGTAAATTGACATAGACAGACATCTGCCATGATTACTATTTTATCGCCAAAATTTTTCCTAATCTGAGAAATTGCTTTTTGAACAATTCCATTATCATCAAATGCTGAACTCCCTGTTTCATCTTTTTTGGTAGGAATTCCAAATAACATGATAGCTGAAATATTCAAATCTGAAATTGTACCAACTTCGTCATTGATATCCTCTAGAGGCAATTTTTCAATTTCTGACATTGATTCAACTTTAATTCTAGATTTGAGGTCTTCTTGAACAAATATTGGGCAGATTAAATCTCTTGGCGTTAGCATTGTTTCTTGAATCAATTCTCTCATTTTTTCAGAAGTTCGTAATCTACGAAGACGTCTAATGGGAAATGACATTATCAAAATTGATTCTGGGTAAAATATAATCCTAGTCTAATCGATTTGTTTTTTATAATCAAATATTTTGCTAGCTAATTCAATAATGTCTGGTTTGCCTTGTTCTGATGCCTTACGAATATTGTTCATAGGTGTTGAAACAATACTTTCTACAATTGCTTTTGTTAGTTCTTCTATGATTTTTATTTTTTTCTCATCCTTTTCACTAAGCATTTGGAGTGCTTTTTGTAATTCTTTTTCCCTTAGCAACTCAATATTTTTGAATACATCTTTTACCAGTGGTTCTACATCTAGTCTTTTCATTGAGGCTTCTAGTAGAGATACTTCCTCGTTAATTATATTTTCAACTGTTTTTACCTTGTTTAATCGTGATTTCATATTTTTTTCAACCATCTCTGCAATCTGATCCAAATTCATTAATTTCACTCCTCCGATAGTTGCAACCTTTTCATCGACTGTTCTAGGATTCGACAAATCAAGAATCATCATCCCATTTTTCTTTTCTTGCATTGCTTTTGTTATTCTTTCTTGCGTGACTAGGAAATACGGAGCAGTTGTAGCAACAAACAAAACATCATAATTTTCAAATGCAGTCAGAACTGTTTCAAATTTTACTGGCTTTCCTCCCATTGTTTCACAAAAAGTTTGAGATCTGTCCATTGTTCTGCTTGTAACTGCAAAATCATATCCTCTACGTACAAGTGACTTTGCAACAAGTGTTGATACTTCACCTGTTCCAATCAACAAAATTTTCTTTAGTTTCAATTCATCAATGTTTTCTTCTGCTAGTTTTACAGCCATTGATCCAACTGACACTCCACCACGATTAATTCCACTGGAATTTCTAATTCTGGTTCCAATTCTAATTGCTCTATCAAATAAAGTATTGAGGTGCTGACCTGATGCTTTTACGTTTCTAGCTAAGGTGATGGAGTTTTTTATCTGACCTAGAATCTGTTCTTCTCCTACTACCATAGAATCCAATCCTGACGTAAGTTTTAGTAAATGATGCATCGCTTCTCCATTTTCTTCAAACTCTACATTCTCTTGAAATACTTCTTCATCTAAACCCGTCAGCGATGCCCATGTTTTTTTAATTTTACTAAAATCATAATTTTCTGCTTTGCCAAATAATTCTATTCGGTTACAAGTTTGAATAATGACACATTCATCTAAACCCGAATGTTCTTTGAATTGAGCATACGCCCACTCTAAATCTCTTATCGTAAATTTTTCAAGAACATGGATTGGTGAATTACGAAAAGTAACACGTGCATTGATTATATTTTGATTCATTTCCAATTTCCCAATATCTTGATGGCTTGCTTTTCAGCTCTTTTCAACTGCCCCTCTTTTATTAACCGCTTAATCTCTTTATCTCTCATAATGCTACTCAAAATCATTTTTCTCTCATTTTGAGTAGAGATCATGTTCTTAGCAAGTTCTCTTACAATTTTTTGAATTTTTATATGATCGATATCCTCTTTAATAATTATCTTTTTAAAAAATTTTTCTGATTTTATTCGTAATTTTTTTGACATGGCTGGACTTTTACCGCCTGTAAAAATTGCAATTTGAATTATATTCTCAAAATCTATAATTGAGGGATTTGCAAAATCACTTGATTCTGGATTATCTGAACTATACGCAATAATCTTATTTTTTTTGGCAGTGTTGATAATTCGTTGGTTTAATTTTTTATCATTTGTTGTTGTGATTATTATGAATGGTTTGTAAGTAGCAAGATTAGATGTATTTTGAATTTTCTGGTTTTTAAATTTTATTTTTTTGGTTTTTACCAGCGTTTTGATCTGATTATTTATAATATCGCTGATTACCAAAATTTTACAATTCTCTTTTAATAATATCTTGATTCTTTTTAGGGCTTCATTTCCTCCTCCTACTATAATGACTAATCTGCCTTGGAGATTTAGGTGAACTATCATCGATCAGAGGAACAGAAGTTTCTATTTATAGATTCAAACCTGATGCGTAATATTCCAGCTACATTTTTAATTGAATGATGAAGTTATTGAGATGTTGACTCAATCCTTGGATGGCTTGGATAAAGAAATTCTTAATGAGATTCAATGGACTTTTCCTCTTGTTTCAAAACCTTTTGATGAGATTGCAAAAAAATTTGAAACGTCCCCGGAAATTATTAAAGATCGTCTAATTCATCTTAAAAAAATTGGTGTACTGCGGCAACTAAGCGCGATATTTGACACAAGACGTCTTGGTTACAAGAGTTCTTTAGTTGCCATGGAAATTGATTCTGATAAATTAGAATATGTTGCCAATCAAATTAATCGTCATCCTGGTGTGAGTCATAACTATGAAAGAGATCATCAGTTTAATCTTTGGTTTACCTTGGCAGTACCACCTGGCTCGGATTTGAAGACTGAAGTGAACAAATTTTCGGTATTATCTGGAATTAAAAAAATTAGAATGCTTCCAACTATCCAATTATTTAAGATCGGAGTCAAATTAGATATGGTGGATGAAAAAAAACATGATATCGCACCAACAGAAGAAAAAAAAGAAATTAAAAATGTAAAGTTTATTCCTACTGAATCAGATAAAAAATTTATCCGTGAACTCCAAAAAGATATGGATATTACCGATAGACCATTTCTAAATTCTGCAACAAATTTAGGAATCACTGAGGATGAATTATTTGAGAAAATGAAATACTATGAAGATATTGGTGTCATGCGAAGATTTGCTGCAATTCTAAGACATAGGCAGGTAGGTTTTACAGCAAATGGGATGATTGTTTGGAATGTGCCTGATGATAGAATCTCTGAAGTTGGTTCCAAATTAGGTGCTTTCCCACAAGTGAGTCATTGTTATCAAAGACCAACATACCCTGATTGGCCATATAGTGTATTTTCTATGATTCATTGTAAATCTGAAAAAGAAGCAGGAGAAATGACACAAACAATTAAAGATCAAATCAAAATTGATGATTACAAAATATTGTTTAGCACACGAGAATTCAAAAAAACTAGAGTGGAATATTTTGTAGAACATAATTTTAGTCTGGAAGAAACAATTCCTGTCTCTTAAAATTCATTTTCATCATGCCCTACTATGTGAATCATACAAAAGTACTGATCATTCATGTTGCAATAATGTGATGACTTTTCTCCACAAATCTTACATGCTGGTTTTTCATCATGCTCCGAGAGTTTCGTATGATAAATCTTACTTCTGTTTGAAATATTTGAATCCGTATAAATTCTTGTTAGGTTCAAAAAATACTCTAAATCTGATTGGTTCATCTCTCCATTATTTTTAATTTTTTTAATTATTGCTTCCCATTTCTTATACTCCCCAATTTTTGCAAGTTTCATTCTTTCAATAATGTCTAATGTCTTAACGACATCAATTGATCTATCCATTTGTAGATTAACTTGTTTGGGGAGTCGCCTTTAATTCGTATGATGGCCAAGTATTGTATAATTCGTCTATTTCCTTCATGTCTGATGAATTTAGATATCTTCCGTCTGATATCGTTGCAAATGTTTCTATTTCTTCTACGCTTACAACGGTAGGTAAAACTGACGCAATTGATTTTTTTGACAAAATGAATTTGATTGCAAATTCTGTAATGTTTAACCCATTGCGTCCAGCAATTGGCCTGAACTGTTCTACTTTTTGTAGTGCTTCTTGCCTCCATTCTTGCTTTCTATCCTTTCTGTGATCATTACTTGGGATCACCGTTTCTGCCTTTACTTTACCTGTTAGAATTCCTGATGCATCTGGAACTCTGACTAGAATTCCCACATTTTGTTTTTCTGCTTTTTCGATTAACTCATTTCCTGGTGTTTGCTCTAAAATATTATAGACTGTTTGTATTGCAGAGACACTTTTTCTCTCCATTGCTTCCAACCCTTCCTGTGTCCATCCAATGGCTGGACCTAGTGCAACCTGTGATGATTTTATCTTTCCCTCTTTAATCAATTCATCAAAAGTATTAAAAATCTCATCGTTTCTTATGTGATTTAATTTTGGATTGTGCAAACCATATGAATCAACATAATCTGTTTGTAATCTTTCTAGTGATGCATTGAGTGCTTTTCTTGTAAATGCTGGATCAAATTTTTGAGGTAATTCTGAATGGCCGATTTGTTCCACTCCTGCAAAATCATAGCCATATTTTGTCGAAATAACTATCTCGTTTCTCATTCCTTTGAATACATCTCCAATGATTTTCTCACTAATTCCCTTACCGTACATATCTGCTGTTTCAAAGAAATTAATTCCTAAATCGTACGCTTTTTTCAGCATTCGTTTTGCTTCACCCTCTTCAATTTTTTTACCCCACCAATCAAGACCTATAGTCCATGCTCCAAATCCTATTTCTGATATCTTGATTCCACTTTTTCCTAATGTTTTGTATTTCATTTTATTATCTCCTTGAACTCATTTAGTTTTGATTTAATTTCCAGATCACTCAAAACTGCTTCTCCCACAGGAATTTCTGCATTTATGTTTATCCAAGATTTGCACCCCTGATACTCGGATTTAATGGGTGTGTTAAATGGGGGAATTTTGTAGATTTTTAAAAAAGCTATTTTCATGGGCTTTTCTGGCTGCCAATTTCTCCTTTCTTTGATGTATGAATCACTCCAAATATGATATGCTGATAATTTTTTGATAATGTCCTCAGATGATATGTTTGCCTCTTCTAAAACTTCTGCATATGACATGATTCTGTTAAATAAAATTGTGGTTTGATGTGATTGCGTTCTTGATGTTCTTGTGTGGGGTATAGTAGGAATTTTTTTGATTCAATTCTGAAACCCGACTCAACATCTAATATTCCACCCTTTCTTAGGATGATTGTTTGATCCCCATTTTCCAGAGCACTAACTATGGCTGCCCATTCTTTTAAGGATTCCATTAGCCAAGACTTTTGATTAGAGGTACAATGTCTTTTTTAACACATACGATCATTGGAGTATCTTTTTGAACAAATTTTGAAACTCTTGTTTCTCTCAAGTCCATTATTAGGTCTTGAAAATCTCTAATTTCATCCACTTCAAATGCAAGCATGAAATCTTCATCATGAATTCCAAAAGAATATGTTGTGTTGAGAATAACCTGTGGATATTTTTTGCTAACTTCTATATGCTCATCCATTATAGACTGTCTTTCTTCTTTTGGTAGTAGATACCATTCTCGAGTTTTTGTAAAAGGGTATACAATTGCATATTTTTTTGTTTCATTATCTGCAACAAAACCAAGGGGTTTTCCTGTTTTTACATAAATTGACGGTCTAGTACACGAAAAATATGTTTTTGATGGGATGATGTATTTTCCAAAAACCGTAGAGTATAATTTTTCTATTGCACTCTGAATTTCTTCAACTGTTTTTGCTGCAAACCAAAATAAAAAGTCAGCATCATCTCTTAGTCCGAGATTGGAATATGTTCTAAATTTTATTCGTGAATTTTTGATAACATTTTCTACTTCTTTGGCTGATTCTTCTTTTGCTAAATCTGCCATCCACCGCCATTTAGGATCTACTTTGAAGAATGAGAAATTAAAAAAATACTGATCATCGTTATCTCTTTCCATATCTTTTCATTCTCAAAACCCTATTTAAACAAAAACTATATTCTCTAATTTTGTATTTCGATAATTTTTTGTTTGGATCTTTGTCCGGATTTTATTTGAATAAGTGATGTTGATATCTCAAAATGTCTGGCTAGTTTTTTTATGATTTCCTTATTTGCTTCTCCTTTAATTGGCCTTGATTTTATGCCAACTGTAATTTGATTTTCTTTAATGGTGAGAAAATCTTTGTTAAATTCAACGTTTACAGTGTATAGCATACCATTCCCTAAAATTATTGTGCTTAAACTTATTTATTTTAAAAAAACTATTGAAAATTTAAGGGAATAATTTAATTTCACAATCTAGATAGGTTTCTGGACATTTTATTAAATTTAAAATTTGAACGAGCATATGGAGTATTTTTAATTAAGGCCACCTTCATCTGATTTTATAAGAAGATTATGATGAAAAATATAATTTTTTGAACATTCAGTGATAGTAAAAAGTTAAAATTCCTTCTAAAAATAATTTTTATTTATCTTCTTTTTGATATGAAATAATCATCATCTGATTCTATTGGATGACTTTTCGCTCTGATAAAATATATCAGTCTTAACAAATCTAAATACATTCTATACGCAAATTTATTCTCTCTTATTCTTGGGGCAATTTTATCCCAGAAATATCTAGTTTGGATTGAGGATAATCGAGAATCTCTGATCACAAAGACAGTTGTTTTTGTTTTTTCGATAATTTCCATTGTTTTTGGACTAAATGCCTGATCAGATTGATTTCCCGCACCTAAGATTATTATTTCAGGTATTGTGCTGTTAAAATGCTCCACTAAATCACGCATCACATTTTCTTTTCTTGAAGATATTCTGTGTATTGGGATTTTTTTAATATCTAGATCAAACATTCGTTCGTTAAGTTTTGCCAAAATATCTCTCTCTTCCTCAGGAGAGCCTGTAATTCCACGAACTATTCTGATTTTACTATCTAGTGATTTTGCAAGTATGTCTGATATTTCCAATCCCATATTGGAGTGACGTCCCTTGTCATATGAAACAACTATGTTTGATAACTCATTATCAAAATTTTGGCCCATATGCACTCCCATAATATCACATGTAGTAAGGGAAAGTAGTTTTCTATTATTTTTTAGACTATGAAAATCCATTATTAGCAGATTAACTCCTTGCTGCTCTACGGTTGCAAGAATAGCTTCAGTGGTATCATGTGTTAATCGTATAAGATATCTGCAAGGAATTGACCATGATTCTTTTTTTAGATCATCAAATGATCTCATTGCAGGATTTGTAAATTTCTGAGCTTCTGTAAGTGGTAATTGTGTGGGAATTGTCACTATATT
>JAERMO010000161.1 GCA_016844465.1 Nitrosarchaeum sp. | reverse complement strand
TTAATTTCTCCAGAAACTTGAGATCTCAGATCAATATTATTTTTTGTCGATTTCCAATATTTCTTGAGTTCAAGCTTCCATTTTAATGGTGCTATTTTGACCCAGATTTTCAAAGGTAGGTTGTATTTCTTAAGACCTTTTAACCATTTATTCCAATCTTTCTCATTAAAATCCCGAGGATCTTTTAGAATTCCTCGTGTTTCTATAAAATCTTGAATATGTTCATAGGGAACATTTATTAAATTGAAATCTTTTTGAGTTTGTTTTGAGCTAGCTAATACATCTTTATTATCTTGAATATTCGTATTCAATTGTTGTACTAAATGATTTAAATCCAATTTTGATATCGTTTTTGTATGCCATAATCGATGGATGATATAGGCTTGCGAAATTGAAGATATTTTTTGATTACGATTATATTTTCGATTTAATTCTTCTAAAATCTGATTCTTTACTTCATCCAAAATAGAATTAATATTTTGTAATAATTGTGTTAATACATTTAAGGTTATATTCAATGAGGTAAATGATCGTTGGAAGAAATTTCTTTTTATTTTCTGACAAAAAAGATCGATAGAATAAAACCAAGTTTCATTTAAATCAAAAAAAGATCTTCGCAAAAGTATTAAACGTTCTTGGATCTGAATCAACTGTTTTTTACCAGCAAAAACCCAGCTACTAAAATTGGAAATTTTCAATTTTAGTATTTTATCTAATTCAGAGGAATAAAAGGTTTCTTCGTTTCCCAATATTGAAAAATCCTCATATTCTTTGATTCTTTCACTAAACCCCGATTCAATTTCGTCTTCACTGTTAATAGATGTATTTAGATTACTCCTATTTTCAATCAATATATTATTAGTTAGGGCCGAGTCTTTAATATTAAAATTATCCTTTGATGCATGATTAAGTTCATTATTATCTATATTATCTCGCACATCAATCTGAGATGTTTTAAAACTTTTTTTATATTTTTCATAATTAAAAATATTTGTTACCTCGATCAATTTAGAATAGTTTTCTAATATAGTAAAAAAACCTTTTTCAAATATTTTTCTCAATTCTTTCCAAATAGGTTTCCAAAATGAAGGTTCTTTCTGGACAGTACCAAAAGGTATAGCAGTTTGCCGTCCCCACGGTGTCAAAAAAGAAAACAAATTTTCTTGTTGCTTTATCTGAACCAAATAGTTATTATCTATTTCATTTAATGAATGAGCTGTATTCGTTTTTACATGATCATGCCAGGGTTTTAAATGAAAAGGATATATTATTTTTATTTGAAAACCCTCTCTCAGCCAACTATCAGGTAATCCTCCATGTGCTACTTCATCACCATTGTATAGGCAGTTTACATGGACTTCTTGTTTCCATTCAGTCCAGTCTTCACGCCATTCTGGAGATTGAAACAACAGCATACGTCCAATATTTTTAGATACAATTAATAGAGGTAATTTGATGTACTTCCTGAAAGAGGACTGAAAGAGTAATAATAGACTCCTACCATTTTGAGCCATGGAAAAGTCTAATCTGGCTGATTGAGCTCGGCGTTCAGCTTTTTTCTTTTGTTCTATTTCTATTCCAGAAATTCTTTCATTTTGATCTACCCACTCCTCATAGACAACTGAATCCGTTTTCGAGAGAGTCGATATATCGAGTATTCGGAAGAAAAAGGGAGAGTGTGCTCTGTATTGTAAAATATTCCAGAATCAGTCTTTTTTGAGAAACGTCTGTTTAAAGGGACTAGTTTTCCTCCATCGATTCCAGCAATTTCAAGATTTTTCATTTTTCTTTGACGAACATCGGTAAGAGAACTTATAATATCGACTCGATCAAATTTTACCATTCGATTGAATCTAGCCAATGATTTTTGAATTTCTGAGAATTTAGGTTTGATGTCTTCAAAGAAAAAGACTGACCAACTTTTTCTTTTTATTATTGATATAAATTTAGTTAAAAGAATAAATAATTTTTGTATTGGCACTAAATTGCTTTTAAATCCAGTCGATTTTTTGAATTTATTTAAATGAATAAATTCAGCAAATTCATCAAAACTTGACTGTAATAATTTGGAAGCATACATAAGTTTTAGATTTTCTGTTCTTTCCATATAAATAGAAAATAAAGACTTATCAGTACGATGCAATCTCACCACATATTTCCATTGTACATCTTTAGTACCAAAATATTCTTTATAATCACGAATTTCGTAATACAAATTACGACTGTTTGAAGTTTTTGTATTATCTAGAATATATGAAAAAATTCTTTTTGCATTCCAAGACAACAAATCCAAAACTAACGGAAATTCAGCACGTTTTGGATCTGTATAATTATCTAGAATCCATTCTTCTAACTTAGTTTCTTTTACTTTCATTCTTTTAATATTTGCCAACAATGCTTTCCAACTGGGTAAATTTTCTAGCTCAAAAACTTCGTCGTCTGTTAGTTTTTTCTTCAATTCTGGAAACAGCAAGTAGGATTCCAAAGATGAACTTGATGCACGTAAGCGGGAGTTAAAGAAAGGATCTAATATTTTTGGCAGAACTCTTTTCTTAACCTTTTCTTTTTTACATATTTGCAAAATTCCAGTTCGTTTTTCCATTGCTTGTTGGATGCTAAAGCCCTTTTTCATCAATTTGATTCGATCTTCAAATTCATGAATTAACATTTCATTTTTTTCTCGTTTATTATTAATCCACTTTTCATAAGAAAAATCTTCGGATGGTATATCTAAAAAATGGTTACCCCAATTTGTTAATTGTCCTTTTACAATATGTAAATTGGGTAGAGCTGTAAAAGATAACCTTTCTTTTCCGTCTATTATACATTTATCAAAAAAGTGGTCCGCTAGCTGTTGTTTGACAGGAGCTTGGCGGCTTATAAATGAAT
>JAERMO010000087.1 GCA_016844465.1 Nitrosarchaeum sp. | reverse complement strand
AAAACTGTAATTGTGATTGCCATTATGATCCTAGATGGTCATTACAACATATTGTATTAAATTCAATTTGCGAGATTTTAGGATATTCTTAAATATTATTTTGTTCTAATAATTAATATGGGTTTTGAGAAACTCTTGCAAAGAATAATGGATTCGGATGTAAACATTAGACACAGCATAATTACCAATGTTGAAGGTGACATTATCGCCGTGAATCATCGTCCTGGAGTAATAAACTACTTATCTGAAGAAGAAACTAAAACTTCGCTTAAAAGAGCAGCTAGTGCATGGAAAGCAAGAAAAGAGCTCAGTCCAAAAATAGGAAGGGGATTGTATGCAGTTGCAGCATTTGAAAAGATTACTAGAATCACTTTTCCATTAGGAGATAACAACCTTATCTTTGTAAGTATGGGTTCTGATACTACTCGAATGGATCTTCATGAAGGAGGTCAAAAGCAAATCATTACACATATTTTGAATATTTTAACAGGGGATCCTACAAAGGAATAATATTTTACATAAAATATTCGATTTAGCCATTTGAAGATTAGGATCTAGACCAAAAAAGATTAACCGATTGAATTGCCATTTAAAATAATTTTTGAATCTTTTACTGAAATAGAATGACCGTATCCTTTAAGAAATTTTACGTTGTAGTGATTTTGTTTTCCCTTCAACGTCACAATGTACATTATAATTTTTCAGTATTTAGAAAATCTCCAACAACTCATACCACATTATACCGCTAGTCATAACGCAGGTTTTTGTTCGTAAGTGGGGGGATACTATTTTTATTCTCTGTCGATAAAAATGGTTTACCCCCGATTTGGGCATAAAGATATGCTGTTGTCGTAAATCTTTTAGAATTGAATGCGATTATCAGTTTGTTGGCAATAATTTATGGTTATTCAGACTCTGAAAAAAGATTTTTAAACCAACTTCCAAAAGAAGTCGAATCAATCGACGACATACATAGAGTTCACAAAGAGATGAAAGACCAGTATGATTCTATGGATGACAAAGGAATAATTTCAAAATTTAAGCGGTGGAATAAAAAAAGGCAAATAAACAAAATCGATGACAACATAGACAGTCCATTACACCGCGGAGCAAAAGGCGAAATCGAAGTTCTAGACAGACTCTCAGAGCTTAGTGATGATTATCATATTTTTTGTGATGTTCACAAGCAATTGGATCACTGGATAACATACAACGGACAACGGAATCTTAGATCCGCCCAGATGGATTTTGTAGTTGTATCCTATAGAGGCGTTGTACTAATTGAGGTAAAAAACTGGAGTTCAGGATTTTACAGAAAACATGACGGTATTTATCCTCATGAACAAGTAGACCGAGCAGGAAGAGTTCTATGGATTTCACTAAAATCCTCTTGGCTAAGCCCAACAAATCCTCCTGTTACAAATGTACTATTATCAGTTAGAGGGAACATGGAATACGATCCTGATTACAAATCTGTTTATGTCAAAGATTTGGACAACATAAATTATTTTATTCAAAACAGAAGGGAGCAATTTTCTGATAAAGATGTTGAGAGAATTATTGGCAGAATGTAATACAAGAAAAATAGGTTGATAGTAATTTTATTCATTGCCAATAAAATTGGTTTGTTCTTGTTTTACTCGTAGAAACATCTGTTGTTGTAATTCTATTAGAATTAGCAGCAAATATAAGATAAATTTATGATTTTAATGTCTAAGTTAGACATATGGTTGGGTTCCACCTTGATTTTCAAGGAGGTGGTCAAAAATCATTAAAAACCGGAAGAACGAGAAAAATGTATTGTCTGAAAATAGGCGAGAGTCATGGCGAGACCAATATGAATTAGCTTGGAAAATTTTTGACAAGGAAAATTCCAGATTCTGGACTCGATTTAATATTTCACTTGGAATAAACGCAGGTCTATTGGCAGGTTTGTTCACAATGCTAAGTTTTTCAGATTCCAATAATATTACTATTATTGTTTCTGTTGGTATTTCCATTATGGGGATAGTTTTTGCCATGATATGGCTAGAATTAACTAGTTTGGCGCAAACATGGACTCGGCATTATGCGGATGTTGTAAAATCACTTGAGGCAAATATAGAGAACGAAGATTATCGATTAATTCCACCTAAAGGTAAAATCCCCCATTCAATTACTTCAATCACTAGATATTATCCAATAACATTTGTAATTTTTTGGACTGTGTTGACGGGATTAATAGTAATATTGTGATTAACAATATTACTAGCATTTATTTATGATACTCGCGTGAAGTATCACTGAGGTGCACTTGAGGTATCATGAAGCGTGTTGTTTCAGTGTCAAAAACTTACATTCATAGAGGAAAACGCAGACACAGGTCAAACACAAAGAAGCATTGGTTCATCTATTACTATGATGAAGATGACAAATTCAAATCAGAACAAGTGAGTTGGATAGAAGCCCAGTATTACAAAATGATAAAACTCAGAAGACTAAAGCAGTTCTGTAGTCAATGTGGTAATACATTTTTGACATTGGTTTTAACTGAAAAACAAAAAATACAGTGTCCGCATTGCACTGATTAATTTTCAATCATGTTTCCTAATATCAAACTTGCAAGAAAATTAGAATTAGCCTGTGTGTCAGCACTAGCTATGGCGGATTCCAAATTTTTTCTGTAGCGTTTCAAGAATATTTTGGTGAAGATATGGATTTGTACCAACAATTTTTTTACTTGTGTGTTTAGATTCTACCAATCTAGGTTCAGGAAGATCTTCATACTGTTTTATCCAGCATTTTTTACATTTACCATGAGTATATGCTAGATACAACTTGGGATGTTTTTTTAATTTGAAATCAGATTCACCATGCAAAGGAATTTTTGGAATATCATATGCACCTGTCCTAATTCTGTTATCATCTGCATTTTTCTTTTCAATTTTTGGTATTCCATGATTATGACATTGCGGACAGAAGCTTGTTAATGAATGAGTTAACGGTTTTTGTGAAAATATTATAATTCCAGATTTTTCCATCTTATCTATGGTTTCCTGATGAACATTTTCAAAACCTGACTTTAATCTCATTCCATCCTTCATAATGACTTCGTGCTCTATTATGTACCAATTTGGAAGCGGGACATCATATTGCCTGTGTTCTGTTCCGGTAATGAAAGCGAAACTAGAATCTTTAACACTATTTTTCGTGGGTCTTGCCAACGGAATAAAATACCTTCACTTCTATAAATAAAATAGGCACAAAAGCCACCATAGATGACTAAAAACTCTATCACAACTATTCAGATTTCAAAAGAAACCCATGACAGACTTGCTAATCTAGGTAGCAAACATGACACATTTGAGTTTATCGTAAAGCGACTTTTAGACGAGGTAGAAAAGAAATGACTCGTCTAGATTCGTTAAGAAAAAGAATTGAAGAAATTGAAAAAGAACTGGAAGCTCTTAAAGGATTTAGACTAACACCTAACTTGAAAAAATTCCAAAGAGCACTGTTTGGTGAACAGAGTTTTGTGAAAAGCAAACTGGAAAAATTATCTCAAACAGCAGAATCAAAAATAAAAATTGCATTTGAAAAAAATTCCTTAGCAAACAAGAATCGCTCTTCCAAGATGAAACGAACTTGGCGATATCTCAAGGCAATACAACAAAACTATTTTCCAAAATTAACATTAAGTGAACTAAGAACTGCTCTAAGAAAACACAGACAAGGTCTAGAGACTGATGTTCCTGATGTTGCATGGAGGAATCCTAGTCCATGATCATTCCAACATCAAATGCAAAGTCGTTGAATGGCATCAGAGTCAGAAAACAAAACAGAAATCTAAACAATTTGCCTAGTGCCCCAAATAATGTTGAGATTCAGATGGAAAATATTTAGACTGTCCGAATATCACATTTGAGAATGTTGCCAAGTTTCTTTTGGAATACGAAGGCAAGATGGTATTTTTCTACAATCTTGGCTATGATGCAGAATGTATTTTGAAATTACTGCCCGAAAGCATTCTAAAATCTTACAAGTGGAAAAATGATCTGGATTTTCATTATAATGGATACAGGATACATTACATCGACAGAAAAAAACTTACAATATCAAAGGGAAATCACTCGGTAAACTGTTATGACATTGCCCAGTATTATGATGGCAAATCTCTCCTAGATGCGTATTCAGAGTATATCAAAAAACCACTAGATCCTAAATATCTAGAAATGAAGAAAAAACGAGACATATTCACATTATTTTACTATTCTAGGCACAAAAATGAGGTAAGAGACTATTGTATCTCTGACTGTATTCTAACAAAGGAACTGGCAGAAAACTGGATAAAGATTTTGTACGAAGTCTTTGAATTTTTTCCTGCAAACATGATTTCTTCTGGATATCTTGCAGAAAAAGTGCTGATCAATAATGGTATTGATGTGCCTTTGTTCAATGAGATACAATATGAAGTGCAAGAACTTGCAAGGAGGGCTTTTTGCGGAGGAAGATTTGAATTAATTCAGCGTGGTTTCATTGGATTGTGCTACATTTATGATATCAACTCTGCATATCCATATGCCCTAAGTACAATTCCAGATATTACAAATGGCAGATGGGTTTGTGGAAAAAAGATTCATGCCAAAGCCAAACTTGGATTTTTCTTTATACTTGCAGACATTGATGATTCTGTAAAGATTGCACCGTTTCCATTTATCAAGAAAAACAGAACCATATGTTATCCTGCTGGAAAATTCAAGACATATGTTACACTTGATGAATTGAAATCTGTAGAAGGCGATCCTAGAATAAAATACACGATACTAGAGTCATGGCAGTTCATACCCAACAAAAACTGTGGTTATCCGTTCAAAGAATTCATTGAGAAACAATATGAAAAAAGATTAAAGCTGAAAAAAGAAGGTAACCAATTAGAGCGAGCAATTAAAATAATTTTAAATTCAATCTATGGAAAAACCGTACAGACAAAACCACACAAGACAATGGGAAACATGTTCAATCAAGTAATTGGATCATACATTACTGGATTTGCACGAGCAGAGTTGTACAAGTTTGTAAGAAAATATAATTTAGAAAATCATGTAGTTGCTTTTGCAACGGATTCAATTGCAGTAAGAACCAAGATTCTAAATTTGAACAGTGAAAAACTAGGTGAGATGAAATTAGACAAAGATGCAGATGATGTCATTTTTCTCTCAAATGGATTCTATCTATTTAATGGAGTGTGGAAAAAACGAGGAATTGGATATGACAATGAAAAAAAGCAGGAGATAGAGCACGAGAATACCAGAATAGACCAAAATGGTTTACTGTACATTCTGGTAAAATCAAAGAAAACTACGCACATTAAGAGCGGAATTTTGTTCAACAAACTCAAAGATGTGGGTAAAATTGAGACTTATGAAAAGAAAATAAACCTAAATTCGGATAAAAAGAGGTTTTGGCTTTCAGAATTAAAGTCCCTTAATGACAAGTCATTTTGCGATTCGATGCCTATTCCTATTGATTTGGTAGGTGAGATTATTTCTAAAAATGATGAGTTTGAATTTGATTATGATGATGTGTATGAACCAGAAAGTGAATTATAGAAAGAGTGTATCTCTCAAATATTGAGTGATGATTTTACACTTTCAAAATACATGAAAATTCTCCTTCAGAGTAAATTTCCCCAATTCCGTCTTCTTGACTCAAAGGAATTTCTTGACCATTTAAAGAAAAGAGGAATCAAGCGACAGATATCGGATTTAGAATTTTATGATAAAATGAATATGATTAAACCCGTATTGCGTCTTCATGGCGCTTTACAGGAATCTGTATTCAAAAGATGTCCAAAAACATTGAGTATGTTATCGTTACAAGATTATTTGACTCAGAACCTAGTTGAATTTCCATCTGATAATGATTACAAGATTTGGAAAGAATGGGTAGATAAATGGGGAGATCCATTATGTATGTATTATCATCCAGTTCAAATTGTGGGATTCGAACATGTTACAAATGGCGTTAAACTTCATTTAGGAGTACAAAAATTTTTAGACATTACAGATCCTGTAAATTATGTTACCATAGTTAAAAAAAATTATTTAAAAGATTTGAAAGGGTGGCAAAAATCAATGAAGGATCATTGGTTGCCACGTATGGGATTTTTAATGTTGTTAGAAGAATCTTATTCGCCTGATGTAACACAAGAATATTTTGGGGGAACAAATCTCAACACAAGTTTTGAAAAATGGCAAGAATGGAAGTCAAATGAATTTTCTACAAAGTCAGTAATTCAAAATAGTTCTTTTACCAAAGAGGATATTTTTGCTTTGTATAATTTGCTTGCACGCATAAATCATGATGATCCCTTAGGAAATTGGTTTCCTTTACAATCAATTATAAAAAAATCAAGAAAAAGACAACTTATCGGTGAAGCTCTTGTCAGTCAGGATTATTATGATTTTGCGACAATGGTGCGACATTTTATCAAAGATGAATTTAATGAAGATGTTTTGCCACCAGACGATTTGGGAGATGATAAATGGCATTAACGAGTTTTTGGTTCTCCATTTGATTATGATAATAAGAGAACTCAAAAAGCAATTTTAGATTTTTACCTGTTTTATCCTACTCAAAAGGTAGCAATAGTGTATGAAGGTGCTACTGAAGATTATGTGATAAAACGAATTTTAGAAGCATTGAAAATATACATGCCAAAATCTGGGCTTACACTTCATAATGCAGAAGGTGCGGATAATTTACTGAATAATTTTGACTCCTTTTTTGAACTTGCCAAGCATGAAGCAATAGATGGTTTTGTGATTATTGATCAAGATAAAAAATTCATAGGAGACGAACTTGTTCGAAAAGGTAGCGTGAAGGAGGATATGGTCATTGTATGGGATAATGACTTTGAGCTAGAAAACTTTGGAATAGAAAAAATGGTAGATGTCGTTAACAATGTATTAAAAAGTAAATCCGCAAAAACAATTTTGATCAGTGAAATCAAATCAAAGATGGATCAAAATAATATAATGTTGATGAATGCGATTTCAGATGAAGTAAGAAAACAAAATGGTGTAAAGTTAGATGATTTTGTTTCTAAAAAGAAATTAGCCACAATAATTTTTGAGCCAAGAGCTATTGAAATTGAAAAAGAATTTGAAACACAATGGATACCTAGGCTTCCGATTGAAAAAAAACTGCAAGCATTGTTCAAGAAATATCCACATTATATGTAAATCCTTCAACCAATTTTTGTATAAAAATTTTTGATATGGTTATTTCTTGACACATTGACATTCCATCTTCTCTTTTTACTCCATGTTTGAACCCATACAGTCTTTGAGATTGAAATTTTCTTTCAAGCAGTTCTAAAAATCTACGAATCAAATCAGAGTCCATTACAACAATTCCGTCTCTAGTGTGAGTGTAATCCTTTAACCTAATTCTACTGCTATGATCTTGGATGTTTGCCATTTTGTAAACTGTGATTTCTACTAACCATCTGAAAGGTTCAATCAAATCATACACTAACGCCTGAAAAGACCTGTCAGGTTTATGGTAGAATCCATAGTAAGGATCTAGACCCTTTCCGTTGACAAACTTTGCAATTTCTCCTGCAAGAACTGTATAACCATAATTTAGTAGTGCATTGATAATATCAGAGGCATATCTTTTCGAATTGGCTAGACCTCCTCCTCGTCGTGATTGAAAACCATATTTTTCGGGAATCAATTTTGCATAGTTTAGAAAATAATGCCTTCCACTACCTGCCTCAATCTTGATTAAATCCTTAAGAT
Organism: Nitrosarchaeum sp.; assembly: GCA_016844465.1. Lineage (GTDB taxonomy): Archaea > Thermoproteota > Nitrososphaeria > Nitrososphaerales > Nitrosopumilaceae > Nitrosarchaeum. The sequence continues at coordinate 965 of JAERMO010000087.1, read as the reverse complement.
TTGTTTTTGAATCGATTTGGGAATGGTATAGTTCTAATTTTATAATTCCGTCTTGAAGTTCTGGGTTTTCAGTGGATTTGAAGAAATTAATTTGAGATTGAATCTTTTCTTTTAGAATCCATTTCTGCAATTGTAAAATTTTCTCTGGATTTCTAAATGTGTCATACTGACCCATTCGATATTGTATTGCAGTGTTTGATACCATTGCGCCATTCATAAAAGAAACTGGATTGCCATACGTATCTGTCAGAATTATGTTAATGTTATTTTGATTTAATAATGAAATTGCCTCAGTTGAAACATACCCTTTACCAGAGATTACAATTTTCTCATATGGAATTTTAGATACAAACCATTCTTCTTTGTCTGAGATTCCTGTAATGTCATTTTGTCCATTTTTAAGAATTAGATGATTGTCTTTTACGTTAATTGAAATTCCATAACCACGAAGAAGTTTTACATTGTAATGGTTACGCTGACCTCTAGATGTCATTTAGATTTATTTGATAATTCATCTATCGTCTTCTTGATTCCACTTGTCTGGAAATATGTAGCCACACAAAATACAAACTTCACATTTTTTTGTTCCGTGTTCGGGCATGTCAGGATCTATCCATGTTTCACCTTCTGTCCAAACATTATGATCACATTCTTTATTTTTTATCATCTAATCCCACAATATTCAATCTGGCAATCCTTCTAAAAGATTTACGACAACAGCATATCTTTACGCCCAAATCGGGGGTAAACCATTTTTATTCTCTGTCGATGTATTCGTCAATACCAGGAGGTTCTGGTGCAAGACCCTTTCTCTTTATTATTTCTGCAATTGCAGTAGCGGCTATAGATTTTGGAAGTTCAGTCCATGCTTTAAATGAAGTATTCCAAGTTGCACGTCCGGCTGTCTGACCTCTCATTGCTTCTGAAAGTGTAAATGTTTCAGATGCTGGAATTTCACCAATAAT
>JAERMO010000086.1 GCA_016844465.1 Nitrosarchaeum sp. | reverse complement strand
TATTTCATCTACTTGGAGGTCGTCTTTCTCTAGAGTGTTTCCGATCATTACTAGTTCTTTGATAAGCGGTTCAGTACTATTCCTGAGTGATTTTATATCAGTTAGAGTCTGAGATGCTCTTAATTCAAGTGTTTGTTGAATGATTTTTGATACATCAGGCAAGTGAATCTGTTTTTGAAGATGGGGTTCCTCCGGTTCTGCTTCTTCTTTTTTTTTACCCCATCCAAAGACCATTATTATTGTTGTATTCTGGAGATTAAATGTGTTAGAGAAAAGAAATTTAACAGCATCTCAGAAACACAAACAAGTATGATGAAAAATATGAGAAAAACGTTTCATACAGGTGAAGTAAAGAAAACAGTTACAATAAAGGCTCCAAAAGAAAAAGTTTGGAAAAAAATAAGCGACATTGCTGGACTGCCATCATGGGTGTTGGATGTCAAAAAAACTACATACCTGTCTAAAAAAAGAAAGGGCGTTGGTGCCATTAGAAAAATAACATTTGAAAGAGGCAATACTATTGAAGAGCATATAATTGCCTGGAAGAATGGAGAGTATTTTACATATATTGCTACAGATGGCTTGCCCCTAAGAGTATATGTTGCCACAATTTCAATTAAATCAAAAAACAAAAAAACAGTCCAGATAACATGGCAGTCTTATATGAATAGCAAAAAAATGTCAACAACCCAATTTATGAGATTTTTATCAGACATGGGATCCTTTTATCAAACCTCATTGGAGAATCTAAAAACATCCATAGAAAAATAGCACTAGTAATTAATTAAATCAAAGTGTAAATACCATATCAGAAAAGTAAATTCATGAGTGATATGCGCTTTATAATTATCGGCATCGTTCTGACTTTTTTTGGTTTTTTGGTTTTAGGAGTGTTTGGACATGATTATCAAACGGCACATATAGAAACTAGTCAATTTGGCGATTGTTATCAGTATTTTGATAATAAGGAACCTGTTGCAATCAACTGTTCAAGTGGAATATTTTATCAGAGTCTGTTTTTTGGAATTGTTTTGGCATTGATAATAGGCGGAATAGTATCACTGATAAGAGGAATAAGGGGAGATTGGGATAGCAAAGTGAACCCAGAAGATATGGTTGGTCCAGATAATAATAAAAATTCAGATAAAGACTAGTTAAAAGTTAAATTCATCAAAGGTTGGATAATACTTTTTTTTGATTAGATTTTAATTTGTCATAGTCTTCTGGATTATCTTCTTCTAGTCTTTGAAAATATATTTCCTCATAAGGCATTTTGATCCTTTTTGGATTGCAAAATTTACATTTAACTTTGAGGTTAATTTTTTCTTAATCCGTGCCTAATTTTTAAATACAATCAATTTTGTGAAAAAAATGAGGTAAATTTGTCATTCAAGCATCTAGTTCAATAATTTTTTTCATATTACCAAGTGTCTGCTCTATTTCCACCATTCGTTCATTGAATTGTTCGTCAGTAAGTTCGCGCGGTTTTATTAGAGTAATTATTATTTCAGATTCATCCCCCCTAGAAATTACGCGCATTGAATTATTCCATACGGCCTCAGCATCAATAAACATATGATCAAGAATTCCCAAGGATTTGTTCTCTTTGAATTTTAATCTAGCTTTACCTCTAGGAGTAGAAAACGACCACCAGCCGTCATTATTCATCGTAGCATCAGGCATCATTTTTTGAGGACAGTTTAAGATAGCGTCAAAAGTATCACCTGTTTTTCGTTTAACAGATACAGCGATTGTGCGTGATCTAACCACATTATTAAGACAAATTAAGGGTTAAAAAGCATATAGAATAATTTTCTAGTGAACAATTTTATTTATTTAGAAAAGCTTTAACTTTTTTGAGATTTGCAACATTGGATTCATGAAACGCCATTACAGGTTCATATAATGAATCAGGCAGGACAGTTTTAAGATGTTTGACTAATTCATCACCGTTGAATATCATTGTATCAATTAATTTTTCAATCTCGTTTTTTTCGTTTGGCATTTAGTTCATAGCTCCTTTTTCTCAATGATCTTTCTTTATCAGTGTTGAAATTGTTCTAATTTTTTCTATTTTTTGTATATTTTTTGATACAACTTCGCGGATTTTTTCGAAATTTTCAGCGTCTAATTTTACCATCATGTCATGAGTTCCAATAGTTCCAAACACTTCTTTGACTTGTTCAATTTCCTTTAATTTTTCCATTATAGTTTCTTCTGCACCAAGATCACAATTAATCAAAACGTACGCAATAGTCATAATTTACTTGAAACGTGGTGATTATTTCAAAGTTGGGTTATTAAAATTCCAGTTAGGTTTTAACCTTATTTTTTTATAATAAAAATTAGCAAGAATTAATATAAAATGTATAAAAAATGCATAAAATGAATGATTTGCATGATCAAATGAATAGTGATTCTTTTTATTAAATTTAAGAATTCAGGGTTAGCGATGTGTGTATCGTGCCATATTATTAGAAAGGATTAAGGTCGTTTTGGGCCTAATCATGTCCTTGTTAAAAAAACAAATATCAATTTAGAAAATGACATGTAAATTATACAAAAAAAACCGTTGTCAGACCATAATATCAAAAATAATATCAGATAGATTCATCATTTTTTATTATTTCAAAATTACATTTGACGATTAATGCTCAACATTGACAGTATGACTTAATCCAATCAAATTCATCAATAATACTAGCCAAAGTTAAAAAGTAGAAAAACCCCTCAAAAAATATGGCACCTGATAAGGAAAATCAACGAGAAATAATTGAAATGTTGGAAAAAATTCTTATCGAGTTGATTGAAATTAAAAAAGATACAAAAGGCCAATCAAGTTAGCAGGTTTTTATTTTATCGTATTTTTTGTTGAGTAAAAAATTGGAGTTGGTCAGATTGTTAAATCCAGGTCCAACCCCAATAGTTGTGCTTGTTGTAACAAACTTGCAAATTTTGTATTTAACGTCAATGATCGATTTGTAAGTGATTGTTTTAGGGTGTTCAAAAACTAGGGGATGATTATTCCTTTTTTAACTAAAAATTCAATTCCGTTAATAAAGGAGTTATCATCAATGGAACCGTCTGCCCACCATCCAGCGTTATTTTTAATCCAACTTGGAATTTCATTTGAGCCTGTATTGATCCCTTGAGAAGTTGTGGGAATTTTCATAATCCCTCCCTTGATTAAGAATTGAATTCCCTGAATGAAAGAGTTATCATCAATGGAACCGTCTGCCCACCATCCAGCGTTATTTTTAATCCATTGTGGGATGGGAGATTTTGACGTCACTGTAGTGTTAGAGGTAATGGATTTTATTATTTCAAATTCAAATTCTTTAAAAAGATATCTTTCGTAATCAACACCTCCTAATCCTATTAATCCTAACTGCATAGAGTATTTTCCTTCAGATGGGGCATCAATTATTCTAGTATCAATGCCATTTGGTAAATTGATTCCCAGCAAATTTGGATTACCACCAGTGTTTGTAATTTCTTTCCCAGTTGGATCAGTTATTCCATACACATACCTTACATCATTAGCTAGATTTCCTTGTGGATCAAAAAACATGATGGAAAAAAGAAAATCATTACTTTGTGAGGATCGAGAATCATATGATGCAAGAGCCTTAAATCCATTATCAAATAAAATTTCATTAGTTACAATTGATGGCTGAGACTCTGGAGTGATTATTACTTTGATTTCAGACTCGGCGTTCTTGAGATTTTTTAGTTCCTCGTTATTTATCATAAAATGAATTACGTCAAAATCTTTGTTTGAATATTTATCATAATGAATATCTTTTGGGAGAATTAAGACATCATTGACTTTGCCAAAAAAACTATCCACATTATTAAAAGGTATGAAATTTTTAGGAATTTCAAAATAATTTTTTAGATAAGCATTATGCTCAACATGTTCCCAATTAAATGGTATTTGAAAGTTAATTGAATGTGATGACTCATCATAGTGTAGTTCGGTTAAAGGATCTTGGAAATTTTTTGCAGAAATGGCATATTCAGTACCAGATGCAGTAATCATGAATTGCTGTACATTAGGTATGGCAACAACAGTTTCAAAATGAATATCTTGGCTAGTTTGAGTTTTTGGATTTTTTGCTCCTATTATGTCAGTTTTTATTGTATACTGACCACTCTGGACAAATACAGGTCCAGAGATCACAGGTATGCTAGAAGGTGAGGATGTAAGAGCATTTGGCACTATAGGATCTTTGTCTCCAAAATATTTTGTGCATTTCCACAAATCTTCTTGTTCACAGCCAGATTTGGGTTGTATCTTGATATCAAGTTCACCATCCTTATCAAAAAACATTTGATTTGCAACAAGTTGTGTACCATAAAATATTTGAACTCTATAGCTAACACTTTCAATATTTATATTACTCAGAGTATCAAAAAATCTAATTTTCAAATTTACAGGAGATTGTGAATCAGGAATAAAATCAGGTGGAATTAACGACGTTGTCACAGTCACTTCCCCGCTTCCAAAACTAATTGGTGGGGCCTGTACTCCACCATGATGTTGTGCATATGTTAATGGAATAGTTGTGAGAAATATGAGCAATATAAAAAACACATACAGTCGAGATATCATATGAGACAGATTCATTGAAACAAAACCGAGCCATAATTTCAACTTTAGGATAAATTTGTGAATGAATCCAGGCATGGTTGCAAAGACAAAAGGAAATTTGCTCAGCATAGCAGGCATGAATTTTAGATATTTTCAAAAAACTAAAAAATATTCAAGATCTGCAACTTGTCAATGCCAGTTTTATGCCGTTAATTACGTTGAAATGTATTATTAAGAATATAGCAGAAGTAATCAGTACAAATTCTTAGCATTCTATTATTACTTGGACGGTAATTGTGGGATAATGCGCGTTACAACACTCTACGTTACAATTCTGACCATCATGCTATCCATGACAGTATCTTCACATCAATCATATGCACAAACAGATAACACACTTAACAAGATTGAAGGAGACAATATCAAAGACGATCCTATTTCTAAAAAAATTCTAAAAAATATTGAAATTGCAAAAAAACAGATTGCAGATATAAATGAAAGTGCAAAGCAAAAAAAAGAACAACAAAAAATAATCAACGAAAAAAGAAAACTTGCACAAACCAATTTAAATCTAGAATTAGAAAGACTAGGAAAAAAATATGCGGAATTCACTCCAGTTAACGCATTTAAAAAATTTGTTTTGGGAGTTAATGCAACACATCAAGAAATTTACTGGGATCAATTTCATTACCTCAATACAAAAATAACACTGGCAAAGGATGCCCGAGATATTGTTCTGAAGAATGGGGGAACCTACAGGGAGGCAATGACAGAGTACAACAAGTATGCAAAGATGTCAAGAGTGGAGATGGTAAACGTTATCAAAAATCTAAATATCAAGCATAATTTTGCCAATAAGGACATTCAAACATATTTTGATGCCGATGCAAAATTGCCACGATTTGAAGATGACCTCAAAGCTCCATGTTATGGATGTACATCGAATATTTCAAAGGTAAAATCAGACACTGCTGGAACAAAGATTGTCACTGTGGAAAAACCAGTTGAAAGCTTGAAAACGAGTCAAATGAAAATTCTAAAAGAAAAACTAACGAATATACAAAAAGAATTTCTGGATTCAAAAGACAGAGCAAAACAAAAGATGATGGTACAAGAAATGAATGATGTCCTAAAACAAATTCAAGATTTATCAAAGTCTTGAAATTTTTTTCCTTTATCAAAATTTAAGAGATACGAATCAAATATCAAGTTTGCAATATATAAAAAAAGATGAAATTAAAGGGAGCGATTTCAGGGTGTTGTAAGAATCAAGAGATTTAATTAAATAAAAAGATGTAAAACAATACAAGTATAATTGCCAAATTTTTGTAATTTTTAAACATAAAAAATCTTTAAGATATGAGAATTACTACATAGTCACTATCAAGTAATTTAAAGAATTGATTTAAAGATTAGAAGGGTATGATGATTTTCCTAGACACAAGATGTTTGATTGCATTATCAAGATCACTGTCAGTTATCATTCCTTGTGCATTCCAATCATAGATTCGTTTAATCCAGTCAGGATATTTCTCAAAAGTCACTTTTTGAGGTAAATCATAAATTGATACAATTTGAATTTTTTGTCCTTTAAGATAACCAATTAATTCTGTAAGTTGTTCAATACGTTCTTTATTTATTTGATTTATAATTTGCCCACTATCATCGCGCATTGCAAAGTCAGATGGTTGCATACTTACTAGTGTGTAATGATACTGGTTTTGCTGAGCATCTATTTTTGATGAGAATTTGTCCGCGATAGTTCCTTTATAGAAAGGGTCTTCCTCAAGCAAGGACATCAATGATGATGTTTCAGATACATGAAATGGTTTGGACTTGAAATCTGGGTTATCAGTTGCCACCATCCCACTAAGATATGAGATATTATTGTCATTCATTGCAGTCAATGTATCTTCATTAAATTTACCAAAAGGTATTGAAAACATATTTGACTTTACTCCCAAGATAGCAGATATTTGTTCGCTAGTCTTTCGTATGCTGTCAGACTGTTCCGGTAAACCATATGAGGAATGGTCTGCAAGCTTCCACCCTCTTATTGCTACAGAAATGTCATCGTTATCTTTTATTTTTTGTTTTATAAAGTCAACTACTTTAGGATCAGTACCAAAAAACTTGCCAATCACACTAATTGTGACAGGGGCATCATGTGTAGAAAATGTATCAATCACCTCATTTTGAACATCATTTATCCAAAAATCTTGTACGTTATCTATTTTAAATGCAACACAATTACAATTTTTATCGGCGGATTTATTCCTGTCATCTATTACTATTGGAATGGTATTTTGAAACTTTTCAGTTTCATACTTGTCTATTTTCCCGATAGGAGTTAAAAGATATCCTTTTGATTTAATTTCATTGATTATGCTTTTCAGTTCATCAAATTTTGTCTGATTTACCACATTTACATAAGATCCATTTTCATAATTTGAAAAGTCATTTGGACGCATCATGACTACGGCATATCCATTGTCAAAGAGACTATCGTTTATCTGCTCCATTATTACATCAGGGGGGATTGTAGTCCAGCGATTTGTCTGAGGATCTAGTAATCCTGTATATGCTGCAACATCAAAATGATAGAAATCTGTATTTACAAAGGGTGGCGGAATTTCTACTGCATTTGATGAACTAAGATGAGTATAGCCATGTTTTTTTAAGATTGGGATTGTACCTGTATTAAAATAATTTTCTGGTGGAATGAACACCTTTGGTTTTACGCCAAATATTTCCTGAATTTTTTTATCAGTTTTATCTATAGAGATTTCCTCGTCAGCTAGAGAAAGATTTACTTGATGATTAAAGCTATGACTGGCAATCTCAAATCTTGGATTTTTTGATAATTGCTCCTTTATGCCATTAACTATTTTTTGATCACTTCCAATTGCACTGCCGATTATTCCTATTGTGACGCCGGCATCCATGTCCCTAGATAATTTAAACATCTCAAGTTGTGCGTTACTCAAAAAATAATCTTGAACATCATCAAATCTAAACGCGACACAGTTACAGTATAACGAATCACGATTTAATTGTGGATCATTTAAAAAGATCTTAATTGATTGGGGACTGCCTGAAAGTGAGACTTTTTTTGAAAAGTGAGACTTTTTTTGATGCCATGATTTTACTTTCCTTTGAGACAACGTGAAATGCATATGTTCCAACGGAGATATTAGTTACCGTTGCATCACCTCTTGATGAGACTTGAGATTCCGTAATTTTATTTTTCTTTTTGTCATTAATTTGTACAACAAAATTACCGTCTGATTTTGAAACTTTTGTTTTTGCATCTTTGTATATTTCAACTGTGATTGCAGAGTCGATTATTTTGGGCCACGGTGTCACAATTTTAATGTCTTGCTTATCATAGGAGCGTATCTGAAGTTTCTTATACGAAAATTTTATTGATTGATCTATAACTACATCCACATTATAATATTCGTCATTGAAAGTTTGTGGAATCCACAATATCACAGTATGCCCATTTAAGTCAGTCTTGTCTTGACTAACAATTTTCCCATTCATTGTCTTTACAATAACATCTACATTGTTGATTGGTGTTTCATTATCATTGTAAAACACGCCAAGTTTAATCCCGCCAGGAGACTTTATTTTGAATTCAAAATCATTCTTTGTTTGTTTAAGTTCATAATAATTCACCCCTTGATAGAGGTCTTTAAAATAAGCTTCAATTTTGTATTTGTGATTTAGTGGCAGACCAGTAATACTAATTGGATTACTCTGTAATTGGATTTCTTTTAGTGGGGTCTTTTCTGAATCCCTGTAAATCTTTAGAGACATGTCTGC
>JAERMO010000023.1 GCA_016844465.1 Nitrosarchaeum sp. | reverse complement strand
TTCTGGTATCTGCAACCTCGATTCCACGTAAACCTATATTTTTTGTTTCCATGTTGTGTCTTTGAGAAATCTTTTATTATATTTTCGCAAGGAATCACGTCTATGAAATTTAGTAATTAGTCTAATATGGCAACTCTGGCTCATAAATGATTAATTTTCATCAAAAATTAAATGAATCCCGTTGAAAGACAATTTTTGGACAAACTTGATCATATTGTTTTAACTGCAACCCCTGAAGAACTCAGAAAGATTCAGGAAATTGATAGACAAACTCAATTGAATGGAATGTCATTTTATGATGGATTTGTAAATTCACAATATCTTGCAAATCACAGCATGAAGCAAGAATCTCGAGATTCAAAACAATAATCCATTCTTGATTTAAATGAGGGTTTGCAAGTGAATCGACAATAATGGTCTTATCTAAACCAAAGAAATTACTGAAACCTCTTAAGAAAAAAGATATGAAAAAAACAATTCCCACGAAACAACAAAGAACTAAAGTCATATGTATTTCACATAAAGAGGATGCAGATGGTGTGAGCTCGGCAGCTTTGATTAGACAGGCTTTCGGAGGCGATTCTGTTTTGGTTGATTATCCAGGACAAATGGAGAGCATACAAAAAATTTGTCTCGATGATAAATTAAAATCATTATACATCTGTGATTTGGGTCTTAGTAAAAAAAATCAGGATGAATTTGTTGAACTATTGAGAACTCTGAGAAAAAATCATGTTCTAGTAACATATGTTGATCACCATGATATTGATCCAAAAATTACTATGGAATTAGAAAAAATTAAAGTCAAAATGATTCATGATATCAACGAATGCACCACCGTCCAAGTGTATAATGCATTTAAATCAAAACTCTCTGATCACGCTCCTTTCATTGCAGCATGCGCTGCTATTACTGACTACATGGAAGACCGACCGATCGGCTCCAAATTACTTCAAATTTACGATAGGCAATTTGCTTTGATTAATGCAACCGTTCTTACTTACAATATAGTTGGACATCAAAAGGATCCAGACTACCTGTTGTATTTGGTAGAAGAATTAGCAGCCTCTAAATTTCCGCATGAAATTCCAAATACCTTTGAATTTGCACAAATTCAGGTTGATAAACTTGCACAAATAATTTCCAAAGTAAAAAAAGGCATGAAAACTATGAAGAACATCGGATACATGGAAATTATGGATTCTGGAGCAAGCGGTGCTGTCAATTTTGTTTTAGGACTATCTGGAAAAGATGTCGGTGTTGCATACAAAGAACGAGTTGATCATGGTATCTATGCAGTTTCTGTCAGAGGTTCAAGAGATTGTAAAATTCATTTAGGAAAAATTGTAAATATCCTTGCAACTGAACTTGGTGGTTCAGGTGGAGGCCATGATAAAGCATGTGGGGCAGTTATTCCAAAACCAAAAATTCAAAAATTCCTCAAAGAATTCAATAAACAATTAAACTAATTGAAAATGATTACATAGACATTATTGGGATGAAATTTCAATAATTGCATCAATTTCTGTCATGGAATTTAATGGCAAACTTGAAACCCCAATTGCAATTCTTGAATGCTTTCCATTCTCTCCAAATAATTCGTAAAACAAATCCGATGCAGCGTTGATTACTTTTGGGTGCTGTGTGAATTCAGGGAGAGAATTAACAAATCCTGTTAATCTCACAATTTTAGAAATTTTTTCAAAACCCCCCAATTCTTTTTTAATCTGTGCAAGTATGTTAATTGCACAAATTCTTGCAGATTCTATTGCAGTTTCAATATTTTCATCTGAAACTTTTCCAGTAAATGCTACTTTCCCATCTATCATTGGAATCTGACCTGAAATGTACAGTAAATTACCCGATTTTACAACTGGGATATAAGATCCGGCAGGAGTTGGTGGTATTGGCAATTTTATTCCCATTGATTTTATTTTTTCTTCAATCAAGATGCTTATGACTACATCTTATCTGATTTTAATTTTTACTTATTTTGATGATGACCTTTTCACCTTTGTTTGAATTGTTCTGATATACTGTTCTAGTCGAATATCCTTGTTTTTGTAAACAACCATCCAAAATCGCTACCCATGGCAGTGAATGCCCACTATTCAATTTTGAATCTATTGTTATGTTTTTAGTGTTGGCATCAAAATTGACATGCCCTGAACACATGATTTGCAGTGCAGCATCTACTATCTCAATTATTTCATCTAGTGATTTAATTTTTAAATTTATTCCGTTCTTCTCAAGTAATTTAAGCATGTCAAATTCAGGTTTTTTTGAAACAATGGCTGAATTTAGTATGTGCATTAATCCATTTTCATTAATGATCTGAATAATTTTATAGAGTTCCTGCGCTTCATTTTTTGTCATATCCGCAAATGATTCTGTTTTAAATGAATTTTTCCAAATATTTGCAAATACTCTATTTTGATTAACTCCTAAAATTTCTGTTGATGAGAATATGGCACCTTTGCCATTTTCATTGTCGACTATCAATACTTCAGTCTCATCAAAAACAAAGCAATTTTGAATTATGTCTGATATTCTTATTTTTACTTCATTAGGAATTGTTCTGTATGTTTCTGAGCAAAGTTGTGTTGATGGGACCATTACCCTCACCTCTAGGTTTCGGCGAAGGACTGATAGTAGCTGTTCTTTACATTCACTCAAAAGCCCCAGCCCCCACTGATCAACCATGATGTTTATTGAAAATTTTGAACCATCTATCATTGTTCTTAATTGATCAAGTACATTGTTTGCACTAACATGAGAATATCTTTTTTCTTCAGATCCTCTTGATTTCCTGCTTTCTTCACTTGCCTTTTTTAAATTTGTCACCAAAGAATTCATTGCATTTACTTTGTTAATTTGTTCATGAATAATGGCATCAAAGGCATCTTCTGGCGCAATCGCTGTACACATAATTGGTTTGCTTTTTGAAATAATTGCTAATCTTTTATTTTCCAACTTTAATAAAGTGGGATATATTTTGGTTCTTGGAATATTTGAATAATATGCAAGTTCGCTTGCAGATATTGTTCCTTTTGAGATAAGTGCCACATATGCCTGTGCTTCATACTTACTTAATCCAAATTCTTCGAGGCTAACAGTCAATGTCTGTTCATTTACCATACTCCTACTTGACCGATTATTAGGTAAAATCGAGAGCTAAATTCCTTTATACAAATACTCAAAAAAAATCAAAATTGTAACTACGGTGAGGTGTTACTACAGTTACTGATAAAACTGTGACACCGTCCTAAAATACAAAATCTATAATAAAAAATTGACGTGATGACTAATTTGGATCTATTTGGAATGGAATCCATGAACATGACGCAGAATGTCACAATTGTTCCTAGACTAGAATATTCAAACAACTTACTTGATAGTATTGTGAACGTTCTACAAAAGAAAAGAAGTGAATTGCAAAAATTAAACCTGATTTTACTTGACTTGAATGACGATGCTTGTATCAAAGCGCTCAATTTAGAACGAACTATTGCATTTTCATTAGAAATTCTCTTTCAAATCAAGAATAGGTTAAATTCCATCTCTGGGATAACTAGCATTCCTGAACTTTTACCTTTGACCATCCCTATGCTTAGAACTGTGAGTGCACAACTTTTTAATTTACTCCCTACCTGTAGTCAAAAATTATGTGAACTGTCAGTCCATTTAGGCAGTATTGTCCTAGATTCTGCGATTCTCTCTCGGGCTAGATTTGATTTTAGTCAATCTAATGAAGAATCTTCATTGGTACTTGATGAAGTAAAACTAATCGTAGACTCTAAAATAAGTAAGCAGTATCCTAATGTTGATTTTTTTAAATCTTGCAACACTTGAATTTTTTTAACTCTAAACGTGATTTTAAAAAAGATATAGAATACATCCAAACACTCTCTGCAAAAATTGAAAAAAACTTGTCAAAATATAGCATTTCTGAAGACGATAAAATTGGTAAATTAACACTGGAGGAATTACAAGATATAAACAAAATTGTAGGATTGGCTAATTTCATGCTCCTCAAATATGAAGATAAAAAAGAGACGCATTCAATTTTACAACAATTTGTTTCGATCATTACTGAATCTGCTCAATCGATAGAATGTATTGATGATGACCTTTCAGAGTTAATTTTATCTGCTGAGGATTCTATTAATAAAGTCAAGAACATACACTCTAAAATTTCAGAAAAATCTGATCTTGAAAAATCTTATCTTGATGAACCTATTCCTGATACCACTAAAACTAGTTCAATTAATTTAACCAATTTTACTAGACTGGTTAACCCCTCTGAATACCAACAAAATTCTCAAGGTAATGCTACACAGGTGATATAGATGAGTTTGGCCCCACAAGAATTAGAAAACAACGCAAGCAAATATGCTTCAGAGGCAATCAAATTTGATTCTCAAGGAGCACGAGGTATGGCTATAACACATTATCAGCATGCCATTGATTCACTTGTTAAATTATTACAACTATATCCAACAAGTAAACTAAATCCTATTTACAAAGATAGATGTAATTCTTATCAAAAAAGAATACAGGCACTTCAAGAATCTCGTGGAGTTGAACCTGCTGTCGATCCAAATGCGTCTCCTAAAGAACAAAAAGCATCTGTACAAAGACAAACAGACGAAAATGATTTTGAAGAATTAGTAATGAAAGAAAAACCCAACATTAGCTGGAGTGAAGTAATTGGACTGGATGATGCAAAAAACGCATTGCGCGAATCTATAGTTTATCCTACAAAAAGACCTGATCTTTTTCCTTTGGGTTGGCCAAAAGGAATGTTGCTTTATGGTCCGCCTGGAACCGGTAAAACAATGTTAGCTGCTGCAACTGCTAATGAAATGGATGGCTATTTCATTAATGTAGATGCTGCATCTATGATGAGCAAATGGCTTGGTGAAGCTGAAAAAAACGTTTCAAAATTGTTTCATATGGCAAGAAGTTATGCAGAAAAAGAAGGAAAACCTGTAATTCTTTTTGTTGACGAAGTTGATTCTCTTTTAGGATCCAGAAACAGCGAAGTTGGAGGAGAAGTGAGAACAAAAAATCAATTCCTAACAGAAATGGATGGCGTTAATGGCAAAGGTAAAAATTTAATGCTTTATGTTATTGGAGCTACTAACAAACCGTGGAGTCTTGATTGGCCTTTTCTTAGAAGATTCCAAAAAAGGATCTATGTTTCACTTCCAACTCAAGAGGCAAGAGAAAAGTTATTTGAACAATACACCGCCCCTCTTAAAAAAGATCTAAGGGTGAACATATCAGAACTTGCACGATTATTTGATGGGTATAGTGCAAGTGATATCAAAGACGTATGTCAAGCCGCACAAATAAAGGCTGTTCATGAAATATTCAATGCTCCTGATTATCATGAACCAGTGGAGGGTGAAACACCGATACAACCACGTGAACTTACTACAACTGACTTTAAAGAAATTATGTCGAGAAGAAAACCTAGTGTGTCCCTTGAAATGGTTCGTGCATATCACAAGTGGAGCGAAGAATTCAGAGCACTTTGATAAATTTAAATTAATTTTGCGATCAACATTCAAAAAACTTAAATCAACGAAAAAAATTACTCGTCGAGGGTCACAATTACTACAAAGAAATCAAGCCACGCAAACAAGTTTGGGAAACTGATTTTTGATGATGGCACCGTTCTTGATGGGGAGGGATTTGGCTATTCTACAACTGTTTTTGGTGAAATTGTCTTTAATACAGGCATGGTCGGATACACTGAGACACTCACTGATCCCTCATACAGTGGACAAATCTTGACATTGACATATCCACTTGTAGGAAACTATGGGGTTCCTGATCCATCAATTAAAGATGAAGACGGAATTCCAAAATTCTTTGAATCTGATAAAATTCAACTAAGGGGACTAGTTGTTCATGAACTGTCTCTAGTTTCTAGTCACTGGAATCTATTGATGACACTTGATGAATGGCTTTATAATGAAAAAATTCCAGGAATTTCTGGCATAGATACAAGGTCGCTAACAAAGAAAATTCGAACAGGAGGTGCAATGATGGCCGCTTTGGTAGTTTCTGATACTGAAATTAATGTTGATGAAGTAAAAAAACAACTTGCGTCTGCACCACATTATAATTCTGAACAATTCATGGATGTTGTATCTACTAAACAAGAAGTAGTTTATGGTTCTGAAGATCAATCCGTAGTTGTAATTGATACCGGTACAAAGAATGCAATTCTAAGAAATATTCGTCAACTTGGATACAAAGTAATAAAACTACCATGGAATACAACGTTTGAAAAAATTTTATCTCATCACCCTAAAGGAGTTGTAATTAGTAACGGACCTGGTGATCCTCAAAAATGTTCAAACACTATTGAGACTGCAAAAAAACTAATTGAGAATAATATTCCCACACTTGGAATTTGTTTGGGTGCACAAATTATTGGTATTGCTGGAAACACTCAAACGTATAAATTGAAATATGGTCACAGGGGACAAAATAAACCTTGTGTCAATTTAGATAATGATCAAATTTACGTTACGAGTCAGAATCATGGGTATGGGATAACCCCTGAATCTCTGAATGCGTCTGAATTTAATTTATGGTTTACAAACGCAGATGATAAGACGGTCGAAGGAATAAAACACAAAAAGCAAAATTGTATAGCTGTTCAGTTTCATCCTGAAGCTACGCCTGGCCCTAATGACTGTAAATTCATCTTTGAAGAGTTCAAACACCTTATGGAGGACGGCGAATCTGCCAAAAAATGAATCGATAAAAAAAATTCTTGTACTTGGTAGTGGGGCATTAAAAATCGGAGAAGCCGGCGAAAGTCGCTAAAACGACCGTCAATTTGACTACTCCGGAAGTCAATGCCTCAAAGCAATACATGAAGATGGATTGAAAAGTGTCTTAATCAACCCAAATATCGCTACAATTCAAACAGATACTAGATTTGCAAATAAGGTATATTTGCTGCCTGTTAATGTTGAGTATGTAGAATCTATTATCGAGAAAGAACGACCTGATGGAATAATGTTGGCTTATGGGGGTCAAACTGCTCTGAATTGCGGTGTTAATCTTGCTGAATCTGGCATACTTCAAAAGTATAATGTACATGTTTTAGGAACACAAATTTCTGGAATTCAAAAAACCGAAGATCGACAGCTCTTCAAAGATTCCATGAATCAATGCAATGTTCCAATTTTGAAAAGTAGAACGGTCAGAAATTTTACCGATGCCAAGGAAATTGCTCAGGAATTAGGATATCCTGTAATTATTCGTGTGGCGTATACTCTTGGAGGTAAAGGCGGTGGGGTCGCCTACAATGAAATTGAATTACACGAAATTGTAGAACGAGGGTTAAGAGCAAGTCTCGTTGGTCAGGTTCTAGTTGAGGAATACATTGGACACTGGAAGCAAATAGAATATGAGGTAATGCGAGATTATGATGGAAATAACGTAATTGTCTGTAATATGGAAAATGTTCTTTCAATGAAGGTTCACACTGGTGACAATATTGTTGTTGCTCCTTCACAAACAATCGATAATCATGAATATCACATGCTTCGTTCTGCAGCCTTGCGTGCAACAAAACACGTTGGAATAGTTGGTGAATGCAATATTCAATACGGATTGGATATAGATTCTGATAGATATGTGGCAATTGAAATAAATCCACGATTATCTAGATCGTCTGCACTCGCAAGTAAAGCGACAGGTTATCCACTGGCATACATTTCTGCAAAAATTGGATTAGGATACACGTTGCCCGAACTAGAAAACAGTATTACAAAAACAACAACTGCTTGCTTTGAACCTTCTCTAGATTATATTGTATGTAAACATCCAAGATGGGATTTTGCAAAATTTGATCTTGTAAATCGAAAACTCGGTCCAACTATGAAATCCGTAGGAGAAGTCATGGCAGTTGGAAGAAGCTTTGAGGAATCCCTACAAAAGTCAATACGGATGCTTGATATTGGAAACGATGGTCTTGTTCTAAACAGAGTAAATGGAAAAACATATGATGAAGAACAAATAGAAGATCATCTCTCTCATCAGGATGATTTGATTTTATATTACGTCGCAGCTGCCATTAAAATGGGAATTTCAGTTGAAAGAATTTACAAACTTTCTTCAATTAATCCGTGGTTCATTGAGAAAATCAAAAATATCGTGGAAATTGAATCAAAGCTAAAACAGGAAGAAATTACAACCTCCTTACTTTGGGAAGCAAAAAAGAAAGGTTTCTCAGATAATCAAATAGCTCGCGCAAAAAATAAACCTCCTGAAGAAATACGTGAAATACGTAAAAAGGCAAAAGTTTTGCCATCTGTGAAGCAAATCGATACTTTAGCCGCCGAATGGCCTGCAATTACCAACTATCTCTATCTAACATACGGGGGTAATCAAAATGATATTCTAATCAATCCTGATGAAAAGGGAGTGATGGTACTTGGTGCCGGCCCATATCGCATTGGCAGTAGCGTGGAATTTGATTGGGGAACTGTAAACATGGTTTGGGGGTTACAAGAAAATGGAGAAAAAAATGTTTCAGTTGTAAACTGTAATCCTGAAACTGTTTCAACTGACTATGACATTTGCAATAGATTGTATTTTGAAGAACTAACTCTAGAAAGGATTTTGGATATCGCTGAATTTGAAAATCCAAAAGGTATTGTTACTTGCGTTGGTGGCCAAACTGCAAATAATTTAACATTAAGTCTTGCTAAAAATGGTATTAATATTCTAGGTACTGCCGCACATGATGTTGATAGAGCAGAAGATCGTTCTCAATTTAGTTCTGAATTAGATAAATTACACATACAACAGCCTCGATGGCAAGCCTTTTCAAATCTTAATGAAGCAAAAAATTTTGCACAAGACGTGGGATTTCCAGTAATTGTTAGGCCCTCATATGTATTATCTGGAGCTGCAATGAAAGTAGTATGGTCGCAAGTTGATCTAAAAAAATATGTTAAAGAAGCAACTGACGTGTCTCCTGATCATCCAGTTGTTATCTCAAAATTTATGCTAAATTCACTAGAAGTCGATGTTGATGGAGTTAGTAATGGAACTGAAGTTATAATTGGAGCAATAGTTGAACACATTGAGAGTGCAGGTGTTCATTCTGGCGATGCTATGATGTGCATTCCGCCCTGGCGACTGAACAATAAAACTATTGATACTATCACTGAATATTCTACAAAAATTGCAAAAACATTTAATGTTAAAGGACCATTTAACCTTCAATTTTTAATTCATGATGATCATGTCTATGTGATTGAACTTAACATAAGGGCATCTCGCTCAATGCCTTTTGTATCAAAACTTGTAAAAACAAATCTCATCTCACTAGCCGCTAAAGCAATTTTGGGAAAACCTCTGCCCAAATTGCCTGACAATAAGTGGCAAAAGATTCAGAATTTTGGAATCAAAGTACCACAATTTTCGTTTATGCAGTTAGATGGGGCTGATATTACACTTGGTGTAGAAATGCAATCAACTGGTGAGGTTGCTTGTTTTGGGACAAGTTTCTATGATGCGTTAGCTAAGGGGCTTACATCTGCAGGATATACTCTTCCCATGACAGGCACTGCTCTTGTAACCGTAGGCGGAGCTCAAAATAAAGAAAAATTATTGCAACCAATTGCCAGGCTGAAAAGTCTTGGATTTAAGATTCTTGCAACTGAACATACTGCAGAATTTTTTGAAGAAAAAATTGGCAATATTCAGACTGTTCACAAAATTTCAGAACCTACAAGAAAACCCAATATTGCAGATTTACTTTACGAAAGAAAAATAGACTTTATCATAAACATCCCTAGTACATCCACTCTTGAAAAATATGTTGGAATGCTTGAGGATGAATATCAAATTCGAAGAAAATCTTTGGAATTGGGAGTTCCTGTTCTTACTACAATTGAACTTGCAGATTCTTTTGTAAAAACTTTGGAATGGTTAAAAGATAACAAAACCACAAAAGATCCTATAGAACCTTATGATGAAATAGATTAATTGTATTATTTTACACAATGCCGGTAATGAATTGATCAAAATACTGTATTTGTTCCGACCGATTTAGCATAACTACATTTCTTGAAAGTTTACTCTCTATTTATTTTAAATTTAATTATAGGACCTGATTAATTATAGATTCATCCCCAATAATTGTTCCATCAAGTGTGATTATTCTAGCAGATGAAATTTGTTTTATTTTTTCTATTATCGGAGAAATCGATTTTTTATACTTTTTTTTGTGTGTAGCATAAAAATATCTATTAAATGACGGAATAATTATAATTTCAATCTCTCCTGATTTATTTGGAAACACATTCTGTCTTTCTGTCCTTATTGAAATCCATACTCTTTGCCCATTTAATATCGAATCTTCTTGAAAAAACACGGGATGAATATGACCCATGATAATTTTATCTACATGTGAAAAATTTTCTGAAGGCATTGTATGTCCATGTGTTAGTAAAATATTTTCTAACACCATTCCAGCTGAGCTAATCATTGAAATGTTTTCTGGAACTAATCTCTGTATGTTTGCATCATGATTTCCAGGAATAAGTACTACGTCACATTTCTGTTTGATCTTCTCAAAAAATAGGGGGACTTCACCCCATTCACTTTTTGAAATAGTTTTGATACTTGATTTTATATCTCCTAATAATATGACTGAATCTGGTTTTTCTGAATCAATTATGCTGGATAATTCCTCTATTGTTTCATTAATTGATGAGTTTTTGCCAATGAATATGTCATTTGATGCAAGACTACTTTCAAATCCTATGTGGATATCGGTAACTATGAGATTCTTTTTCTGTCCTTCTAAGATCATAACTGGTTTAGATGGAATTATCCTTATCTTCGACATCAAAGATATACAATAGACTTTGAATTAAATTCTTATGAGTACTGATTCTCAAAGAATCGAATCTATAGTTTCTGAAAAACGAGTTAAATTACATTTTTTTGAACCTAGTCAAAGAAAAATCTGGACTGTAGTTGGAAAATCTGAGGAACATTGGCTAGATCCTGATGCTGAGTTTTGTTCTTGTTCTGGTTATTATTTTGGAAGACTGACTGGGAAACTTACTTGCTATCATTTGGAGTCTGTATATTTGGCTAAAAAAGAAAATAAAATTGAAACAATTATTTTTTCAGATGAGGAGTATGCCGACTTTATTTCGGGAATAATTTCTGATCTATAAAATTCGGTTATTCGAACTTGTTAATAACTAGAAATAATATGAATCAGTCATGGATGAAAATCAATATAATTCTTTAATTGAAAAGATTGCAAACACTATGGAGATAGATGATTTATCAATTGATGAACAAAACATTCAAAAACTCCAAAAGTATAAAGATCAAGTAAAATCTAATTCGAATCTAAATGACGAGGATACAATGAAAGTAGTTTATGAGTCACTGCTTTACTTAAAATTAAAAAATTCAGATTCTGGTGACCCCTTGCAAAAGGGTGATGAGTTTGGGGCTGGATTCAGCTAGTTCTATTCTAATGGAATAGTTTCAATATCTTCTTTGGAGACACCTTTCCAAAGTCCAATCACTCCCTCCGGCTTTACTTCCTCCACCTTGGTTATGTTCTGAATTTTAATGTGATCAGGTGTTGGTGGCATCCAAAGCATTGCCATGTAATCTCCAACATTTCCAGTTTTACTTGGTAATGCCATTATGATTTTCTCCTTTGAGAATCCATTTGAGACTAGGGCATTTACTGCTTTTTCTTGAAGATCCATTCTTCCATGTGTGAACAGATAGACATTTTTTTGAGTATCGATTTTTATAGAATGAACACAATTTTGATTTGTGAAAATATTCACCGTGGGAAGTAAATCGTTTGTTACAAGCTTCCAATTAGCAGGAATACCTGGCATAATCTCAGATACACCTAAAAAAGCATTAGATGAAATTAAGAAACTTACTATTGATCCTGACGTTGGGTTGGTATTGGTAAGTGACGATATGACAGAATCTATTAGCGATGAATTAACTGCACTTAGAGCAACAAAATCTACTTTGGTTTTTGCTTTACCTTCAGTAGGTAGTGAAAAATCTGAGGTAGATTACAGATTAATGCTCAAAAAGATTCTTGGTGTATAATTTAATCTACTTATATTCAATACCCTAAAGTTTTGATATGAAAACCGCATTTGTAAAAAAACCATCTGTGATTTCAATTGATGAAATAGAAAATCCCACATTGAATTCTGGAGATATTTTGGTGCAGATGGGTGCCTGTGGAATATGTGGATCTGATTTGGAAAAAGTATTTGGAGAATATGGACAACCTTCAATGCGATTGGGGCATGAACCTGCTGGAGTAATTATTGATGTGAGTTCTGATGTGACTAAATTCAAAATAGGTGACAGAGTATTTACTCATCATCATGTTCCATGCTATTCTTGTCATTTTTGTAAACATGGTAATGAAACAATGTGTAAAAAATACTATGAAACAAATCTTTTTCCATGTGGTCTATCTGAAAAATACGTTGTACCAAAATGGAACGTAGATCACGGTGGTGTACTTAACATTCCTGACTCTATGAGTTTTGAAGAAGCTGCAATGATTGAACCCCTAGCATGTTGTGTTAGAGCATGGACAAAATACTCTTACTGTGAAGGAGACTCTGTAGCAATTTTCGGTGTTGGACCTACCGGTATGATGCATGTAATGCTTGCACAATCTAAAAAATTCTCAAAGATTTTTTGTTTTGACTTAAATGATTTCCGATTAGGTTTTGCAAAAAAATTCAATATTGCTGATTCCATTAATTCCTTAGATGTTACACGAAAACAAAAGATTTTGGATAAAACTGAAGGAAAGGGCGTGGATGTGGCAATTGTTGCAACAAGTAGTCTTAAAGCATTAGAAGACGCAATTGATATGGTGCGAAAAGGAGGGACTGTGATGATGTTTGGAGTTCCTTCAAAGGACGCAAAAATTGTTTTGGATATGAATAAAATATATTTTAAAGAAATTACATTGGTGACCAGTTATGCTGCATCTGATAATGATACAAAAGAAGCTCTTAGATTAATAGAATCATCTCAAATTGATGTTAAACAATTAGTAACTCATACATATTCTATTCAAGACTCTCAAAAAGCATTTGATCATGCTAGGAGTGGAGAGAATGCAATGAAAATAATAATTACAAAATAAGAAAGGCTTAAGAAAGGTATTTCTATTCTTTCAAAATCGAAGAGACGTGGATTGGGGATTACAAAATAGACTTTCACAAATTATCAAACCACAAAATAATCGTGCATTAATGTTGGCAGTAGATCATGGTTACTTTTTAGGACCTACTGAAAATTTAGAAAATCCAAAAAAAGTAATTGCTCCGCTATTGAAATACTGTGATTCTTTGATGCTTACAAGAGGTGTACAAAGGACATCTGTACCAACCTCTACTAACGTGCCTATGGTTTTACGAGTGTCTGGTGGTTCTAGTATTATTGGTGAAGATTTATCACAAGAAGAGATCACTGTCAGTATTAAAGATGCAATTAGATTAAATGCCAGTGCACTCGCAATGTCTATTTTTGTTGGTTCAAAATATGAACATCAGACTATTGTAAATCTTGGAAAATTGGTTAATGAGGCAGAAGAATATGGAATTCCAGTACTTGCAGTAACTGCAGTCGGTAAAGAACTTGGAAAAGATGCTCGATATCTTTCATTGGCGTGTCGAATAGCTGCTGAACAAGGCGCGCATATTGTTAAAACCTATTATTGTGATAATTTCGAGAAAGTCATTCAATCTTGTCCTGTCCCGATAATTGTTGCAGGTGGCAAAAAAATTCCAGAGCGAGATGCATTACAATTAGCATACAATGCAATCAAAGGTGGAGCAGTGGGTGTTGACATGGGGAGAAATATCTGGCAATCTGAAAATCCAGTAGCCATGATTAGATCTGTCAGATATGTTGTTCATGGAAATGCAACTGTTGATCAAGCATTCAAATTATACCAAACATTATGTAATGAAAAACCTCAACAAAACAAACCTCAACAAAACAAACCTCAACAAAA
>JAERMO010000085.1 GCA_016844465.1 Nitrosarchaeum sp. | reverse complement strand
TATGTCTTTTTCAAATTCTTTTGGAAGGCCAACCCACACTCCTTTGTAGTATCTGATATTTATTAAAATAAAGAAATATCTGGTAATAGATCTATTGGTTAATTCCGTAAAGCAAGTAATTGACAAAATATCATTATTAATCTCTTTTGTATTTTATGTTTTCTTTATTTTCCTCTGGATTTTTTATTTTTATTATCAGCGTATCGCCTAATTTACTGAAAATTCTTTGACGCTTATCATTTGTGAAAATCCAACCTAGTAACACATCTATTGGTAAAAGAAAAGCTTTTCCAAAACTACTGATGATAATTCCTTTCAGATCAGGAGATTTTCCATAAATGTTCGTTACCTTCAAATTAAGAATTTTTTTTCCAATTGTCTGACCATAACTATATTCTAAAATTGTCCAATATGCAAAAAAGACGATGCACATTGGAACGTATTGTGTAGTTTCGGCTAAAAACCATTTCTCATTTAACTCGAAAATACATCTGAATTTGACTCACTCATATTTTATAGTTGACATCAAATTAATAAAACATTTCTAATCATCAGTCAAAATAAAGAATTGACCTCTAGTATGCCTAATGGCAAAACATCTAATTTAATCCTGAAATCCTAGAAATTAATAAGATGTGATCTTAAATCTAATCGAAAATCTCCTTGATCTTGATAAACCCGCTTGATGTATTTCTCTGGAGTGTTAGAAAAAATGAGAAAGATGTCATAAATCTCTATAATTCTCTTTCTCCTATAATGCAACTTGCAACAGGTGGTTCAATGTTAAATTTTGGATATTGGGCAAAAAATACGACTGACCCCATTACCGCCCAAAAAAGCATGTGTTCGTATTTTGGAAAATTAGCAGAACTGGAAAAAGCAAAAAATGCTATAGATGTTGGTAGTGGATTGTCTGCACCTGCGATTTTTTGGAGGAATAGTTATGACAAACTGAATTTATTTTGTGTAAATACGAATTATGATCAGTTGTCTTTTTCTGGTCATGAGACAAATCTTGAATTTTTAAATTCAACTTCTACAAAATTACCATTTTCTAATAATTCAGTAGATCGTGTATTAGCATTAGAATCTGCCCAACATTTTAAACCCCTAAAAGATTTTATTTCAGAATCTAAACGTGTTTTGAAAAATGACGGCCTTCTTATTCTGGCATTACCTGTTACTCTTCGCAGCACATCTGCCTGGAAATTGGGAATTTTAAAATTTACTTGGTCCTCAGAGCACTATGGATTAGATCATGTAAAAGAACTCATTACATCTGGGGGATTTATTATAGAAGATGAACAACTAATTGGAAAAAACGTTTATGAGCCATTGGCAAATTACTATCTTGAAAACCGTACTAAATTAAAAAAATTGATATTACAAAAATATCCAAATTATGTAGAAAAAATCCTCTACACATCTATTCTTAAAATGAAAAATGTTTCTGAACAAAAGATTATTGATTATGTTGTTCTAAAATGCAGGATGTAAATTGAATATATGTGCATAAAGGGATGGAAAGTCTAAATTCCATACAGTCTTTACTTGGATTCCTATTTTATAAAACTGGAATGAATTTTTTGCTAAATTCTTAGTGAAAATGTTCTTTATGGCTTTGCTTTCTCTTTTTGATTTTTCTTACAAATTTGCTAGAGATCTCTCAAATTGACTACATTTTTATTTTTGATATTTTCCAATATATTGCGTTGACTTCACAAAACGATATTTCTCTTAAACTTTATAGTGAAAAATGTACACAACTACTCACAGATCCTGAAATTAGATTTGCAGGAATTGTCGATAAAGATGGCAAACTTGTTGCTGGAGGTTTTAAAGCTGGTTTAATCCCCTATGAAGGCGATGAAACTCGATTACATTCCTTTTTGGAATTTGTCTCAAAATTTTCTATTCGGAAAGAATATGATGAAAGCCTGGGCCCAATTAACTATCTTGCAGCTAGACGCGATAAAGCTGTTTTGATTAGTTTTCCATTTCCAATTTCACAAATTCTTCTCTTGATTTCTGCAGAACCATCTGTCAACATTGAAAGTTTGGCCAAGAAGGCGGTTAAAATTTTTACCCACGTTAATTAAACATCTTCTAAATCGCTAGAAAATTATTTATTATGTCAAAAGTTTTTATCTCTATATCATTCAAATCTATTTTGCTTTTATTTTCTGTTTTACTTGTGCCTATTAGTTTTATTTCTGTGTACGGCTCAGTCCAAAATTTTTCTACTGATAAATCCACATATTATGATGGTGATACAATATTGATTTCAGGTACAGTAAATTACGATCCTAGTATTCCTTCTGTAATACTTCAAATAATTGATCCTGAAGAAACCGGCTTTGCTGGCATTGCTGATATATCACCTAAATCCGATGGATCATTCTTTACAAAAATTAATGTTGGTGGTCCTACATGGTCTTCTGATGGGATTTATACCCTCAAAGTATTTTATGGTGGAAACTTGGAAAAAAAAATCACATATCAAAAATCACCAAGCTACACTTCGAGTGAATCTACACTGAAATCAACAGTCTCGAATACTGATAAACAACATCTGACCGATAAATTTTTTGTTGAAAATCCTAAAATAAGAATTACTGGATTTCCTTCTCTAGATCACTCACCGCAGTATTACACTGACCGTTATAACAATGAACCAAACTACAAATCATGGTTTGATTCTCAATTTCCAAATTATTCAATAAATGATGTTGTAGGATACAAGCCCACTCATATCTCTGATTTTCCTTCTAAAGATCACTCACCGCAGTATTACATTGACCGTTATAACAATGAACCAAACTACAAATCATGGTTTGATTCTCAATTTCCACAACAAACTATCTATGATGTATTGGGTTTTCACACGTATATTCCAGATTGGATTAAGACTTATGCTAAACTTTGGACGACTGGTGAAGTTTCTGATACTCAATTTATGCATGGATTGGATTTCATGCTAAAAAACAAAATCATTGTGATTCAAAATTCTCCTCACTCTGTAGATAATTCTATAAGTTACGTCCCAAATTGGATACGGAATAACGCCCTCTGGTGGGCAGATAATTTAATTTCTCAACAAGAATTTGTAAATTCTCTCAAATATCTTATAGAAGAAGATATTATAGAAATTCAATAGTTTTATAGTAATGCAGTCGTCATTTTTTATATTTTTTAATAATGACCAAATAGTTTTAATCTGGTTTATTTCTAAATTCTTTTTATGAAAGCTACATTTGGCGCAGGATGTTTTTGGCATGTTGAAGACCTATTTCGTAAAACAAGAGGTGTAAAATCAACACAGGTAGGTTATATTGGAGGTAAATTAGCAAATCCAACTTATGATGAAGTATGTACTGATAAAACAGGACATGCTGAAGCTGTGCAAATTGAATATGATCCAACTGAAATCTCTTTTGATGAATTACTTCAAGTATTTTGGGGTAATCATGATCCCACATCTCTTAACCGACAAGGACCTGATATTGGAATCCAATATCGCTCAACCATCTTTTTTTATAATGATGAACAAAAAGAAATTGCCCAAAAATCAAAAGATGACTTGGAAAAATCAGGAAAATACCAAAAAAGTATAGTGACTGAAATCGTTTCTGCCCCGCAATTTTACAAAGCTGAAGAGTACCACCAAAAATATTTTCAGAAACACGGATTATCTTAAATCATTTTACAATGCGGACCGGAATTTTTGATGAATGAATGACATAGTTTGAAACGTTGCCTAAAAATAATTCTCTAACTACACCTCTACCACGTGAACCAATGACGATCATATCATACTTTTATTTTTTATCATGTGCTAATTTTATTATATTGTATCTAGTATCTCCACGCATTATCTTCTCTTTGATTTCTATGTCGTTTTGAGTAGATAATACCTTGGCTTTACCCATCGTTTTTTTAATTTCTTTACCAAAATCTTTTTTTATGGAGTCCACTCCTTGAAATTCTGAATGTGGTTGTGCGCTAATTGAATATGTGCCGGTAATGGTGGCACCAAATTGCATGGCGATGGATATGGCCATTTCAAGCCCCTGTATAGAATTTTTTGAACCATCGAGTGGAACCAATATTTTGTTGATTTTTTTAACCACATAGTAATTTCTAATTGGATCTTAAAAAACATAAGTGATCTACCTGCCTTGAATATTTGAAAAGTAATAAAAACATCTAATCGATACTATTAACTAAACGTAACTATCCAAATAATTAAATCTGAAATGGTGCAAGAAAATTTCATCAAAGTGGGAGAGAATACTATTAGATATCTAGAGTCTGGAGACTCTAAAAAAACCCTAGTTCTTGTTCATGGATTGGGTGCATCTGCTGAAAGATGGAGTGGGGTGATTCCAATTTTTGCAAAAAATTATCATGTAATAGTTCCAGATTTAATTGGATTTGGTTATAGCGATAAACCTCTTGTAGATTATACACCTAATTTCTTTTCAGACTTTATAGGTGAATTTTTTGAGACGTTACATCTAATACGTCCTAATATTATCGGCTCTTCTTTGGGTGGGCAAATAATTGCTGAATACGCATCTATAAATCCAAATAATGTTGAAAAATTGATTCTCGTATCCCCAGCAGGCGTGATGAAACAATCTACTCCTGCTTTGGATGCTTACATAATGGCTGCACTTTATCCAAATGAACAAAGTGCAAAAAATGCATTTGAATTAATGGAAGGCTCTGGTAAATCTGTGGATGATACAATTGTTCAAGGTTTTATTGAACGAATGCATTTACCAAATGCAAAATTAGCATTCATGTCTACGATTTTAGGACTGAAAAATTCAGGCTCTATTGAACCTAAACTGCATTCGATTCTTTCTCAATCCTTATTAATTTGGGGCTCCATTTATCCTGTAATTCCAATTCAGTATGCAGAACAATTTGTATCTTCGATCAAAGGTTGTAGATTTTATAGGATGGAGGGATGTGGTCATACCCCATATGTTCAAGAGCCTGATGCTTTTGCTTCGGTCGTTCTGGAATTTCTTTCTAAAAAATAGATTAACTTATATATGATTTGATTCCAGATAATACCAATGAGTGGTAATTATAACCAATATAATCCTTCAGAGATGTTTAAAGAATGGATACAAAAAAGTGGACGTGCACAAGCTGAATTTATGAAAAATTTTGGCTCATTAATGTCTAACCAGAATCCACAGACATTTAATCCCTTAGACACATTAAAGGAAGTATCTGACAGCACACGAAATGCCCAGTCCAATTTGATGCAAAACATTTCTTCTATGCAAAGTAAAAGTATGGATACCATATTTCAGATTGGCCAAATGCTTCCATCTTTTGTAAATTGGGGTGCTTACAAAACAACTGTTAGTA
>JAERMO010000022.1:6448-21766 GCA_016844465.1 Nitrosarchaeum sp. | reverse complement strand
TCTAATTGCATACATTTCTGAAATTATTAAAAAATCCTACCATGTTTGCAATTTTAAGACATTAAATAATCTGAATTTCTAATAGAAATCCAAAAAAAGCTATCCGAGGAAGTAAAAGAATATCAAAGCAACCATGATGTCCCTAAACTTGTGGATACTCTTGAGGTGGTTTATCGAATTGCCCAACTAAAAGGGATTTCAAAAGAGGAACTAGAAACGATTCGAGTCAAAAATGCAAAAGGGGGGAGTGGAGTTCTTTTAACAAGAATTTATTTCTGATTTTTTCAATCTTGGGATTCCCAATGAATGTCTGAGAATTTCATTAATTTAGACTCTGACTAAATATTTTCTAGATGTTTCATTATGGCACTTTTATGAGCGATAATTTTTCCAGGATTTAGTATATTCTGAGGATCGAATTGATTTTTTAATTCCTTGAAAATTCTATAATTTGTTTGACCATACTGTTTTCGGACATATTCTGATCTGGCTAAACCATCTCCGTGCTCACCAGTAATGGTTCCTCCAAGTTTAATGACTTTGTCAAAATATTCATCTGCAATCTCTTTGATCTTAATCTTTTTTCCATCCGAAATTAATCTAACATGGATATTTCCATTACCTACATGCCCGTATGTAATTGACTTGGTGTGAAATTTTTGATTTATTTTATCAATTATTGAAAATAATTCTGGCAGATATTTGACAGGAACTGTGGCATCCTCAATTACATGAGGAGTTTTATTTTTAATTGATTTTAGGCTATAATACAATGAAGCATCTCTGAATTTCCACCAACGTTGAATTTCTGAATCATTTTTGATGATTTTTGCAATATTTCCTGTAGTTACTTTTTTCAGGCTTTTTTGAATATTTTTCATTTCAGAATCATATTCCACAAAAAGTAAGCAATTAGTTTTTCTATTGAATTTGTAATTGATGTGTTTCATGATTGTTTTATCCATAAATTCAATCGCTGCTGGCAATGTGGTTAAAATTCTGGTACAGTTCTGGGCAACAGCATTTTCAGACGGATATTCTATTACAAAAAGCACTCTCTTTTTTGGAATATCTTTAATTCTCAACTTAGCTGACAAAATTATTCCCAAAGTCCCTTCAGAACCAACAATGACTTTGTGCGTGTCTTTAATTGATTTAATTGAATCTAGCCTGTATCCTGAAGAATTTTTTGTGACTTTAGGAAATTTTTCATGTTCTAACTTTTTTGTAGCTTTAAAAATTTTTGCACCTATTTTTTTATTTTTTGGCAGTGTTGTTTTTTGACCATTGCCATCAACAAAAGTAATTGTTTCAATATTATCAATGACACTTCCATATTTCAAACTTCGACTTCCAGAGGAATTATTGCCAATCATTCCTCCAATGCAACAATATGGGCCAATAGAAGGATTTGGTGGAAAAAACTTTCCCATTTTTTTTAGTGCGTGGTCTAGTTTGCCTTTGATTGTACCTGACCCTACTGTGACATAATTATTTTCGATTTTTATTAAATCAAAAAATTTTAAATCTAAAATAATTCCAGTGTTTAGCGAATTTCCAATCAATCCTGTGCCTGCACCTCTTGCAGTGACCGATATTTTGTATTTTTTTGCGATTTTAACTACATTAATTACATCTTTTTCATTTCTTGGGATTACTACCACCTTAGGAATAACCTGATACGAGCTTGCATCTACCGAATAATAGTTTAGAATATCTTTGTCCCAAAATACATCTCCTGAAATAATATTTTCTAATGATTTTTGAACTTCTGAAATTTTCATAGAATGGTTTGATTGAATTTTCTGTTAACTTAAGTTTTCAGGAAAACATAGATTTTAGAAAAATAAAAAAAACAGTATTTACACTAGTTGTTTCTTGGTGTAAATACGCTTATCCAGGAGTGGATTATGTTTTTGTTTAAATCGGCAAATGCTTTAGCATTGTCGTTATATGTCTTGATATTTTGTTTTGTTGCATCAAGAGCTGTTTGAACTATTTGATTTTGTACAGAATACACCTTGTTGATTCCCTCATTTGTCTCCCTGATAGTATTTAGTGCAGCATCAGGAATGTTTGCATTAATTCCTACCTTGTTTACAATTTCTTTTTGTACAGCTAGTACAGATTTCATTGTATTTTCACAGGTTTGGATGCATTGTTGTTGTAGGTCGGTAACGGATTGGTGGTATTTTGGTACTTCTCGATTTATAGTAGCAAAGCTGCTATTGATGTTTTGTTCGTATATGCCAAAGACATCTTTTGTATCTAGAGTTTTACTCATAATCAAGTCTAATTATCTGGTTATATATACTATTGGTAATAAATGGTGATAGATGGTAAATAATGGTAATTATTGGTTCAACAGATAATTTTCAATATTTAGAATTTATCGTTTTGACCCTAAAGAACCATCCAATGGGGTGAAGCCAAAATATGGTAATTTTAATACAAATCCAAAGCTGAAAATGGTTACCGAGTTGTCTGAATAATCTTCTCTATGTACTTGTCATAGACCAGTTTTAAATTTTTTTTGTGGTGTATCTGATATTTTCTTGCAAGATAATTTTTGTTTTCATTTCTTCTTTGACTGAATTTCATCATAGTGATTATCGCAGACATTAATCATTTTATTATCTCAATTGATCTGTTTGCTGGTCTTTTTGCCGCATTCAATAAAGTAATGATAGTAAATAATTCTATTAGAATGTAGTATTACTTCAGTCAAGAGATCTACTGATCTTGTTCCTTCAATATTCTTTCCTCTTTCTGAATAATTCTTTGCCATTGGATGTCTTATGAATGGAAGGGGAATGGTGGAAATGGCTATTGCATCAATTGGTTATTCCATGGGTCTAATAGATGAGTCATTATTTTCAATCGTAATAGCTATTGGCTTTTTTACTACAATTATAACTCCTATAATCACAAAACCTCTCATCTTCAGAACAGTTTCAAAACAAATTCCGCATCAAAAGACAAGCTTGGAGATTAGCGTGAAATCTAAACCCTCCAACGATACATCAAATATGCCTTCATCATTAGGATCTGAAATTACACTAGAACATAGATTAAGAGAAATTGAACAGGAAAAAATAATACTAAATTATTTACGTAGTTCTTAAATTAACCAAAGATTAAACAACAAAAAAGACCTCACGTTTTTTGTACCTTTTTAGATTGTATGTTAAAATTTAATGTCTATGATTATACAATTTTTGATAAAATTACAAGTATGTATTCAACAGTGCAATATCTTCTAGGTTTTACTTATTAGCATTAATTTTATTTTTTATTGTTTCCATTGCTTGGTTGATAAAATTATCAAGTGAGATGTTCAAATCGCTTTGCAGTGTGTTTTCTTGAATCTCATTATTTAGATGATAGTTAATCTCATCTACTAATGAAATTTGCTTAGTGGATTCAAAAGGTATTGGGATATTCATGCCTAATAATTTAAAATATGCAGTACCACTGACATGAAGTTTAATCACTCCCCCTGAATTGATAATTGATTTCACTGCTGGTGCAAGGTTATTTTTTTGGAAATTTTGCAAAATTGGGATTTCCTTAGTTTCCCCTGGGTATATTATAGTGTCAATATTTCCGTACCCCCTACCTAATGAAATATCATTAATTACAAGCTCATAAGACAAATCAGGAATGTATACTGGAATAAATCCAAAATTACTCAAGCCAAACATGAGATTCAGATTAATTCCTTGAATCAATTCAAATACCGTTTCAAGCCAGTTACCAGCCAATACGCTCAGACCCAATTTTAGAAACATTTCAAAGGATATGGGCGCCCAATCAATGCTGTCAAATTTTACATTATTTAGACTAACGTGAATTTGTGTATATGAATACGCAACTAGGCCTACAACGATAATAATTATTACAATAACAATCGACAATGTCGCAATAATCACTTTGTTCATATATTTTCGAGGACATGGATGTTAATGAATATTATAAAATATGATTTATCTTACGATTGTTTTTCATGCGCACGAATAGTGAAAACACCAAAAGACAATTCTAATTTCACTTGCAACAAAATATCTACTACCTACAATTAAATTTCTACAATGACTTGGTTCCCGATTTTCCTTAGAATTCTAGACTAACATATTACTCTGAGTTATACTGAATAATCAAATGATCTACTCTTGTTATTGATTAACAAAAAAAAGACTAGCTTTTTTTATGCAGGTTTTACTTTGTCATCCACTAGTTTATATTTTGATAGTACTTTGTATGCGATAAATACAATTACTGCTATTATCACAAAGTCAATTATATTTGCTATCAAGTCACCATACTTGAATTCAGACACAGCTCCTGTTACACTGTTTGTGACAGTGGACATTAATGATTTAAGATCACCCGATGGTAATGCCAATCCTATAATCGGATTTACAATGTCTGTAACAAATGCAGTTACTAGTTTTGATGCAGCTGCGCCTATCACAAATGCAATTGCTAATCCAATAATGCCAAAGGTTTTGAGAAAACCCATGAATTCTTGAATAAAGCTTTGTTTTGTAGCCGGCGGGTTTTCATCTGCCATATTGTTTTTTTACAGAAATTTTGGCCATATATTTTGTTGAAAAAATTATATCTACTTTAAACTTTCATGCAGCTCTACCGATGCCAATATCCGATAATGATAAATATATGACCTGCATTTACTAGGTCGACCTATTAGATATGACCTATTTTGTAATCAATCCTGAACTTTATGAGCGTGAAAGGATTGTCCTTGAATTTATTAAAAAATTTCCAAACGTACATCATAACGCATTGCTGAAAATGATTGTTCCAAAGTATATGGCAAAAGCAACTTTTGAAAAGACGCGAGATTACTTGCTTGAAAGAGAAGTAATTTCAGTACAAAAAAAAGGAAATATGAAAATATATGTTTTAACCTTAAATTATGAACTAAAATCTCAACAACACATTGAAAGGTTAACAAACACTGCTTTTCATAATTTAAAAAATCACATTAAAAAACTTGAAACTGACTATAGACATAAAGATGTTAATGAAAAGATAATGATAGCAAATTCATTATTGAAAAACATATTCCAAACTGATACTGGATTTACTATTTTAGATTCTGTTAAAAACCCTAAAAAGACTTTGTATCGTGATGAACACTTGACTATTCAACAATTGATTCACGAGGTCTTTAAAATTATTTATTCAGATAAAGATTATGATACTATCTATCCTACCATAATGGGTCACATATGGAGCATTATGCCAACAGATTACCAAGATTCATCATAAATATTTTAAATTAAAGACTCTAATTTTTATTCAGGCAGATTGCCTCAATTTATCATGGGATTACTTTATACAAAATTTTATCTTGATTTTGAACAAAGTCATTGGAAAGAAATATCTCACAATCCCGTGATCTTTGAAGCAATCGAAGATGGCGTATCACTTGAAATTTATGATGTCTCTCAAAATTCATACAAATTAAAATTTAGGAAAGGTGGCAAATTACAACTTTTTAGAGTGGTCGGAAAGTTTCGTCTTACTTGGACTGATGATGATCTCATCTAGACAAATATTCCTCTATTTATGCTCAATAAAATAATAATGGGGTTAATTTTGAATCTACTGTGTCTTTAGAAAATAAAATAAAACAAATTTTAAACGACTTTGATAATGCTGAATCTGAATTGATTATTGAAATTCTAACTCTAATTCAGCCTCATTTAAAAAGTGAAATCACTCGAGATTATCTCAAAGGAAAAATTCAGGCAATAACTGATGCACATACTGATATTGAAAAGAAAAAACTATGTAATAATTTAAAACCATATTTTGATTGGTATTTACAGGGAACATGACTAAATTAAAAATTAAATTTCTATATTAATTACAATTTCTAAATGTCAATGATTATTGATCAACTTTTCATAAAATGTCAATTGTGCAATGTGGATTTAGGTAAAATCTTTTTGTTCTTTTATGATTTCAGGTCGATATTTTAAATTTACTGGCGGCTTGCTCGAAAATAATCAATGCCTCCCCGATTTCTTTTTTA
This sequence comes from Nitrosarchaeum sp., assembly GCA_016844465.1. Taxonomy (GTDB): domain Archaea; phylum Thermoproteota; class Nitrososphaeria; order Nitrososphaerales; family Nitrosopumilaceae; genus Nitrosarchaeum. Next base: position 15,702 of record JAERMO010000022.1, on the reverse strand, counting down.
GACAACCACGCTGTGACTGATATTCTCAGCCTTGCTTTGTTTTTAGGAACGGTTGGATATCTTATTGGCTGCACAAATATGCCGTTTTCAAATAGAAATTTAGCAAAATTAATGGCTGTTTTTTCTTTACCAACTATAATTGGAATGATGTGTGTTTTTGAATCTATCTGATATCCGATTTGTTTTAATCCATTAGCTAGAAGAATTGTATTATTTACTAATTTTTTTCTTTGTTTTTCTCTGTTCGCATTGAATCTTTTTAATGAATATTCTACTAAAAATGAAGGAAGTGCCGAGGTATAGATAAAAGATTTTGATTTATTTATACATAAATCTATTACATTATTTTGGGATGCAACATATCCTCCAAATGATCCTAGTCCTTTACTAAGACTACTAATGTATACATCAATTTTTTTTGCAACATTAAGGTAATTTCCAGTTCCTTTCCCATCTTCACCTAGTACAAAATCCCCATGTGCGTCATCCAGTATGGTGATTGCACCTGTTTTTGATGTAATCTCGGTTATCTCTTTTAGTTTTGACAAATTACCATCCATGCTAAAAACTCCCTCAGTAACAACAAATTTTTTCCCCCCTCTTTGCTTAAGTTTTTTGTTTAAATCTTCAATGTCATTGTGTCTATAAATTAAAATTTTTGATCCTGTGATCTTACACGATTCAATTATGCTTGCATGATTTAATTCATCACTCAAAATTAAATCCCCCTTTTTTGCAATTGTTGCAATAGTCCCTAAATTTGCCATATATCCAGTAGGGTAAATTAAACTGGCTTGTTTTGATTTATGTTTGGCAAGTTTCTCTTCCATTTCTTGGTATGATTCATCATTTCCAGAAACTAGTCTAGAGCTTGATTGCATTTGTTTTATTTGTATTTTAGTGACTGGGATCCCCAAATAATCATTTGAGCATAAATTAAGTAACTTTTTTCTATTAATTGTAATGTATCCTTGATTTGATTTACCATATCTTAATTTTCTATAGAGATTATTTTTTTTAATTTGTTCCAATTCATAATCGATAAATTCAAATTTATTATTCAAGGCAATATTCTAAATTGGAATTAGGCTATTAAATCTAGGCGTGAAATCATAATTTTTAATTTTAAAATTTGATTATTCTATGTTTTCTTGATTTTAATATTGTTTTATGTTTCAAGGCCTATTTTCTTTATCATCTCGAAATCTATTTCAGCCTCGTTTCCGCCCATTGTAAGGTAACCTGATGTGATTATTCCATTTGCCCCACTCTGTAATAATTCTTCACCGTCATCATCCAGATTGATTTCTCTTCCACCTGAAATTTTTATTACAGCTTCAGGTAAAAGAAATCTTGTTACTGCAAACATTTTGACTATCTCTATATTTGATAACTTTGTTTGTAATTCAAGGGGGGTTCCTGGAACAGGGACCAGTATATTTATTGTAACTTCTTCTGGTTCAATTGCGGCTAGTTCTAATGTTAGTTCTATTCTCTGTTTTCTTGTTTCTCCTAAACCGATAATCCCACCAGTACACAATTCTAATCCTGCGTCTCGTGCAATCTGTAATGTCTTTAATCTATCATCATATGTGTGCGTAGTGCAAATTTCTGCAAATTTTGATCTAGCAGTTTCTAAATTATGGTTGTATCTCTTAACATTGAGTTCTTTGAGTTTTTTTGCTTGACTTGGTGTGAGGAATCCCAAACTACATTCTACATTAATCCCAACTTTATCGTTAATTTCTTTGATGATATTACAAACTTTTTCAAAATCTCTAATTGATGGCTCTCTCCATGCTGCAACAAGACAGTATGACTGTGCTCCTTCTTTTTTAGCCTTATTTGCTCTGACAACAACTTCATTTGCAGTTGGTAATTGATATGTCTCAATTCCTGTATCAAAAAATGCAGATTGTCCACAAAACGAACAATTCTCACTACATGCATTCTTTTTAATATTGTTTAATTGCTCAATGTCTACTTTATTCCCGTTGAAATCTCTAGTGATTTCATTAGCAGCTATTGCTAATTCTTTGACATATTCATCTGGGATGTTAAAGAGCTTTTCTACGTCGTCTGATGATATTCCTATTCCTGAAAATATTTTTTCTTGAGATTCTTTGATGAACTCCTTTATCTCATTCATGGTACTTTTGCATGAAATTCTATTAAAAAAGTTATATGTAATGGTAATTGCCCACATGCACCTATCTGATGGATATTTTGTGTATCGATACACTTGTTTTAACATCAAAGCCTTAGTTTGAATCCCTGACTTGAAAAATAGTGTTCTCTATTATTGAAAATATTGAAAAATTACATGGTCCGTTTATTTTTTTAGGTAAAAAAGACAAATCTACTAAATTATATCTAAAAATTACTAGTTAATTCTTGTTGTTTTAAGTTATTTTTTTTCTTTGTTATTTGCCATTTCATTTTCTGTTAGTTTGAAAACACTCTGTAAATAATTCAATATTATCTTTTTTTGCTCGAGTTCTCGTATTCTCTCATCAAAAGTAATTTCAACATCGAACTTTGAATTTGACTTTGAATCATCCATGTGCTCTGATTTATTCCATAATACATTGAACAAGGATCTCAAAGTAATTACAAATGATTTGGAATCAGTCCAAATTGCAAGTTTATCTTTTAACCCTGGATTGCTAATAAAGAAAACCGCCTCGTCATTGTCTTTAATTATAAAGCAAAAATTTTCCTTGTTTACATCCCCTATTTTTTTAATTTTTTCAATCTGAATATCTTGAAATACATGATTATTTTTGTCGTTAAAGTCACTAAGTATTCTCAGATCTGATTTTGTTTGTTTTATTAAATTTACAATGCTTTTATGTAAAAACCTCTTAAAAATTGATTCAGTTCCCAAAATCAAAATACAGTCTGACGATTCTTTTACCATTTGTTCAATTTTTGACATAAATGCATTTTTTTCTTTCAGTGTTTGAAATTTACTTTCATCTGAGACTTTTTTATTAGAGTACTTTGTAACTGAATTCCATAATTTAATAATGTTTTTGGTTTCTAATTCATTAATACCATTTTTTTCTTGATTTACTAAAATTGACATTGAGTCTTCAAATCCAATTACTTTACCTCCACAATTGGTACAAGTTGTCCCCATCATATCTTTTCCACAGTTAATGCAAAATGGCAATATTTTTTTTAGATTTTTTTATATTAAAAGTATGATCGTATGTAACATTGTTTTGTTACACATTTTGAAAAACCACTGTGCCTCAAATTAGTAATGTTTTATTCTAAAACAAAAAAATTACAATTTAAATTACAATTGACAAGAAAAACGCGAGTTATAATTAAGTAGAGTGATCAAATTTCTAAAAATTTAAAAAAATTTTTAAACACCAAAATAATTTTTAGACAAATCTCAGAAAGATTATTTTGACTTAGTCTTCACTACAGTACCTTCTTTTGAGCTGATTGTATTGTATCTACCGTTCTACTTAATAGTAAATCTAACTCTTTTTCAGAAATTGCTAATGGTGGTACAAGCATAATGATATTGCCTAACGTTCTCAAATAAATACCGTTTTTTTTGCCAGCTTCAAAGAAGATTTTATTTATTGATGTTTTGGTGGTAATTGGATTTTTTTTCTTTTTGTCTTTTACTAGTTCTATTCCCATGAGCATTCCTTTATGTCTGACATCTCCAACTATATCTAAATTCAAAATTTCATTATAATACCTCTCAAAAATTTTTGATGTTTTTTGAATTTTACTGATTAAATTATTTTTTTGATATAACCTTAAATTTTCATTTGCGACTTCTGCAGCGATTGGATTGCCAGTAAACGTGTGTCCATGAAAAAAATGTTTGCGATCATTAAATTCACCTAAAAATGATTCATAAATTTTTTTACTTGTCAAAGTTGCTGCCATGGTTAGGTATCCACCTGTTAACATTTTTCCATATGCCACGATATCTGGTGTGCTTTTTTGTTCTGTATATTGTATCATAGACCCTAAACGCCCAAACCCTGTTGCTATTTCATCTAATACTAGTAAAACATTATATTTTTTACATAATTTGCTTATTTTACTTTGGAATTCTTTTGGAAATATAATTACCCCTCCTGCAACTTGGGCACCACTTTCAATAACAAACATAGAGATTTTATCATCTCGGTAAAACTCTTTTTCAATTTTGTCTAGACAAAAATTTTGATAATCTGAAAAACTATAACCTTTTGGAATTCTATACTTATTTGGGACTGGAAATTGTATTGTCTGGAATAATTGTTTTTTAAATTTACCAAAAAATTCTGGGTTATACCCCACTGACATTGCACCAAACGTATCTCCATGATAACCATTTTTTAGTGTTGCAATTTTTGTTTTCTTTTTTTCACCAATGTTCTTCCAATACTGTAATGCCATCTTGAATGCTATTTCCATTGCCGATGAACCATTATCTGAATAAAATACTCTATGCATGCCTGGAGATAATTTTATTAAATTTTTGGCAAGTTTTTCTGCAGGCTCATTTGTCAAATTAAACATGGATGAATGTTGTACTCTCTTACTTTGATTCGTAATCGCATTAACTAATTCAGGTTTAGAATGACCCCAAACATTACACCACATTGATGCAACTCCATCTAAAAGATGAATTCCATCCGAAGTTGTTAACCACATTCCTTTGGCCTCGACAATGCTATCAAATGAATTCCATTCTTTCATCTGTGTATTTGGATGCCACACAAAACTATTCTTTTTCAATCTATCTTTGTTTCGTTATTTGATCTTAATAATTAAACGATAAAGACACATATCTTGATTAAAAAAAGAGATGAATTAAGCGACGTTATCTTCGTTGACGGTTTGATTATTTATCAAAATGTTTCAATACAAATTCTTTCATATGTGATTAGTGTCTTTAATTGAAAAAACTGAATTTTTGAGAATTTTTATAGTATTTGAATTTCTTGTTTAATTTGTACTCTCATTGTATGAAATCATTTGATAATCTTTTTAATAAAATTTACTAATTTTTAATACGGAACTATTTTACATTCTTGAAATTGTCATATTTTTAGTCTTGGCAGTTATTATAACTATGCTTAATATTGAAACAATCAAAATCATCATGGAAATCGTACCAAATTCTGGAACTACATTAAACATCAACACATCTCCTTTTGGCTCTGTCCAGTTTACTTGATCATCCTTTAACCCAAATCCAAGTAAAGTTATTTTGAAATCCACTTGTCCATCTGACTCCAATGTTGCAGTAGTATGCATTCCATTTCCATCTTCATCATGAACATTACTAGCTGATAGAACCTCTTTGTTATTTTGTGTTACAAGTATGTCATAGTTTGCAAATTTTTTCAAAGAACCGCTAGAATCTCTAAATTTAATATCTATTGACATGACCTCATTTGCAACGGGATTACTTGCAGTGATTTCTACTCTAACTTTACCATCTGATGATAATCCATGAACTGTAGTTTCTTTTGTTGATGGACTTTCTACTATTATGGTTCCTGGTTTTATTTCTTTACCACTTGCTTGAGTGCTGGTTCCAGAACTAGTTTCAATCCCACTTGCAGTTATCATAGGTTCACTAATGTTTACTTCTGAAAATACAGATGGAACCGCAGTTAATGTTGCCACTATTGTGATTATAGCTAAAGTTGATTGACGTATAAAAAAACTTTGCGTGAATCTATTCCATAGCAGGACAATCCCGATGGGTTCATAAAATGATATAGTTTACGTTTTATCCGGTATCTACATCGGACTGACAAAGCACATTTTTGTCAATTATGGATAAAAAAAGTTAATTTATAAAATAATTCAACGAATAGTCGATGAGCTCATTATTTATCACAGGAACTGACACCGATGTGGGAAAAACCTATGTCGCTGCTGGACTTGCAGTTACCTTACGAAAGATGGGAATTGATGTGGGCATTATGAAGCCATTTGCTGCAGGCTCTGCACAGAAAAAGGGTTTCAAATCTGAGGATGTTGAAATCTTGTCAAATGCTGCCCAAGTAAATGATCCTGAAATGCTGCTAAATCCACAATTCTTTCCAATAGCAGCATCTCCTTATACGGCATTAAAAAATTTGAAAATAAAACCAAACGTTGAACTGATCATAAATAGATTCAAAAAATTATCAAAACTACATTCAATGATGCTAGTTGAAGGAATGGGTGGCATAATGACTCCTATTCTTCAAAATTATTTTGTAACAAATTTGATTAAAGATATGAAATTACCTGCATTAATTGTTACGAGAACAAAAATCGGGACTATTAATCATACTATAATGACTTGTAAAATGTGCGAAAAATATAAAATTCCAATTAAGGGCATAGTGATTAACAATTTTGATAATGATGGCTATCGCGTTAAGGAACTAAAACGAGATTTAGAAAATTTAACGAATGTACAAATATTAGGCTCCATTCCATTTATCGACGATATGAGTGATACATCACTTTATAGTGTTTTCAAAAAAAATATCAATTTTAAATTTCTATTAAGTTAATTTTCAAATATGTAATATTTTGAATTTACTTTGACCTTGAACATTTATAAATTCTGCAATATCATAAATTATTTTTGAAAATGACCCATTTTTCTTTTTAATTACATATGTTTTGTTTTGGAAATCTAGTTTCTTTGTAATTACCAACCAAATATTATCTTTAATGGGTTGGATCTTTTGCAACTGATTTAGTTTTTTCTCTATGGAATTTTTGTCAATAGTTTTTGGGATACATATTATCAAAGTTTTTTTTGGATCAATTTCAAGTGTTTTTAAATTTGGTATGATGATATCTATTTGTATTCCACCATATTCTATTTTTCTTTGACTGGACACTAGTGCATTTGTTAAAAGATAGTGTAGTAGCCCTGTGGCAAGAATTCCAAGACTCTCTTCTTTCTCTCCCATTGAAATTACTTTGTCATAACAATTTTCCTTGAATTTTTTTTTCTGATTTTTTTATGTAATCGAATAGAAAATCTTTGATTGGGTTTGGTTCTTCTTGCATTAGTTTATTCGTTGAATACGTATCGTCTTTCTCCTCGTGATTCAGTAGTGGTGCTGATATCCACTAATACAAATTCTTTTTTTGTATGAAGCATTGGTTCTTCTGGAGAGAGCTTATTTTCATGTAGTATTTCATATTCTTGCAGGGTGAGTTTCCTTCTTGGAGCAAGTTCTGCCTCCAAATTCATATTTTTTACAATTTCTTCGTACTGGGGCTGAATTGAACCGCTGAATACCATGGCACTACTTCCACTTCCATAAGAGCCAAATCCTACACGCTTACCATTCAAATCTACTCCTTTTTGGTATTCAAATTCAAGACAGCTTCTAAACCCAAGATACAGTGATGCCGTGTATAGATTTCCAATCATCTTTGATGCAATTAGTGAACTTGCAAGTTTTGATTCATACACTTCTTGGAATTCTCTTGTTTTTGTAAATAATTTTGTAAATTCATGGTCTTTTGCCATAAATTCCTCATCTCCTAAAACTGACTCTATTGTTCCACGGGGATCCTTTGGTACTGGTTCTGGTATTCCTATCTCTTGGATTATTTTTTTCCATCTTGGAAGTTGACGCCATTCATGTCTAACTAAATATGCCAGCGCTTTTTTACCCATGTTACTGTATGGTAAGTGCATATTGAGATAATCCATATGATCTAAAATCGTCTCACCTAGTTCTAATTTTATTAATCCTGATGATATCGCTTTTTTCTTGTATGTCTCAAGAGCTTTGCGTACCTGAATCATATACAAGAGATTAGAGTACTGACCATGTACAATTGGTGTTTCTTTTCCAAATGGTCTGTAAAAATCATATTCATCTTTAATCGATGTAGCTGTTACTTTAGGATCAAAAGCCAATAGTCGAGGCTCATCATTGAGCAGCATTACAACTGCACCAGCACCCTGCGTCATCTCACCACTAGAACCCATATCGTATTTTGCAATATCTGATACTACAACTAGTGCGTGTTTTCCTTCTGCTTCTCCTGCTCTAATCCAATTAGTATTGTCATAAAGTGCATAGGACCCACTAACACACGCAAATTTCGTCTCTACTCCACCACAACATAAGAATTCATTGCCTTTGATTCATCAAATGAAGATTCAGTGGAGACATACAATCTTCCAATGTCTTCTGGCGATAACTTGTTTTTCTGCATAATTTGAAGACATGCATTTGCAGCAAGACATGCTGGATCTTGATTAGTATCTACAATTGCCATTTGAGATACCCCTAAACCTTTTTGGAGTTTTTCCGGATCCAGCCCCCTTGCTTTAGCAAAATCAGCTGCGTCTATGTACAGTCTTGGTATGTAAATTGCAATGTCATCTATTCCAGCTGCCATCAAGCTTGCCTCCGTCTATACTCATATAAGGATATTGAGCTATTTCTACCATACTTGTTAGGGAATTTTTACAAATTTTCATATGCTTTTTGCAAATTGATCTGTAATTTTTCTATTTTTCCAACTCTAAATTAAAAATTCCTTCAAAGATATCATAAGGTTGAGCCCCACTGATCTTTGTTACTTTACTATCTGGACCAATGATAAAAAATGCAGGCGTTCCTGTTAATCCCAAGTCCTTTGCATCCTGGTTGCTGTTTATGATAATCGAAGTATACTTTGAGTCTATCATGCATTTAGAGAATTGATCTATGTCAAGTTCCATGTCTCGTGCAAACTGTAGCAGGTTCTCCGATGACGCCCATCCTGTATTTTCACCATCCCAATTATTGTATAAAGTATCATGATATTTCCAGAATTGCCCTTGATCATCTGCACAATGAGCAGCGTGAGCGGCAGTATTTGAATCTGGACCAATTATAGTATAGTCTTTAAAAATTACCTTAACTTTACCTGTCTCTACATAATTTTTGAAAAGACTATCTTCGGTTGTATGGAAAAACTGATTACAGAAATAACACTGATAATCGCCAAATTCCACTAATGTTACTGGCGCATTGGGGTCTCCGAGAATTGACGAACCGTTTTCCATAAATGTTGCAGCCGTAATTTTTGTAGGGCCAGATTCTTGAATTGTAGGGGTTGGGACAATTACAAGTTCTCCTCCATTTAATGCATTAAAAGATAAAAATACAACTATTATTGCAACTGATGCAATTCCGGCTCCAATTCCTAAAGATGGTCCATGAATCAATGATTTTTCTAAAAAATAGATCAATTTAGACCAATCTGTT
>JAERMO010000022.1:0-6424 GCA_016844465.1 Nitrosarchaeum sp. | reverse complement strand
ATCTGTTTGATTTGTTTGTGCCTACTAATTTAATGACTGAATCTTTTGTTGTAACATAAAATAACATACCTGTCCTTATGTTCTAATTTAATGTCACAATTTACAATGACAACAGAATTTGGGTGTAATTATTAATGGTTACAAAAGACGATGTTTTGATAGTTGAAGATAGTCCAGTAACTGGCGAACTTTTGAAAAGTTATTTGGAACAACTTGATTACTTTCAAATTCATATATGTGCAACGGGTAAATTAGCTGTAAAGACCTTTAAATCACTTGTACGAAAAAAGATAGAACCGATAGTTTTACTTGATTATTCTTTACCTGACATAACTGCACACTCTGTTTTTACACAAATGCTTAAAATTAAGCCAAACGTTCATGTGATTTTGGAAACTGCTACTGAAAGGGAGGATCCTGGCATTAAAGATTTGATTCGACTTGGTGCTTTTAGATATTTGGAAAAACCAATTCGATTTGAAAGTCTTAAAGAAATCTTTGAAACTATTGAAAAGGAACAGGATTTCTTTCAAAGAGAATCTACACAAATTGAGCTGTTTAAACAAGCAACAAATGAAATTCAGGCACAAATTCAAGATCATATTGAGTTTGTAGTAAAATCCTTAAAACAACTCAGTGTTAATTTTATGGTCCAGTTAATTGGTCAGGCCGATGAATTTGTTATTTCGCATTTAAAAAAATTGGAAGATGAAAACAAGATCATCAATCTCGGGGAGAAAAAAGAAATTGCATGCAATCAATGTGATTCTGTAAAAATAACTCAGCTATTTTATTGCCCTGCCTGTAAAAGTCCTAATTTCAAATTGGGGCACCTAATTGAACATTATGACTGTGGAAACATTACCGAAGAAAATTCCTATAAAAATGACATGTGTCCAAATTGTCACAGAGAGATAAAAGCATTAGGTGTTGATTATAGGGTGATGCAAAATCATTATATTTGTAACAATTGCAACGAATTTTTCCCAGAAATATTATCTGAATACTTTTGTTTAAAGTGTGAAATCAAGTTCAAACTTGATGACTGTAGTTGGAAATCTAGTACTTGTTATAAAGCCATTAATATGTAATTGACTAATTTACTAATTTACCAATACTGAATTTTTCAAGTAAATTTAATTTTTAATTATTTCTTTCATATTTTTAATCGTTGTAAAAATTAAATTATGCTGTCATAATTATTTAAACTAATTCAACAAAGTCATACCAAACAAGATTAGATTGACAAAATACTTTTGATCTTAAATGATTCTCTTGTCTGGTTTACCACATGTCTAATTTTTCAGAACTAGAAAATTTTATAAATATATTTTGTGGACTGTAAATAAGTATGTTATCTTAAATAGATGAGATTGACATTACTTTGTTTGAACTTTTTTCAAATTAATTTTAAATATTTTCTTATTACTCTTTAATACGATCAAGATAATATTTTCCCAAGTCCCTTATATTGCTCCTACCCTATCAGCGCTTGTCCAAATCGCTTTTTTCTTTTTCAACTGTTCATAAATCGCTCTTATTAATAGAACATCTGTGATCTGTTTATATCCAAAAACAAGAAATATCGAATACCATAATAGCTTTGGATCCTCCCCATCTATCCTAATTGCTAAACACGTCATAAGAAAATGGACAATAACAAAAATTCCTGTAACTTCAACCACAAACCACCAATCTCCTGTAAAGATCGATATAATTGCGGTGCCTATTGCTAAAAATGACAGTATTGGTGAAATGAACATTCCGATTAGCATATGCGGAAATGTCAATTTATGTAAATGACCGAATCGTGGGTTGAATAGTGCATTAGAGTGCCTATTTACCACTTGTATATTTCCACGATACCATCTCTTTCTTTGAGCAGTAAAATCTCTGATAGTGCTAGGTGTTTCAGTATATCCAATTGACTTTGAACTTCCTTGAGTAATTAAACCTGATTTTAGTATCTTTAAAGTTTGATCAAAATCTTCTACTATGGTGTCTTTACCATATGGCCCAACTCTATCTAGAAATGTTTTTTTAAAGGCACCTATCGCACCGGGAACAATCGTAACTGAACCATATGTATCAAAAGCACGTCGAACAATTTGAATTCCAATGATGTATTCTAATGCTTGGCATTTTGTAATCCAGTTTACTCTGTTTCTTACTTTGACGTTTCCTGCAATCGCTGCGACGTTATCCCGCGAATGAAATGATTTTACCATTTCAGTTATTGCATGTCTTCCAACAACGGTATCTGCATCAACAATTACCACAATCTCCCCATTTGAATAAATAAGACCATAGTTTAGTGCAGATGCCTTTCCACCATTTTCTTTATGTAATACTTTGATTTGATCCTTATATTTCAGGGCAATACTTAGAGTGTTATCAGAGCTTCCATCATCTACAATAATAATTTCTTTTTTTGGATATTTTGTTTCTAATATTGCTTCTATAGTTTGTGCAATTACCTTTTCTTCATTATATGCTGGAATTATTATTGAAACTATCGGGTAAGTTGATAATTCATTTAAATTTATTTCTTTAAATTTACTTGCCACTGCCATAGGAAGCACTAATAAAGTTGACCAAAAGGTAATCATCATTGCCCAAAGCAGAATTATTCTAACGGGGGTTTCAAGTAACGTAATTCCTTCATATGATATGACTATGGCAATAGCGAATGGGGACAATAACAAAAATAATAAGACTGCCGACGGTTTTTTTTTTTGACGTTATTGAAGTAGATTTTCTACTAGATTCAACCATATGATATAATGAAAAACCTCCTCCTACTCCTAAAGCAATCATGCTTATTGGTCCTAACAAAAAGTATACTGAAACACTCAAAAAAATAAAAATTAATACAACTAAACCAATCTGAATCGGATCTTTTTTGTTTTTTATTTCATCACTGACATTTTTATTTTCAGGAAAATAGTTTTGCTCTTCATTAAAATCTTTTTTTACAATTTCATTTTCTTGGTTTACTCTGATTGGATATTTAACAATCATCTCTTATTTGCCATTTCATTTTCTGTTAATTTGAAAACGCTCTGTAAATAATTCAATATAATTTTTTCCTGTTCGATTTCTCTTAATCGATGCTCAAAAGTAATTTCACCCTCAAGCACTGAATGAATATTTGATTCATCTACATAGTGAGATTTAGTCCACAATAAATTAAACAATGATCTTAAAGTAATTACAAATGCCTTGGAATCTGTCCAAATCGCAAGTTTTTCCTTTAGTTCAGAATTGCTAATAAAGAAAATAACTTCATTATCATCTTTAATTATAAAACAGAAATTTTCCCTGTTTACATCTTCTAATTTTTTAATTCTTTTTGCAGGAATATCTTCAAATATGTGATGCTTATCCTTGTTATAATCACTGAGAACTTTAAGATCTGATTTTGTTTTTTGAAGAAGCTCTATGAAATCTGTGTGATAAAATTTCTTAAAATCTAATTCAGTTCCTAGAACTAGTATGCTTTCTGATGATTCTTTCACCATCTGTTCTAATTTTACAAGTATTGAATTTCTTCCCTGTAATGTCTGGAATTTGTTTTCATCTATTTTTTCCTTGTTTTCGGCATATTTTGTAACTGAATTCCATAATTTTATGATGTTATCTGCACCGGTTTCTAGTTCTTTAATTCTGTTTTTTTCACTGCCGACTAAAATTTTAATGGATTCATTTATTTCAACTACTTTGAATTGGGTTGGCTTTCCAAATATTGAAAAAAGAATTCCTTTTTCTTGTAAATTGTCAAGCAAGCGATATGTCTCTGTTCTTGGAATGTCAAGCGATTTTGATATCTCTGAGGCAGTTTTGATACCTATTTTGCTAAGATATAGAAATACTTTAGCCTGATTTTGGGTCAGACCATATTTTAGGAGTAATTTGTTTAGCTCGTTTATTGTATTATCTGATACAAACATGTTCTCATGATGTTCTATTGTCATTAGAAACTGTAACATTAACTTGGAACATAAGATGGTGTATGTCTTTTAATATTACAACGCTATTTACTCATTATTCAGTTTGTAATTACAATTATTTTACGAACAAACTCAGTAAAACATCTCCCCATCCTAACTGGATTATAAAACCTCCAGTAATTAGCAAAAGATATGGCATGCCGGGAGTAATCCACGTATCCGGTTTTGTGCAGTATTCTTCATTTTCTGCATGATGAATAGTGATGTTTAATTTCTTTTCACCGTTTTGAATTTTTTCCATTGAGAAACAAAATTTTGGATTTTTTGCTCTATATCCTAAGAACATGACACAAATTTTTTTCATTCTATTTTCTTTAAAACCCTCAAAAATATTTTCATGTTTTGCCATGGAAACTAAGTTTCTAAAAATATTCAAAATAAATGGTATCATAAATAATATTATTGCGTTTGCAAGGGATGTAAATGGCGTAACTGGATTTTGAGAAAAAGTCGCCAATGGCGCAATCACTGCCAAAGTAATTAAAGCAAATGCATCTGCTCCTCCAAATAATCCGATTCTCCAAACAAAAATCACGAATGGGGCAATGATCAATGCTATGCCTATGTTAAGCAGATGTGCAAAAATATCTGGATTTATAATAACTAATAACACGCCAATAATCCCAAATCCTAGCCAGTAATAGTCGTGTATTTCTCTTTTCCAAATATCTATTATTGAACCCACTATCAACATTGCAAGAGCAACACCAATTCCAACTATGTTGTAAATAGAAAATGTTTCAATCAACTTTTATTCGCCAAATTTCTTGTTACATTCACAAATTCTAATTTTATGCCTGATTTCATTCTGTTTTAACATTCACTTGCAAACCCAACAGGCTACAAATAATGATTCGCATCAAAAAATATCTCTCAATGTAGATAATTTAGACTATATTTGAAACGTCAAATAATTTGAAATATTACCATGGATACTTTTCTAGCCAACTGCTGAAGATTCGTTAAACCCCTTAGTTATTAAAATTTCAACAAACTATGGAAAATTGGGCGATTCAAAATTTAATATATTTAAATTTCTCATAAAATCACACAAAATAGGTTAATTACATCAAAATCGATCTTAAAGGAATTTTTAATAATGTAAAAAATTCATTAAAATTAAGTTAAAAATAGAAATTTATGTTTATTTCATTAGATTTTTATAATAATAATGTATTTAAAGAAAGTAAGAAATCTGATCGATCCGATCAAAAATTCTTAGCTATACTACAATATAGCCTAGTCTTTTCCTAAGAAGGATCTGAAAAACATGGAAAACGAAACAACTCAAATTTCAATATTTGATTCTACTCCTGATACCCAAATATACGAGTACAAATTATCTGTAGAAAAAGTCCAGGCAGAACTTTCACAATATGGTCTGACATCTAATCAAAGTAAAGTGTTTATTTATCTTGGAAAATATGGGGCAAAAACTGCACCCGAAGTATGCAAATCACTAAAGTTACCTAGAACTGAAACATATCATTTACTTTCCGCATTACAAAACAAGGGAATTGTATCGGCGACATTTCAGCACCCTATCCAATTCACTGCATTACCGTTAAGCAAAGCTATATGGATTTTAGTGAATTCTGAAAAAGAAAGAATAAAATCACTAGAGCAAATGGAAAAGGGATTATCTGAATTGTGGGAGAACATTCCAACTTTTGGCTCAATACGAGATGAGATTGATGAGAAATTTCAAATGTTGCAGGGCGCTAATCAAATTCAATCTAAAATTACTGAAATGACGGACAATTTCAAAGATGAATTTTTAATACTGGGCTCAGAAAAAGACTTTCTGAAATTATATCATGGGGATTTCCTAGAATCATTTGTTAAATCAAAACAACAATTTCGATTATTAAGTGCGTGTTCAGAAAAAACTGTATACATATTTGATGATTTGGAAAGAAAGAATATTAAAAAATTAGCTAAGGACATTCAAAATAACCTATGTTTCTTTTTAAAAGATGATTCTGAATTACTATTCTTTACAAAAAATTCAAATTCAACAACGGCACCATTTGCAATGTGGACAAACTCCCAATCGATGATATATTCAATGAAATTACTCTTTGAATCCTTATGGGTGAATTCAAAGTATATCCATCTCTAGCCTCAAAACATCTTACATGTAAGAATTAAACTAGTCTCCTTCTTTATATAGAAAATTATGTTTACTGTTTATAGACATGGATTCTACCTATTCTAAAGTTAAAACTGGAATTCCTGGATTGGATTCCATACTATCTGGGGGATTAAAAAAGACACGATCTGTTTTAATTTCAGGCCCAACAGGTAGCGGAAAAACTACTTTTGGATTACAGTTCTTGTATTCCGGTGCCAAGGACTTTGATGAACCTGGCGTATACATAACCATGTCCCAAAATATTGACGATATAAAAAAC
>JAERMO010000021.1 GCA_016844465.1 Nitrosarchaeum sp. | reverse complement strand
TTGGCTATGCCTTTTTCAGTAATTATGCCTGAGATTAATTCTGGAGGAGTCATATCAAATGCTGGATTTATCACATTAATTCCATCTGGAGCAGTTTTTGTATCTCCAATTCCAGTTACCTCACTACCGTTTCTCTGTTCTATCACTACATCTCCAGGGTTGCTTTGTAAATCAAATGTCGAAAGGGGGGCTGCTACATAAAATGGAATCCCATGCTGATTTGCAATTAATGCAACTTGATATGTACCAATTTTGTTAAAAACATGACCAGTACGTAAAATTCTATCAGCTCCTACAATCACCTTATTGACTAATCCGTTTGCCATCGTATAACCAACTGCAGTATCTGGAATTAGACTAACATCTATTCCATCATGTTTTAATTCAAAAGCAGTAAGACGTGAACCTTGCTGAACAGGTCGTGTTTCTGTAGCTATAACTTTGATATTTTTTCCACTTTCCCTTGTTGCTCGAATTACACCTAGAGCTGTTCCATATGCAACAGTCGCTAATGCACCGGCATTACAATGAGTCATTATAGTATCATTATTATCAAAAAGTACAGAACCATTTTTTCCCATAGTTTTGTTTATTTGGATATCTTCATCTGCCATCTTTTTTGCTTCATTAATTACAGATTCTTTAATTTGATCAATTAAAGTGCCAGAAATTGCAACTTTCATGATTTTCTCTAAACCCCAAGACAGGTTTACTGCTGTAGGTCTTGTTTCAAAAAGAACTTTTTTTGCTTTTTCTAAATCTCCTATTAATTCTTCTTTGGTAGATGCATTACTTTGTAATGCAGCAAGTGCTAAACCAAATGCCCCTGATACACCTATTGCAGGAGCTCCTCTCACAACTAGAGTTCTAATAGCATCTGCAACTTGATTAAAATCATCATATTCAACAAAAACTAATTGATTTGGTAATTTGGTCTGATCTATCATTACAACCTTGTTATCTTTCCATTCAACTGTTCTTAATGAGGAATCAATATGAGAATTACCATTCATTAGAAAGAAGTCTCTCACTTCATATTTAAAATAACTAATCATTTTTTAGAGGATTTTTAAACATTATAATCCCATCAAAAATTCAATCATATGATGCTTGATTACATAACTTTGGAGAAATTTGATATTTCAGGAATGCATAAAATTTATGATAAATGGCCAGAAATTGCTGACGAAGCATTTTCATCAAATTTTAAAAAATTAGAATTTGGAGACGTAGATCATGTAGTTTTTGCAGGGATGGGCGGTTCTGGCGCTATTGGGGATGCATTTGCAGCTATTCTATCAAAAACAAAAATTCATGTTTCTGTTGTAAAAGGATATTTACTTCCAAACACGGCTGATTCAAAATCATTAGTGATAGCTACAAGTATTTCAGGAAACACTGTAGAAACTCTTTCTATCTTAGATTCTGCAAAGAAGAAAGGGTGTAAAATAATTGCTATTTCTTCAGGAGGAAAAATGGAGAAATATTGTAAGAAAAATCAGATAGATTTTAGAAAAGTTTCTCAAATACATTCCCCACGAACATCATTTGTGAATTTTTTGTATTCATTATTAAAAATTCTTGAGCCAATATTACCAATAACAAATGAAGGAGTTATTGAATCAATTAAAAAAATGAGAGAATTAAAAAATAATATTTCATCATTAAATCTTTCTAGCAGTAATTCCGCACTAAAATTAGCAGAATGGATTACAGAAATTCCATTGATTTATTATCCATGGGGATTGAATGTAGCAGCTATAAGATTTAAAAATTCGTTACAAGAAAATACAAAACTACACTCGATGATTGAAGATGTAATTGAGGCATCTCATAATGGAATTGTTTCATGGGAAAAACCATCAAACGTACAACCTATTTTATTACAAGGACAAGAAGATCATATCAAAACAAAAGAAAGATGGGAAATTATGAAAGATTACTTTAATGAAAATAATATAAAATATTATGAAGTATTTTCAGTAGAAGGAAATATTCTTTCAAAAATTATCAATTTGATTTATTTTTTTGATTACGTCTCAATTTACAAAGCAGTTTTATCAAAAACTGATCCAACTCCTGTAAAATCAATCAGATATATTAAAGATAGATTAGATACTTAAAATAAATAATATTTATTTAGATATTCTATCTTTGTTTTATTTTTTCATCAACAATATTTCTATATGGAAAGTAATCAATAGCAAAATATTCTGTATCAAAACATTCTAAAAATAAAGAATCTTCTAATGCAGTTAAAAGATGAGCTATATTAGGCTCTACAGATATAGTACAAGGAGCAGATAGAATACGAATTTGTTCCATATTTGTACTAAGATTTAGTTCTTTAAATTCTATTTTGCCTCGTAAAAGTATATGATCACTTTTAAATTCATGATAATGACCGCCACGTGAAAATCCTTTTTTTGTTTCAACAAAATTGAAGGTTGATTTTCCAAAAGAACAAAATAAAATAGTTCCCCTAACATCACTTATAGATTTGTTAAATTCTAATGTCATTTGAGAAGACCAGGAAGCAAGTGTTGCAGTACTAAAAGATGTGGTCCCCGGCAACTGCTCCAGACGAATGGAAATTAAAGTAATAGCCTTGTATGTAAGGATTATCTGCTTTGGCAGTAATCCAGCCTACATTTCCATCCAGAAACTGCAAAACCTCATGGTCCTTTGTCAGCTCGAATCTAAATTCACCATTTGCAGGTATTGTGATTTCTTTTTCCATGGAGTTTGTATCTTTTTCTCGGTAAAAGGTCAGCATCAAGTTTGCATTCTTTGAATAATTTTTCATAGACGAGGAATTTTCAAACGATATTACTGTATTGCCTGTCGAAAATATCGGGCACCAATGAAAAGAACCTGGTTTATTGTCAATTAGTGGATTGCCAATCTTTGAATTAAAACAGATGTTACAGGATAATTTTGATTTGTTTCCTTTTTTTCCTACGTTGAGGCCAAACTTTATTCTGGTTGGGATCTTTCTGTCTTGAAAATTAGTGATTATGTGTGCCGTGGCAGCATTTTTTGTATCAATGTTGTTCTTAGCAAGTAGCTCGTTAAAGTTAATCTTGAGCAACTTTGAATCATGGCTACTTATCCTCATAAAATTAGGAAGGTCTAGCAAAAGACCTCCTTGTTTATCATGAAGTTTGATGTCCAGATCGAAAGTTGATGGCGAAAGATTAGGATAAAGGACAATCTCCGTAAAAAAGTCGTTATCAGTAAACAGTGGGATTGATACTGAGCTGTCGTAATGGGATTCACTTAGTCGGTCCCAGTAATCCAAAGGTTCTGAGCATGATGTGCAGTCATAGTATGAATGCGTAAAGCTTACAATTTGCAGAGAGTTCTGGATATTTCCTACAAGAAAACGAGGGTAGAATCCTACAAAGTTATGCTTTATGGTGATGGCGCCTGCTTTACCATTCAGAAACTGGCGCAGATTTGGGATATGGTCTTGAAATTTGAAAAATACTGTCTGGTACGGTTTGATACGATCGAGTGTAAAACTTCCAGCAAGTTTCTTTGATTCGCTATTTGTGATAATATAGTCAATTACAGCGCCATGATTAGGAAGCGGACCGTTAACAAAAGACAAGAATGCCTGCAGATCATCGTCTGCGTGTATATCAAATCCAGTTTCGGGTACCCTGAATGCTTCATTTTCATTTAGATCCTCGATATCGTTGTAGACCCGTCCCAACGTGTGGACGCATGTATTGAATTCATTATTGAAATAGTCCAGTACCAACGCAGGATAAGGAAAAACCATGTCTTGGGTGGAAAATATCTCTACTTCTATCGAGCCTAGAAAGTTTGATTTGTCAGATATGGAAGTTTTTTCCAACAAAGAATCCAGACTAATCGTGTATGATTTTGGATCGTATATTGTAAAAAAATCTCGCATTATGATTATTCCGTCATTACTTCTTAGCGTTACAAGAAAGCTGACTTCAGGAATTTTTCGCTTTATCACCCAGTATCCCAAAAATAATATCCTTGAGCTGTATGAGTTATTTTTAACTACGGGAAAGATTGCAGAACTTCGTAAAATCGGCTTTTGATTATGATCAATCTTTTCGCCAAACTCATGTCTTGAACGTAAATGCTCAGAAAAGCTTTTCATATTCTATTGACAGTTAATCGATATTTAAGAATGTGTTTGGTTAATCTTTTTTAAAATTCATAGATGTTTATTTCCATTCTTGATTGCAGTTAGATGTTGATTAACAAGTATGAAATCATTCAAAAAATCATGTGATTAATTTAAACATTATATCTGATGGTTAGAGGCTAGATTATTGTTTGATCTAAAATCAATAGATAAAATAGATTCACAAAAAATGTACAAAGTATACGATAATTGGCAGGAGATAGTTGAAAATGCGTATGTAATCGAATATCAGCCGGTTAGTTATGTCACATTAAGAGAAAGTTGTGACAGTCTGGATGGTAAGATTATTTAATACAAGTCATGCACAAATTCATTATGAATGAATTAAAGGGCAAGAAAATTCTCATTACAGGCGGAACTGGTTCTCTAGGACAGGCTTTAACAAGAAGATTATTAAAAACTGAAGTTGATGTTATCCGCATTTTTAGCAGAAATGAAAATAAACAAGTTATGATGCAATCTGAGTTAAATGATGACAGACTAAGATACCTGATTGGAGACATCAGAGACGCTCCAAGATTGCAGAGGGCATTAGAGGACATAGATATTGTGTTTCATGCAGCTGCTTTAAAACACGTACCAGTAGTTGAATACAATCCGTTTGAAGCAATCAATACAAACGTGATAGGATCGCGCAATGTCATTGAAGCGTGTCTTCATGAAGATGTAGATATTGCAGTTGGAGTAGGTACAGACAAGGCTGTATCTCCTCTCAATACATATGGGGCAACAAAACTACTAATGGAAAAATTGTTTGTGACCGCAAGTAATTATCTGGATAAAAAGCGCCACAGAACAAAGTTCATAGCTTTGCTGTATGGTAATGTTTTGGGAAGTAGTGGTTCGGTCATTCCCAAGTTTATTCAACAAATAAAATCAAAACAAAAACTTACTATTACGAGCCCAGAGATGACACGATTCAGTATCACCATGGACGGGGCGTTGGATTTTATTTTATCGTCTACATTTGCAGGAAAAGGCTCAGAGGTTTTTGTGCCAAAATTAAAAGCGTACACGATTAAAACCGTCAAGGAATCCTTACAGGAGTTACTTGGAAATACTGGTGAAGAAAAGATACCTGTCAGACTGGGAGAAAAATTCCATGAGACATTGATAAACACAGATGAGCTTCGAACTACCTTAGAAAGCGATACAAGATACATTATACTTCAACTTCCACTTTCTGATGAAGGGATTAGGCAAAAGTATCCCGATATGAAAAGGGCTACGTTGATTGAGCCATATTCATCAGACAGAGTGGAACTAATTGAAAAAGACGCATTAAAAGAGCTCATCGTAAAATCTAACTTACTCTAAATGCAATATCTCCAGTTTTTAAAAAAAATTGAGCTGGTCACCCCATGATTGGATGCATAATTCAGGCAAGAACTGGTTCTTCACGGTTACCTGGCAAAGCAATGAAATTATTAGATGGAAAATACCCCATCCTCCATTATGTCGTAAGTCAACTTCAACACTCCAAGTTACTAGACGATATCGTCATAGCAACAACCGATCTTGAGGAAGACGATGTGATAGTAAAATTCGCCCAAGAAAAAGGATTCAAGTACTTTAGAGGTTCTGAAAAGGATGTTCTAGATAGACATTATCAGTGCGCAAAAAAGTTTACGTTTTCCACAATTGTCAGGATTCCCTCAGATAAGCCACTGATAGACCCTCAGATAGTCGATAAGGTCGTAAAAGTTTTTTCAACGTCCGAATATGATTATGTCTCAAATTTTCTTCAGTATACCTTTCCGTTTGGAACCGAAGTGGAAGTATTTTCTTTTGAAGCATTAGAGAAAGCATGGAAGTTAGCAAGGCTTCCGTCAGAACGGGAACATGTAACACCGTACATCTACAATCATAGAGATGAGTTTAAGATATTCAATGTGATCAACTCTGAGGATCTTTCACATTTAAGATGGGAAGTAGACAGGGAAAAAGATTTGGAACTTGTAAAGAGAATTGTGGAACGCATTAAAAGCAGACCCATTCTCATTAAAGATATAATGAATTTGTATGCGCAGGAACCAACCTTGTTTAATATAAATAGGAACGATAATCCAAATGAAGGCTACTTGGAATCATTAAAAGATGATGAAGAGTTTGTCAAGCAAGAGAAGAGTAAGCATGGGTAAAAAAATCAAGCTATTCGATCCGTCTGTTGGATTTGAAGAGCAGCAAGTGACTCAGCAAGTTCTAAAAAGTCATTTTTGGGCATCCGGTGCAGGTATTGGTTATGTTAAAAAATTTGAAGATTCATTCAAAAAATACATTGACTCGGACGATTGTATTGCAGTCAATAGTGGAACAGCGGCACTAAATCTTGCTTTATCGTTAATGGACCTAAAAGGAAAGGAGGTAATAGTTCCATCACTTACCTTCGTTGCCACGATAAACGCCATTCTTCTGAATGGCGGGAAACCAGTATTTGTTGATGTGGAACCACACACCATGTGTGTCGACCCCAATCAGATTGAAAAACTGATTACCAAAAAAACCAAGGTAATTCTACCTGTTCATTATGCAGGAATGTCCTGCAGTTTAGACAAGATTGAACAAATATGCAAGAAAAATGATCTGGTATTGATTGAGGATGCAGCACATGCTGCGGGAGCCAAGTTTATGGGCAAAAGAATTGGAAGCCATGGAATTATAGTATGTTTTAGTTTTCATCCAGTGAAGAATTTGGCAATGCCAACTGGGGGATTAATTGCAATTAATGATTCAGGACATCGGAAGATGAGGGATGTTTTGCTGGCACGAAGATGGTGCGGTATAACGAACAGGAATAATTTTGGTTATGACGTAAAGGAAGCTGGGTGGAACTATTACATGAATGAGATTTCAGCAGCCATAGGTTTGGTTCAGTTGAAAAAGCTGGATGCCATGAACAGTATTAGACGGCAAATAGCCAAGCGATATTCAAAAGAGATCAATTTGGAAGGAAAAATGCCTTTTGATGAGAATTGCAGCTACCATCTTTATTGGATAATGGTGAAAAATAGAAAAAGATTCATGGAAAAAATGTTTAATGCCGGAATAGAGACTGGTATTCATTATAGGCCGGTCCACACAATGTCTTTGTACAAAAAAAATGTTTCATTACCAATGACTGAAACTGCAGGTAAAGAGATAGTGTCGATACCTGTCCATCAAAATCTGTCTGATACCAAAGTTGACCGGATTATCAGAGGAATAAATGAAAACGCCTGATGCTACACTAATCGAGATTTGCTTTTTCAATAAGCCTAACGTGGGAAACCAGATCGGCCAGTTCTTCTGTATCAATCGATGTTTCTGCGTCAGGTCCTTTGGAATTTTTTGATTTGACATGTTTTTCAATGAGGATATTCTTAGATCCTTGTTGTTTCTTTAAAACAGCATATACTATTGGTGCTGTGATCCCTATGGTATGATCTGAAAACCCGTCATATTGTATAGCGTCTTTCCAGTTAATTTTCTTAAACTCTAGCGGGTATTCAGAAATGCAATAACAAAATGTGATCTTGTTTTTGCTAAATATTTTTTTTATCTTATTTTTATCACCGCCCATCCCCATGCTCACTATCATTGGTTTTTTGGTTGACGCTTCAAGATCTAACGTTTCCTTTGAATACGGATCTTTGAATAAGCATGTTCTTGATGCAATTTTGTACCGTTTGACACCCAGTTTTTCAAGAAAATTTATTGCTTCGGGATAGAATGCACTGCACAAAAACTCAATACCAATTGAATCGGCTTCTTTTTTTAGTTTTTTTACTTTATCAAATGTCAGTTCTGATTTTTTGATGACTTTCCACTGAGGATGTTTTGGAGAATAGAGATCGTTTGCACGCCACATCTGAAACTTTACAACATCTACCCCTGCCTTTTTACATTCTTTGATAATTTTGATTCCCTTTGTCACACTGCCTTCCCAGTTAGAGCCAATCTCTGCTATTACTGTTGTTTTCATTACGGGTTATGCCAACCATCAAGATTTATTTGTTGTAATTAAAGAAAATCATCTTTTTGAAACAATGCTTTTGTATATTTCTTTGAGTATTTTTTTCTCTAGTTTAACAGACGGTTTAAAGCCAAGTTCTCTTTCTGCGTGGGAAATATCATAGAAAAGATGATTGGCTTCTCTGTCTATGCTGGTGCTGATTGTATGCATTTGAATGATCTGGGAAATTTTATTGGCTATGTCATTTGCCGTTATGGGCTTACCAGATGCAATATTATAGATGCCGAATTTTGATTTGGACTTGCAGGCTAATGAGATAGCTTTGCAGACGTCCTGGACATGAACAAAATCCATCAACTGCAACCCGTTTTTGTAATGATGAATTTTGATATCTTTGTTATTTACACTGTTTATCATCATGGTCGGTATGATGTATTTTGGTGATTGGCCTGGACCATATACGGATGAGAGGCGTAAAATTTGGATTGGAATACCATATGTATTGTGATACATTTTACAGATTTCTTCACAGATTAACTTAGACAAAGCGTAATTGCTTATTGGATTTTTGGGATGATCTTCATCAATTGGCAGATATTCTGATTTCCCATACACTAGTTGTGAGGATGAAAAAATCACCTTTGCAACATTAGTTTCTGCACAGCATTCCAAAATATTTGTAGTGCTAACACAGTTTTTGATGAACATGTCAAGTGGCTCACTTTCTTCAAGAGATGCTGCCAAATGAACTACCACATCATACTTGTTTTTCTTCATGTGTTTAGCAAGTTTTTGTTTGTCGGATAATGAAATTTGAAAAATATTTTGTGACTTTTTAGAGCTAGACAGACCGTGAATCCTGTAGTTTCTTGATAAATACTTCACTAGGTGTGAGCCAATGAAACCGGATGCGCCGGTAACAAGAATTCTCATTTTAACACCAGTGACTGTATTTTTTGCTTTAGATCGAACATGTTACCAACTCTGTTTAAGTTAAGACTTGATTCTTTGTCCAGATAATGATTCTCCATATAAACAAATGGTATTTTTAATCGAGTTGCAGCTTCAAAGTCTTCGGAAGAGTTTCCCACATACAATACTCTTTGCGGATCAATGCGCTCATCTTTGATTATTTGTTTTAGCAAGCTTGTCTTTATCAAGATACGATTTGACCTAACTATATTATCAATTATGAATCCCACATCATGCATAAAATATTTTGTAAAAAAATAACTGTCAATTTTATTATATTTCAAAAACGATTTGACCATTTGTTTGTTTTTGCGGGCAGAGCATAAAATGCATTTTATTTTTTTTCTCTTTAAAAGAACTAAAACCGGGATGACGTGTTTTTTGAGTTGTAGATGATACATTGATTTTGAATCGCTCAAAAACGTGTCTCTTCTTGATAGAAAATCATTCAGGAGGTTGGATTTTCCGATTTTTCTAAGATGTTTTTGCATGATGTCTCTTGCCAGCAGTCCCTTTTTTCGTGAAGAAGATATCATTTGAAGTGAAGGTGTGACTATGCCGAGATTTTTGCATGGTGTTTCAAATGCCTTAAAATCTAACAATCTGTTATCAGTTATGGTATCATCAAAATCCAAGATGACTAGGTTGATCATATCTTTGGGATCTTCCTGATATCATCTTGCGTGATGAATCTTTCCTGAAGATCTCTTAGGACAAAACCTACTTTATAGTGTGGTTGTGGAGGTATTTCCCCAAATAATCGGTATCTGCAGAGAATGTCTGGTTCATTACAACCCACCAAGCTCCTAGAGCCAGTAGTGCCAGAAAATCTTGGATTTATCTCAAAAGGGAGTATACCGTCTTTGGTTTTTCTGCACTGTATGTTAATTGGGCCGTCTGCATCTAGGATTTTTGCAATGTCTTCACCAGCTCTTCTTACTTCATTGAACTCGTTGAATTCGCCTTGGGAAATTCCAGAAGATATCACATATTTTTTCTCATTATTCTGTCCCTTGGTAATTTGTCTGGTAGAGAGTCCACCTTCCAGAAGTCTTTTCATGGCAATCGAGGTCACTAGCTTTCCATTGTCCGCATAAAGAATTCCAATAGTATATTCTGCTTCATAATCGCCAACATATTCCTGAATTATTGCCTCGCTTCCGTGCTTTAACAGGTAGTTTCCAAAAAATTTGGCCTCGTTCTCATCATGGGCAAGAAAGACATTTCTTGATCCTGCTCCGCTTCGTGGCTTTATAACAACGGGATATCTCTCTATTTGTTTGACTGTTGCTTCATTCTCAAAAAGGATTGATTTGGGGCAAGCAATTCCTTTGGAGGAGAAGAAGTTTGCCAGATTTAATTTGTCATTACATTTTTGTATTGTTTCCCACGGATTGGTAAGTACTGTAATATTTTTTTCAGAGAATAGTTTTTTGTTTTTGGCCATAATCTCAGTTTCTGGTTCGGAGCCCGGCACTATCACCTGTACCTTCTCCTGTGAACATATGTCTTGGATACTATGGAGATATTTCTCAGAACTTGCTTCTGGAACAACGTATCTATGTGAGGTTTCAAACAGGCCTACGCTTTTTGCTGAAGCGTCAGTTGCAACAATTTTGTAGTTATGTGGGGCCATTTTGAAGGCTTTAATTATTTCACGTCCAAGACTTCCTCCACCCACTCCTGTCACAAGAACACAAACATCAGAGTCGTTCATAATTAT
The DNA here is from genome assembly GCA_016844465.1 of Nitrosarchaeum sp. Lineage (GTDB taxonomy): Archaea > Thermoproteota > Nitrososphaeria > Nitrososphaerales > Nitrosopumilaceae > Nitrosarchaeum. Next base: position 1,103 of record JAERMO010000021.1, on the reverse strand, counting down.
GTCAAATCCTCTTACTACATGTCAAGCTTTTGATCAAAGTTCAATTCTGGTTAATGGCAGTTCAATAAATAAATCAACTTTTAACATTCTTTACGCAGGAATGAATTAGTACGTCAACTAGGGTGTCATGAATGCGTTTGTGTTGTTTTAGTCGTTTTTCAAGTAGGAATCCGTTTTTTTCTAAAATGGAGATATGTACGGGCCTAACATCATATGTTTCGGTAAGAATCCTGGCAAAATTGAGCTCGTTGAATGTCAATTCAAAGATTAGATGTAAAAAAGACGTAAAGTCATTTTCGTACATCTTGGGATCAGACGTTCTGTCTATGTCTACTAGAAAGGATAATTCTGCATTTTTGGTATTCCAATCAATATTAGTCAAACCACCATAACCAATACAAGAGTCATTATGTATGAAGCTGAATAGCATTAAGGATGGTTTTTCGTCACTAAAAGATTTTTTGATTACTTGGTTGTAATAATCAATTTGCTGTTCTCTTGTAATTGATTCTTCTTGCCGCAAAATATCTATTTGATCATTTCTCCAATTCTTAATCAGTTGGATATCTTCTTCACGTATTGGAACTAGTTTGTAATTTTGAAAACTAAAATTCTGTTTTTTCAAAATTTTGTATCGATTCATTAACTCATCCTCCCTATTGAAAGACTTTAGCTCGAGCACACCTATCAATCATGTTATTTTGGCAGTATTTTGTAAATCGTATTATCTGTGATGGAAACGACATATAACAATCCGTCAGGTCCCATCTCCACATCGGTAATACAACCAAATCCTGTTCCGAACACTATCTCATCAAGTGGTTCAAAGTCTTTTTGTCCACTTTCTAAAGTAGTGAAATTGGCAATATGATCTTGTAGGTGAGGTGTATCAAATACGAGTTGATTTCGTTCTTCGTTTAGTTTGAATTTGAACATCTGCCCAAAGTTACAAGTGCCTACAAGCAGCTCATCCTTGTATTTGGTAAATAGATTGGAATTGATAAATGTTAGACCTGTTGGGGTAACCGTTCTTTCCCAACTAAATTGAGGATTACCATACTGAAAATCACCCAGGGGAGGAATTTTTAATATTTGTTCTTCTG
>JAERMO010000160.1:1798-2508 GCA_016844465.1 Nitrosarchaeum sp. | reverse complement strand
ACATTTCCTGTATGGAGGGAGGAGTTTCCTCTGCCGTAGCAGTGTATCGTGCTCCAGCTCACACATGTTAGTTGTATTTTTGATTTAATTTGAAGATTGCTTTTCTGGTTTTTTGCCTGTTATAAACAACGTTCCAAATTCACGTTTCCATTTTTTATTACTTTTCAAATCTTTTACATGTCTGGTCTTTGTTTCAAATCCTGCGTTTTTAAAAAATTTTTTCCATTCTTGTTTTGAATGCAAGTGCATCTGAATTTTCATCATATCTGCCCATTTTGCAGTTGCTATGTTGTTCGTATAAAAATCAGTTCCGCAAAAAAATTTTCCACCTGGCTTTAATAACTTGTATATTTTTTCAAGAGCAGTCTCTATTGAATCTACATAGTATAGAGATTCCATTGAAAATATAAAATCAAATTTACCTTGATATTTCAAAGATTCAATATTTTTATGAATGTATTTTTCTTTGGCTGTTTTTTTCTTTGCATTGGCTTGCAAGATCATATTCTTACTTTTGTCTATGCCTATTACTTTTTTACAATGATGTTCTTCTACAATTCTTCTTACCACCCAACCATTACCACATCCAACATCTAGAAAAGAAAATGGTCTGTCAAAAGAAACTGTTTTTAAAAATTGCATTACGTTTTTTCCATGTTCTCTCTCCATTAATTCTGCTCTTCCATTTTTAGCCCATTTATCAAAAGTTA
>JAERMO010000160.1:0-1785 GCA_016844465.1 Nitrosarchaeum sp. | reverse complement strand
TCTTACTGAATCCATTGTTTTGTATTCTTATTTTTTCAATTATAATCTTCGTTTCACTTAGCTTTGATGTGAACGAGTTCTACGTTTTACTTATATTCAAATTTCTGAATGTTATTTTGAAAAGAAATTGCCAGATGAATCATGTCGAAATTGTGGGGGTGCACTGATTGATTATTCTAAATGTTCCAAATGTAATAAAATGATTTGTGTATCTTGCGGTGTTGGAACCTTGGAGCAATTCCATAGTCTTTGTATGTCTTATGATCTTCTCAGAAATAACATATCTATGACCAAAACCATGCCTCTTTTCTGGTAATTATGGCTTGATGCTTTACAAATAAGACAAATTTTACGTATAATTTATTCCCAAGTTTTAAGTAACATGAGATTAGGATTTGATCTCTGTGAAACGAGAAATCATAGTTCTGAGTTTGATTTTATTATTGATAATTTTGGTGATTTTGATAAGGGCGAGCCTCTTTTCATTTATGGGCAAGTAGCAACTCTTCTTGATAATTCTTTTTTGATAATGCAAATTATTAATCCTGAAGGAGATTTATGTCAAATTCAGCAACTCGTCCCATTACCTAATGGTGCTTTCATAACTGATGCAATTCCACTAAAAGGTAGAATATGTGGTTTGACTGGAGAATATGAAGTTAAATTATTTTACGGCGATTATTCTACAACTGCTAATTTTAAAGTAACTGGCAAATCTATGTCTGAGCCAGATTCTGATACTTTGATTAAATCTGCAAAAAATCTACTTTCTAAAAGTATGTCTATAGTTGATAAAAAATTTGATATTAATTCAACCATTGTCAGTGGAATGAATGATGCGCTTTCATCCAATGATTTATCTGTAATAGAAAAAGCATATGTTGATTTATGGGCTGAATTTTATTCTGACGAATTTCTTTCTGAGATAACTCCTATTTTTAGACCTGCGGTTTCATCTGCATTGGATTCTGTTTCACAAATGCTAACTGATGGAGAGATCTCATTCGATATCTCAAAATCTATTGATAAAATAATCTTTTCATCTGTTTTCTATTATGAAATTGGCGATAAAACCAAAGCCATTGATCTACTCTCTGATGTATTTGTTGATATTAGAAATACAAATCCTCAAAAAACACCTGCAACAAAAACTCTCACTTTTGATGAACTTGAAGAAACTTTGCTAAACTTGATGAAAAAATCTGACACTGTGATGAGTAGACCTGTAAAAGAAGAGATTGGTTTTATCTTTGCTAGAGGTACCGCACCTGTTCATGCACAAGAGATTTCTGATCTAATTGATCTATTGTCTAAGGCTAGATATCTTGATGTTGTTTCAAGAAAACAAAGTGACCTGTACAGATTAGTTAAAACTAATTGGGAAGGTGTAAAACTCTCTCTTGAAAATAAGGAAACTGTCGAAGACCTGATTGCCTCCAGTGAGAGGGTAAATCACCTCCATCAGGCAGCAATACTGCTGAAAGAACTCGAGGATGTAGATCGTTTCATATCTTCAAATTCTGATGAAAACTCTGATCTTGCAAATCTTCTGATGCCTGATTGGAAAGATCTCAAGTCTAAATTAGAATTTGCGTCATCAGTCGATGATATCATTGAATCTGAAATCCAAATTAAACAAATGAAGCAAATCATTGACATATCCTCACGAATTACTAAGGCTGTAGAAATATCTCAAACAAGCGGAGTTAATCCAACTCTTGTATCTGATTGGAAATCTCTTTTAGAAAAAGTTAAGAACGCCGAATCTGCTGACGAAATTTTGAA
>JAERMO010000159.1 GCA_016844465.1 Nitrosarchaeum sp. | reverse complement strand
AAGGGGTCTGTGGCGCAGCCAGGTAGCGCACAGGACTTTTAATCCGGTTGTCGTGGGTCCAAATCCCACCAGACCCGCTTCTTTTCATGGGACTAAAATAGACCCGCTGGCATTGTATACTCTGATGAAGATTTCATTTGAAAATGCTTGTTCGGTAAAACATATCGTATGTCTAGATTTGGTGTGACAAATAAGTTATTTGTTTAATTTTAAAAACACTCATAGTATTTTGTTTTCCTCTAGAAATTTATTTGGTGAGCAGGCGGTACATACCCTTCAGGGTCAAGATATTGTTTTCGTAGGTTGCAAACATCGTCAATTATCTGACTGGGTTCGAATTCGGGTTCGGTACTTATCATAATTAGGGCGTTACTTCCACAAGGCAATGTAATACGATTGACTTTAGGATATTTTGTCATGGTGTAAATTGGTATCCCGATTAGTTCTGAAGCCTTTAAACGACTCTTCCATCTCATATATGCGTGTACTAGAGAATCTTTAGTTTGCTCATCGGTAAATATTTTTTGAATTCCTTTTTGCATCTTATAATACATGCTCCCATTTGCCGTGGTGTAGACTCCGGTAAATCTCACCTTTGGATTAATCTTGAGAACCTCGTCACAGAACTTATTGTAATCCATGGGTTTTTTTATTATGTATAAGTAATTATTAAGAATTATCATCCCTTGTTCAGGTAGTATTTTTGCTAGTTACTACTGGAATTAACGTAAGTTACATACTAGGTTTAGTTTTTAGGATTATTTTTTTAACTTGGTCTTTATTTTTGGTTTAGCAATATTTTCTTGTGGCAGAACCACACTTTGTTCTGGTTCATATTGTTCCAGTTGCCGAAAGGATTGAAGGCTCTTCCGTTTCCATGGTAAAATTTGGAGAAGAATTCAACGTAAATCAACCTAGCCCCCTGAATACCTGGTTCGAAGACTCCAATTATAGTATTGAACAAATGACCTACAATCAGTATGAATGTACCAAGAATGATAAATGGGATTGAAATGTGTAGCGATTTTAAGAAAATGAAATCTATGGTATGTGCAAGGATGACTGATGCCAACAATATCCCAATCAGTCTTGTATACGAAAGTATATGGCTTACAATAGATGCCAATTCCATCATTGCTCTAGTACCTTCTCCAACGAACATTAATCCAATTCCTCCAAAAAGTAATCCATAGTACAAAAATGCGACCGGATTGACTTCAACAAGTCTTGGCCACGTTGGATTGAGGGCGTCTCCATGTATCAGAGCTAGTCCGACAAGAACAACTCCCCAACCAAATGCTAGCCATCCAACTTTGGCGATAACCCCTTTTTTTTCGCCTTCTCTTAGGCAGTTTAGTATTCCTAGAATAAGACCAAATGATACCATTCCAATGCCAATGTAACCAGCATACAGCAAAAGAGTTCCTGCCCTGTCAATTGGATCTAGAAATGCTTGTGCAGGTCGGTTTAATACTTCCCCAGGTACAGGAAGTCCAGTAACTCCAACACTGGCCAGATAATCAAATATGTAACCATTAAGGTGGAATCCAAAATACAAATCAAAGATAAATCCCAAAATTATACCAATGATACAACCTGGAATCATAGCCTTTGCTAATTTTACCATCTGTCTTTTTTTTAATATCAACAGTGCAAAACTTCGTAGTTGTCTTGGCATTATGTTTAGATTACGTTTTCCTCCCTCTACACGTCTGATAACCCACATGCAAACAAGAAGTATTAGTAGACAATAACCCGTATCCCCAATCATTAATCCATAAAATACTGGAAAAATCAAGCCGAAAATGATTGTAGGATCAAATTCTTTGCCAACTGGCAGTGAATAGAACCTTATGAAAGGTTCGAACAATCTGAACCTTTTGGGATTGTTCATTAAGGTAGGTGGTTCTTCATCTGTCTCTAATTCGTATATGTAAGTTCCTTTAGTGAATTTTTGTAAAGTTGCTTCTACTTCTTTCATTTTTGACTTTGGAACCCAGCCTTCTAGTGCAAAGGCATCATCTGTTACCCCTAGATTAGAAATGACTTCGAGTTTTTTGCTTTCAATCGCTAACTGTTCTTCGATTGCAACTAGATTCGCAAAATGTTTTTCTGAAATTTTAGTTAGCTCTTCATTAACATGTTTTAGTTTTTGTTTTAGATTTTCGAGATTACTTTTTTGGTTTTTAATTATTTCAGTTGGTGATCCTTTAAGATTTGGTATTGCTTCTATTTTGACATCATGTGTATTAATTATATTGGCAAAAGCATCAAATGGGAAAGTTCGAAAAACTACAAGTACAAGATGTGTTACATCTTTTCCTTCCTTTGAATAAAGAAAAATATCTTTTTCATATTCCTGCAATACATTCTTAAATTCTTTGAGCTTTTCTGATGCAATTCTACCAAAATAGGAATTTGCCGATGATAACTGAAGAATTTTCAAATCTTCAGGAAAAAAAACAAATTCCTCTACCAGCTTGATATTGTTCTCTGTGTTTTTTATTTCTGTTAGTAGTAATTCTTTTTCTTTTTCAAAAGTTGAAACTTTATCGTCAATTTCAATTGAACTAGCCATTTCCAAAAGTTCGTCTGTTGAAGTAAAACGGTGACAAACGGTTACTGGAATTGCTGGAAGAGTTGT
>JAERMO010000084.1 GCA_016844465.1 Nitrosarchaeum sp. | reverse complement strand
TGTCTGGCAATTCGATGAATTTCGAAAATATGATGGAAGCTCTAGAAATCAATGCCAAACGATTTGGATTGGTAAAACATATTATTCATGATGACGTTCATAACTTTAACATACATCATGGAATTAGTAAAAACTTTTCCCAGTTTCTCGCAACTGTGCATCAAAAATTAGCAGACGATCTATCATACAAATTTGAAATAAATAATCTTGATAAAAATATGGTGTGTATGCATTTCAGTGAATCTAAACTAAATTCATAAGTTAATTGTTTAATGTAGTGTTTAGAAATAATTCAGATTCTGTATAGATACTTTTGACTAGTTCTAAAATTTTTAATAGTTTTTCTTTGTCAAAATCATCCGTATTTGTTTTTACAAAATATTTTGCTCCATAATGGCCCTTTTCAGATATGATGACATATCCAACACGAAGGCCAGTTCGGTAATCTGTTCTGATTGTTGAAAGGAATTCATCAACTTTAATTTTGAAATTTTCTTTTTCAGATTGTGTGAATTTGTTTAACTTGAAATTTAGTTCATCACTCAGAAAAGTCATAAGACCAATAATCAAATCAGGATTATTTGTTTCTTGAAATATTTCAATCGGTATGTCAAGTCGCATATTTTTTAGCACATAATGAAACAAGTGATTTGGCTCATTTATTGTGTTAAATTGAATTTTTTCTTCATCTAGCCAGATTTCAATATGATTTTTGAATCCGTTTTCTACATGATAAGAGCCCGTAATGATTATTACTCATCATCATATTTAAAACAAAAATGAAATTTTTTCTAGTGCCAAAACCAATATTTTCAAATTCATGTTTTGACAATGAATTATGTTAAAAAGGAGTATTTGAGATGTGTCAACCAAGTAAGTCACACTTTATTGTGGTGTAAGAGGCAGTATCACAAATTCAAATTATTAAACGATTTTTTTGATAATAAAAATAGATGATGGAAGAATTAAAGTTGAATTCTTCCTGTTCCTTTTCCAGTTGATATGTAATGACCTTTGAGATCCACTTTTTTTTCTTCTGGCATCTCAGAGAGGTGTATTCTGGTTGTACCTTTTGCACTCATTATCCATAGGTCTCCTGCGAGCTTTAGTCGTTTTTCTTCATTTGTCTTGTTTTGCGATCCCATGAATTCTGACGGTGTCGCCGGTTCGGAAGTAGTAGACGTTCCTTTATTGGTAGATCTGATCACTATCGTATCTTTGAAATCTATGCCCATCTCTAGCCATAGAAAGTATGAGAGTAATAACATAGTAGCAATTAACTGCACTAATTTGTAGTTAATTATTTAGCGATCAATGTTTAAAATTTAATATTTTATTTTAGTATTACATCATTCTATTTTAGTAGGATCCTTGGTTTGATTGAACGATGTCCAGCGCAGATTACGATGTTGCATCTAAAATATTCATTTTTTTTTAACATTATCAGGTGTATTTTTCTTTATTTCTTTAGTCAAAATTTTACAAATTTTTAATAACCGCTAATTGGACAAAACGGCCATTTCATTACAGTGAGTATTCAAATGAATCCAAGCATTGCTAAAAAATCAAAATAATCTTTGAGTTGGGGTCACAAACCTCACACTCAAAGAGTTTTTATCCGCAGAAAACCCGATAGATAAAATTATGGAGTGTTCTTAAAAAGCATTCCTGAGCATAGATATGAGATTTTTATTAAGTAATTATTGATAGATTGTAGATGAAATCAAGTCAGCAAGTGATCCTCATCATATCAGTAATTTTTAGCATATCCATATTTTCAAACGCTTACGCTACACCGTCTGTTCAAATTTTAATGGAGCAATCCACTTTTAGATACTGTGAGAAATTATTCTACACCATAGAAGTTTCTGAAATCACTGGAGACCCTGCAATTATTCACATTCGAGATGAAAATGGAACAGGAAGCAGTGCTATTTCCATCCCAATAAGTAATTTGCAAAATCCAATTCCATCACTAGTACCTTTTGAAGCAGAAGTATTTCCACTTGGAAAATATTTTGTTGATGTTGAATACTCTGGTGCTAAAAATAGCACCGGATTTAATTTAATTGAATCACAAAATGTGTGTATACCAGCATGGATTAAGCAGATTACATATTATTGGGTAACTGGTCAGATCTCTGACAATTCTTTTAGGGACGGAATTCAATTTTTAATCGAAAAAGAGATCATCATAATTCCCAAAACAAGCACTGAAATGAGTAAAGTAGAAGCACAAATACCTACTTGGGTCAAAACAAATGCAGCGTGGTGGATTGATGAAAAAATTTCAGATAATGACTTTTCCCAAGCACTGCAATATCTTATCAAAGTAGGAATAATCATAGTTTAGAAAATGATCATTTATCATGAATAAACATACCATCATTACCCTAATTGCAATTATAGTCATTGTAGCACCGTTTGCATATTCTGATTTAAACATCATGCTGCAGAGCAATTAAAATTCAGATGGAGCGAACCTAAAAAATTTGATTACTTTTCAATGTCAAATGATGGCAAGATGGAATTTTGTAATTCATTGCCACATAATGTGAATTTTAAAAATTTCCAGATAACCACACTCTATGATTCTTACAATAAAGGAGTATTTACCGTAAATTCTTTGAATATCCCTCCATCTACTTCTATTATTCAAAATGGAATTTTTTCTACGGATGAATATAATGTTGCAAAACAGTTGTTCATGCAGATGGATTTTGAATTTGATGGTGGGGATATTAGCATTGATCCAAGCAAGATGTTTGTACTAGTAAGTATCAATACACCAATTATTGGAGTAATCCCATATTCTACAACTACCGAGTACACAGGATTTACCTTTGATAAAATTATGAAAGATGGAGATTTTGATTGTTAAATTGAACTAGTCTTTGCCTTTCCCTGCTTTTGACATCAAAGCCAGTACTACTCCAATCACACCTGCAATTATGAATGCACCAACCAGTCCATAAATTAATTGAGTTCCAAGTCCTTTGGTTGGAGTTGCAGGAATCGATTCAACCTCACACACTCCATTGTTGAGAACAGTGCCAGGTCCACATCTTTCATCTAAGATACATACCCCGTCTTCGAGTATGGTTCCCTCACCACATGCAACTTTTGGTTTGTCTTCAACTATTGGTTTGTCTTCAACTATTGGTTTGTCTTCAACTATTGGTTTGTCTTCAACTATTGGTTTGTCTTCAATTGGTGCCGGCTCTTCTACTTTACATTCACCTAGATAATCCTGAGGAATTTCTGCAGCATCCAACATGCACTTGTTGCCATAAGTAATACCATCAATACCACAAACTGGAGTGTAATCCAATGTGCATGCAATTGGTTTTTCTGGAGGGGTTCCAAATACAGAGCCAATAATTTCAACTTCTTCAGATCCACCAGGTAATTTTATACTCAAAGTTCTATTTTGAGCATTTGTTTCAATTTCAGAGTATGTCGGTTCGTCACCATCTGCTAAAACAATAAACGGTTCATCAGTACCCTGATACAGAGAATCAAAAAAGTTTCTATTAAGGGTAATTTCTAATACTCCAGAACTAGGAACACTCACATCAAGAATTAATGATACAGAATCCAGATCAGCATTTATTGCAGAAACAGATGCTCCATTTCCAATATATTGAACATCATATGAGACCCCATCTACATTTACAGGTATTGTCTCTGCATAAACAAATGCAGAAGAGATAATTGCTACAATAATTAATCCAATAGAAATTTTTAGAAAAGAACTCGTGCTAGGTAAATTTTTTGCCAGTCTACCAGATTGCTTATTTTCCACATAATGATTTTCCAACACAAAGATTTACCTTCAAATCCGTCTTAAAAAGAATTAGGCGAGATTTAATCACGTATCAGTCAAGCTTTTTTGGGTATTTTTATGCGATTGTAGGAAAAATATGCACTTTTTAGATTACGCCTCGAAGTATCTGGACAATCTTTTCTCCAATTATGTTGGCTGCCAAAGATTGAGCCTCCTTTGTTTGGGCACCAATGTGAGGAGTAAGAATCACATTTTCCAACTCTGCTAATTTATTACCTATTGCAGGCTCTTTTTCAAAAACATCAAGAGCTGCTCCTCCAAGTAAGCCATTTTTTAGTGCCTCATAGAGTGCATCCTCATCAACTACTCCACCTCGTGAAGTATTGATAATTTTTGCAGTCTTTTTCATTGTGGATATTTTTTGAGCATTAATTAGATGGTATGTAGAATCCAACAATGGCACATGAATTGAAATATAATCAGAGCTTTGCAACAAAGTGTCCAAATCAGCTTTCATCAATCCAACTTCTTTGGCAAATTCCTCGTCAATTGGAATTACATCATAACCAATAATGTTCATGTTGAGTGCTCTTGCAAGTCGTCCCAATCTTTTTCCTATATTTCCTAATCCAATGATTCCAAGGTATTTTCCTCGAAGTTCCGTTCCTTTCAATTCATTTTTTAGCCATTGTCCATTTCTAATTGATCTGTCACCTCTTGCAGTTTGTCTAGCTAAAGACAGCATTAGTCCTAAAACCAATTCAGCCACTGCATTCATTGCACCTTCTACTGCATTAATTACACGAATGTTTCTTGTTTTAGCAGCCTCTTGATCAACATTATCAAGGCCAACTCCAACTCGCGCGATAATTTTGCACTTGTCTGCTTTATCAATCATTTCTTTTGTAATGGTGGTCCTGCTTCTAACAATCACAATATCAAAGTTGGAAATTTTTTCTTTGATTTGTTCAGGAGTGATTTTTGGCTCATATGAAACTTTCAGGCCGTTATCTTGTAATATTTTATTTAAAATAGGATCTACTTCATCACATATCAAAACAGAATCATCAAATCCCATATTATCAAGAAAAAATCTATGGAATATAATTCATTAAAATTGGAAAAATAGAAAAAGATGGGGTGTTACTACCTAAATTTTTGGTAGTGTTGGTACAATTTCCCATAAGGGCAATGCACCATCGGCTATTTTCTCAGAAGCGACTTCAT
>JAERMO010000083.1:7028-12069 GCA_016844465.1 Nitrosarchaeum sp. | reverse complement strand
TTCTTCTTCCAATACGATCTGCAAAAAAACTTGAAAATAGATTAAAAATTACGCTGTTTGCAAGAGTTGCAGACAAGATAAACCCAATGAGAATTTCATCAAATCCAATTTGTTTAAGATAGATGGCAAGAATAATGCTCAAAAAGCCATAAGAAAAAGTTCGAACAATTCTGGCTGAAATTATTAATTTTCCATCTCGAGTTAACCAATCTAAAACCAAATCACTTTTTCAAATGACTTTCTGCTATTTTGTCTTCCGGATGATCAATTTTGTAGCTCAGTTAGAAAATCAGATATTTCATGCAAGTCAGTTTTTTCAGATACCATTTTGCAATAAATTCATTCGTCACCAAACTGGTGATAATTAGTGACAATGTCGTTAATCGGTATTCTTTTTCCACCTACAATCTTTAGATCGACTTGAAATGATTTGTTTGAAATGCTAATAATATTGTAAGTGTTTTCAAATAACCCTCTGACTCGCTCAGATGTTGCAGTTCCTGCATTAACTACCATTAATTTCCCAAAATTCCATGCCCACGGACGGTGTTTGTGTCCACATAAAACAAGATCAACTTGAGTATCCAATATGGTTCTCAAAACATCTCCTGCATCAATTACAGTCAGTTGATCAGAGCCAGTATCCGGAATTGCCACAAGGTGATGATGCATTGCCAGGATCTTTACTTTGTCTTTGTATTTTTTCATAGTCCTCTCAAGCCACAGATTTTGACGGTATCCAACTTCACCTTCATTTCTGTCAGGACGAGCAGTTCCAAGTGTCACTAGAACCACATCATCATTTAGTTCATTTATGGTATCAAACGGAAAATATTTTTTGAACAACAAATATCCTGTATTTCTGTAATCGTGATTTCCACTAATGGTGATAATTTTTTTTGCGCTAAATCTAGTCAAAAGCGTTTTGCATTCTTCATATTCATTCATTAGACCCTCATTTGTCAAATCACCAGTAACAACTATAACATCAGGATGAATTTGATTCACCTCTTCTACTAGTTGATCAAATTTGTCTTGTAGAAATTGAGAACCAACATGAAGATCAGAGATTTGTACAATTAACATTTTACTTGATAAAACCAAATCAGCTAATAAACTATCACTACACAAAATACATGGAATTCTAAAATCAAGGTAGAAATAAATAATAAGCGATTTAAATTCTGGCAGTTTTGAGTAAAAAAGCTGCAGTAATGAAAGGGGATGGAATCGGGCCCGAAGTTGTAGATTCTATGCTTAGAGTTTTAAAGGAATGCAACCTCAAATCTGAAATAATTCTCTGTGATGCAGGCTCTGAGCAATGGGATAAAAATAGAAGGAAAGATAAATCATACATTCCAGATTCTACAATGAAGATTCTAGAGGAATCTGATGCCTGTTTTAAGGGACCAACCACTACAATCCCAGTACCAGATGCCCCAAGAAGTGTAGCAGTAACTTTACGCCAAAAATTTGAGTTGTACGCAAACATCAGACCAATTAAAACATACGATAGATTTACTCCTAATAGAAAATTAGACTGTGTCTGCTTTAGAGAGGCAACCGAGGGACTATACACAGGAATTGAAGTAAAAATCACAGATGATGCTGCAATTGCAATTAGAAAGATAACAAGACAAGGATGTAGTAGATTTATGAACTCTGCAGTGAGATGGGCAAACAAATACAAAATGAAAAAAATGGTTGCAATTACTAAAAGAAATATCTTAAAACAAACAGATGGAATATTTTGGGAGGAAGCACAAAATGCAATAAAAGGAACTGATATTTCATTATCAGAAATATACATCGATAACATGGCTCAACAAATGGTGGTTGCCCCAGAACAATTCAATGGAGCAGTACTAGTGAGCACAAACTTGTTTATGGACATTATATCAGAATTAGCATCTGGATTAGTAGGCTCAATTGGATTGATCTATTCTGCAAACATGGGTGATAATTTTGCAATGTTTGAGGCAGCTCATGGCAGTGCACCACAATTTGCAGGATTAAACAAAGTAAATCCAACTGCATCGATTCTTTCAGGAGCTTGGATGGCAGAATATTTAGGAGAGTCAGAAATCAGGGATGCAGTTTTTGCTGCAACTGAGCAAGTAATCAATGAAGGAAAGATAGTCACATGGGACATTGGTGGGAGTGCATCTACAACGCAGATGACTGATGCAATAATTACACATGCCAAAGCGAAGTTACGAAGATAATTCACTTAATGCTATTTTATAGCTTCAATCAAAATTAGTTCTTCAAAGAAAAGCTTCTTTCTTGCAAGGATTTTTGCACTCAGACCCAGTTCTTGTGCATAGTCAATTAGTTTTTGATAATTAGATAGTGATGAAGTCATAAAAAGAAATTTGCCCCCTGTCTTGATATTTTTAAGAGTTGAATCAAGTATTTTTTTAGGAACTTCAAATCCCTCTGCTCCTCCATCAGTAGCTATATCTAGAATTTCATCTGTCGCAAGATATGGAAGATTACACACAACTAAATCAAACTCGGATTGTAGTGCATCAGAGCCATTGCAGCAGATAAGATTTTTTGTTTTGTAAGATTGGTTTTTTAACACATCAAAATCAATGTCGGTTCCAACTACAAAAGAAAAAGTCTGTCCTAGTAGTTTTGTTAAATATCCAGATCCACTTCCAACATCAAGGGCAGAGAGTCCACTCTCTTTTTCAATGTAATCGGCCATAAAGAAGGTGTCTTCTGCGGGTAGATATGCCTCAGTTCGATAGAATTTCTTTTGCAAGATTTATTATTTCATCCCCTGTGAGGTCATCTAGTCGTTTTTCTATTATGATTTCTTTTCCAAACTGCTTGAAGATGTTATGGATTGTTTTTCGTCTGTATGAGAATATTTTATTTAGAACGTTTATTAGATCTCTGTCAATTGATTTTTTTTTAATAATTTTTAAAACTACTGAATCGACATTTGGGGGTGGAGAGAAATTGCTTTTTTTTACATCCAAAAATTTTTCGATCTCTAGTGTGTGATTTGCGATTACGCTGATAGCTCGTCTATCTTTTGCAGATTTTGTCAAGAGTTTTTCTGCAAATTCTTTTTGCACCATAATTACACCATGAGAAAAATGGGTTTGCGCCAGCCATTCTATTGCCTCTTTGCTTTTAGAGTAGGGAAGATTAGATACAAAGATAGAGAAATTTTCTGTATTTTTAAATCCATCTCCGAATTCTAGAAAAAGATTGATGATGCCGGAGAATTTGGATTTTGCCTTTTCATACAATTCTCCATCTGCATCAATAGAGATTACTTTTTTTGCATATTGACACAAGAATGGAGTGAGAATCCCAAGACCAGTGCCCAACTCAAAGACAACATCATCTTTTGTGATTTTTGCTTCAAAAACAATTGATTTTGCTATTGCACTAGAGTGTAGAAAGTGTTGACCCAGTCTTTTTCTCTTGATCATTTTTTGACAAAGATGTTCATTCTACTTTCACCAGTAATCTCTTCTAAAATTCTCTCTGAAATATGTTTGATGGGGTCTTTTAATCCCACACGCTCTTGCAAATCGGTGTAACTTGCAAATTTTTTCTTTTCTCTTTGCTCCAGTATTGCTTTCAGGTATGTTTTTCCAATTCCTGGAATCAATTCAAGTGCATGGACCCTTGGAGTCAGAGGCCTTGAATTATTGATGTAATCTACAAATCTTGTCTCATTTTGAGTTACTATATTTTGGACCACATCATTCAATTCGCTTTGTGCAGATGAGGAGATGTGTTCATACTCTAGTTTTCCCAAAACAGAAAGAACTTTGGTTCGTCCTTCTTTTCCAATATAGATTCTCTCTCCAACATCAAATGTGGAATTTAGAGCTCCAAGAACTTCCAATAATGTTAGCCTGTCTTCTCCAATTGCAGTGATTATAATTCCGTCGCGTCCTCTCACTGTAGAAGATTTTCCGCGAGGATTAAAATCTAAAACGTATGCATACTCCTCGTACTTTCTAGGTGTGAATGGTACATTGTGCAAAATAAATTTCTCCTTAAAACTTAGGAATGCGCCTTTATCACATGTAGTATTTTTTCTAAGGTTTCAGCAAGAATGAGTTTTTTCCAACCAAATGTAAATGAACGCAGTTCAGCCAAACTCGTTGGTCGAATATTTACAATTTCAACCGCTTCTTCTTCTGTTAGATCACAGTCTTTTACTAGTTGTTTTTTCATCTCTTTTGCTTCTTTGGAATCTAGTTTTGAAAACTTTGTAACATAATCATAGGTCCAGCGCTGGATTTGATCCATTGCCTCTACATCGACTTTACCTAAAATTTCTTTGACTTCTGAGAGAGATATGCTTTGTTTCTTTTTTATTTCTTCCATAATTATACCCCGAATGGTTTTATATGATCTAGTCTTGTGATTAATGTTTTTAATTTATTTCCTAAATGAACATCTAATGTAACTGCACGCCTACCTACATTTGTGATTACACCTACTTTACCGTGGTATCGTCTGTGTGGTAATCCTTTATGCTGTCTAGGATCGATAATGATAAGGGCTTGTTGGCCTTCCTGGTACTCTCGTAGTAAGAATGACACACCTCGTGTTTGAGTTTTAGTCATTACAGCTCTGGCTTTGTGCTTAAATCCGTGTGAGCGACCATGAGATTTTTTAGTTGCCATAAAAGAAATCCCAATTGACCCTATTTTAACACTTTCTAGATAACAATGTCTGTTCGAAGTTGTCCGCATGCAGCAGAAATTTCTGAACCCTTTTCAACTCGCACTGTACAGTTGACGCCAGATCTGCGTAGTATTCTCTCAAATTCAAGGACACTTTTTTGTGATGGTCGCTGGAAATTTCCTGCAGTTGGATTTATTGGAATTAAATTTACATGTGAACCGTTTCCCTCCAATAGAGTTGCTAGCTCTTTTGCTATTTGTGGGGAATCGTTGATATTTTCAATTAGAGCATACTCGAAGGTAACGCGCCTTCCAGTTCTCTTAAAGTAGTGTTTGCCTGCTGCAATCAGTTCCTCTACAGAATGAGGTCCTGCAGT
>JAERMO010000083.1:4207-7016 GCA_016844465.1 Nitrosarchaeum sp. | reverse complement strand
ACAGAATGAGGTCCTGCAGTTGGTACCAACTTTTTTCGCAATTCATCATTTGGCGCATGTAGTGATATTGCAAGACCAATTTGAAGATCTTCTTCTGCCAGTTTATCAATACCAGAAATTATTCCAATTGTAGATATTGTTATGTTTCGCTGTCCTATTCCAAAACCTCTTGGATGCGTCAGCAATTTTACTGCACGTATTGTCTCGTCATAGTTTGCAAGTGGTTCACCCATTCCCATAAAGACCAAATTAGTTACATGTTCACCTCTTTGTTGAAGGAGATCTGCAAAGTGTATTACCTGAGAAACAATCTCTTCTGCCTTTAAGTTTCGCTCAAAGCCCATCTGTCCAGTTGCACAAAAGATGCATTTCATTGCACAACCAACTTGGGTTGAGACGCAGATGGTAGATCTTGGATGGCCACCAATCTTTGTTGGCTCGTACTGGATCAGAACAGTTTCAACAGGTGTCCCATCTGAAAGATTGAGTAATAGTTTTGTAGTATCTCCGTCCTTGCTTGTTATTCTACGAGTCTCTGTTGCAGAACCAATTGTGTACCCCTCTGCAACTAGTTTTTCTCGCATTTCAGTTGGCAGTTGTTTTAGATCAGAAATGCTTTTTGGAAATTTATAGTATAATGGATACAGTATCTGGTCGGCACGATATCTTGTCTGGCCCATCTCAATTACCATTTTTTCCATCTCTTCAGGTAACAAGCGGTAAAGATCAGTCATGTATTTTCACTTTGAAATATTCATGCATAATAATTACTGTACTATCATAATATTATAATTTAGTTGGATCTCAAATTGGATAGTTTTAATTTCCAATGACGTTAATTGCAATAAATAGTCTAAAAAATAAAAGAATTTAGTTTGTTGCTAAAAATAAAGAAAAGAGAGTAATTACTCTTCCAAGTCATCAGATTCATGTGCAACTAGTTCCAGTTCCGGTACTTCAGTCTCTTCTGAATCCTTTTCTTTTTTAAGGGAGACTTTTTTACCATTCTTTTTACTAGGCTTTTTCTCTGCTTCTTCTGGATCCATTACTCCTGCTTCTCCTAGTGCAAAGATCACTTCTTCTTCTGGATGATGAGGGCTATCCACCATTCTTGCGATTCTCTTCTTGCCTGATTTCTTAAAGTAGATTCTATACGTAGAAGTATGTGCAACTACGTTTCCACCTATTGGACGAGTTGGATCACCAAAGAAGACATCAGGGGATGCCATGACTTGGTTTGTTGCAAGAGCAGCACAGTTGTAAGTCTCTGCAATTCTAGACAACAGATGTACAAAGTGATTTAGTTTTTGTTGCCTGTTGGAGAGAGTGCCCCTACCCAGATACTCTGCGCGGAACAATCCAACTGCAGAATCTACAACAATTAGTTTTATGTTGTTTTCTTCAATTACAGCACCTGCTTCTTCAAGAATCAGTGTTTGATGTGCGCTGTTGTATGCACGTGCAACAATAATTCTATCTAAAACTTTTTCTGGATCCATCTCATGTGCTTGTGCTATAGATACAATTCTTTCAGGTCTGAAAGTGTTTTCAGTATCAATATACAAAACACCACCATCTAGTCCACCTTCTGTTTTTGGTCTTTGAACCATCACAGCAAGTGTATGTGCAAATTGAGTTTTGCCTGAACCAAATTCACCATAAACTTCTGTTAGTGCTTGCGTTTCAACTCCGCCATCAAATAGTGTATCAAGGCAATTAGTTCCAGTTGTGATTTTACCGATATCTTGTCTGCGTTTGTAGACTTCGGTTGCAGTGACAAAGTCTCGTGAAATTAATCCAGTTTCAACTAGATGTTGTCGTGCTTTGTTTACAATTTTTTCTGCAGTATCTTTTTCCATTCCAGTTATTTCTGCAATTTCCACAGGACCTCTTACTATAAGATCCATAACATTGTGTATTCCTGCATCAGATAATTTCCTAGTAGTTACAGGACCTACGCCCTCCAAACTATCTAATCTCAAATCTTCTACCATACCGTAGAGTACGGTACAGGTACTTTATAAGAGTATTGTTTAAAGTCACAATCAAGATATGTAATGAAATTATTTGAGGGTATTAAATTTTGACATGCTTTGAAAATCAATCATAAAATTAAATCAATATTGCAATCTAACGTCTCTTTCTTCTTTGACCTGGCTTGTTTTGTCCAGGAAATCTGCCCAAAGAAAATCGTTTCTTAAAGTTACTCTTGTTTCTAAGACTGGAGTTGGTTCCAACTATTTTTCTTCCTTCAACTTTTGGAGTTTGTCCTCTTACCTTACCTGCTTTAGTAAGTGAACCGTGAGTTGCCATAATTTATTGGGACGAATTAGTAAATTTATGTATTTGTATGATTACCAGTATCTTGTCTTTACAGTTTCAATAACTCTTTCATGCTCTTTGCTTTTGTGTCGTGCATATCTTTCCATTGCACCCAAAGGAATGCCACCCAAAGACCTTGCAATTGCATTAAAGAAATATCTCTGTGGGCCTTTAGCGCCAGTTTTTGTCATGAATTTTTGAATTCCATACTTGAAGTTGTGCTGCCAAGTTTTGTATAGCACGCCTAGTTGTGCAGGAGTCATCTCATTTCCAATGTTAAAGAAATCAGATTTCTCAAGTAATCCAATTGGAACAAATGTAAGTGCAGTTGCAGTAAACATTGAATCTGGTTGCTCATTTTCTAATTCACTAATTAGGCGAATAGTATCCCAAGAATCTTCGGGTTGCTCATCATTATCAAGACCCATGATCAAAGTAAATGCAGGAATCCAGTAATCTTCATTCAGAGTTTTGACTCCCTCTTTTA
>JAERMO010000083.1:0-4176 GCA_016844465.1 Nitrosarchaeum sp. | reverse complement strand
GTATGGAGCAAGTTTTCGGTCTGCATATTTTCCAATTAATCTCAAACTTCCAGTCTCAAAACCTGCCTGAATTCCAATCATATTGTCAGGACTAGATTTTATTATTTTTGAGAGATTTGGAATAAGTTTTTCATCGGCTATTGCACCTGCCAGCGTACCATGTGTTGGATTTGTGTGTCCAACACCAGTGGACATTATAGCAGTAAAGAGTTCCTCTAGTGCCTCTCTGTTTGGCTCCATTCCTTTGGAAGTCCTAGGATCCATTCCATAGACAAAAATATCATCACTGTGAATCCATGCAGACTTGGCACCACCTTTTTTGATGTTTACTTCAATTTCCCGTTTCACCTTTTCTGGAGAATAGTATCGTAGTGACCTTAATGTAACATCACAGAATTTACAGCCCCTTCCACAACCGCGCATAACCTCAACCATTCCATGCATACTGGGTTCTACAATTTCTGGAATTTCATCAAGATCCGGTCTGTCCCAGAAATTGACAAATCTTGCATGGATTTTTTTCCCGTTTCTTTCAAACTCTTTAATGTTAACTTTAAAGTCACTACGTTTTCTGAAAGGATCCATGTTTTCAAAATCACCATTAATCAAATAGTTAAAGAATCGACCAGCATGTCCATCAATTTCAGGTGCAATACCTCCAAGCTCGCCTTCCAAAATAGCATAA
Source organism: Nitrosarchaeum sp. (assembly GCA_016844465.1). Taxonomy (GTDB): domain Archaea; phylum Thermoproteota; class Nitrososphaeria; order Nitrososphaerales; family Nitrosopumilaceae; genus Nitrosarchaeum. The sequence goes on along the minus strand of JAERMO010000083.1, from coordinate 3,491 downwards.
ATGCCAAACTCTGCAATTTTTTCAGGATCATAATTGTACTGCCAAGTTCCAGATGCACCAGAGATGACTTTGGCCGTACTACCAGTTTTTAATTTTGCGGCATTTATTCTACGATGCAATTCAGTATTATAAAATTCATCATATGACATTTGTTTTCTACCATAAGTAAATGTCATAGTAACTGGACCCATTCCTAGTGGATCCATCTCATATGTGCCAACCACCAAAGTATCAGGACCGATGAATTTTTCTATGTGGTCTGGATGTGCTACCACTACATCCTGACGACTAAATCCATCTCGCAGTAAACCCGCCTCCACTTTACGTAATCCGTATGGAGCAAAGTTTGCAATGCCATTGGTGTGAGGAATATAATTACAGATAAAATCAAATAGAATCTTTGGAGTGACTTGATTCCCTAAAATTTTATAAAGTAAGCTGTTTTTGTCACGATTAGGATCAATTGCTGGCGCGCATCCAAAAAATGTAGCTAGTGATAAACCGCGATATGGTGACATCAATGTGCGGTCTGCAGTTAATACAATTTTTGGAGTACCCATTACCTTCAAGCGAATAATTTCATGATTTATTTTAAACCTTGCTAGTTAAATCTAATAATTTTCCAATATTCCAGCCTTATTTCTGTGAAAATGTCCAAATTCTTTGTTAGATAGTAAATGAGGGCCATCAAATATTGTGCCGTCTCTACATACCAAGTCTTCTCCAACACAACAGCTTCCACAGATTCCAACGCCACATTTCATCATACGCTCAAGACTGGCCTGAACAAAAAGTCCTTTAGAATGTGCCAATTGTACAGTTTTGTACATCATTATTTCAGGACCGCATGTATACACAGCATTAAAACGAATTTCACTAACTAGTTTTTTTACCACCTCAGTAACATATCCTCGCTCACCATAGGTTCCATCATCAGTGCTAACAATTACTTGATGAGAATTTTTATCAAGCAGGCTATTTGCTAAGTCTTCAAAGAAAACCTCATCTTTTGATTTTGCACCAATTAAGAGAGTGACATCATCATCAGGTTTAAGAAAAGTCAGCAACCTCATCATTGGAACCAGACCAGTGCCGCCACCAACTAGCAATAGTTTGCCTTGTTTTAAATCAAAAGAGTTCCCATAAGGTCCCCTCACACCAATTTGTTGTCCCACTTTAACATTAAACAATCCTGTTGATGCATGACCATGTTTCCTTACTGTGAAAGCTGCCTTACCAGATTCCCTTGAGATCATCACACTCATCGGTAATTCGTTGATTCCAGGAATCCAAACCATTGCAAATTGGTTTGGGTGATTATGATTTCTTTGCAAGGCCCCTCATTTCCTCTAGTGTTGAATAATTTTTTCTTTCCATGTACTCCAGTACACCTTTGTTAATATCATTAAAAACATGTATCCAGTTTTCACCAATTGCACTTCCCAATTGAATTGCAGAAGATCCTGCCAAAATAAATTCAACCGCATCTTCCCATGTAGATATTCCGCCGCATCCAATTATAGGAATATCATATTTTGAAGAAATTTCATAAACACATCGCAAAGCAATGTGTTTGATTGGAGTGCCAGACAACCCGCCAAATTTGTTACTCAGAATTGGTCTTTGAGTTTCAACATCAATTGCCATTGCTCTAACTGTATTGATTGCAGTGATTGCGTCAATTCCAGAATCTATTGCTGCACTTACAGTAGTAAGATAGTGAGTTGTCCCCAATCCTACTTTGGCAATAACTGGCACGTTGGTGGAATTTTTTACAGTACTGACAATTTTTTTTACTAATTCTGGATCATCGCCTACTTCAAGTCCAACTTTAGCAACATGAGGACATGATAGATTCAATTCGTATGCAGTAATTTTGCAATTTTTAAATTCTTTAATCATCATCTCAAAGTCTTGAGGAATAGAGCCTACCAAACTAACAATGATTGGAACATCTTTGTTTGGTTCTATTATTTTTGCAAAATTTGGAGCCCCTGGATTTGACAATCCCACAGCATTAATCCATCCACCACCGTTTACGCTAAAGATGGTAGGATTTGGATAACCATCCCATGGTTCGGTACTGAGTGATTTAGTAACAACTGCACCTGCACCTGCACGATAAAGTCGATTAAATACATCGAGTGAAATACCCAATATCCCAGAGGCCAGCATTACAGGTCTTTCGAGCTGAATTTTTCCTATACAAGTAGCCAAACTAGGTTCCACTTTGAATCATATACGCAGTTTCGAATATAATAGTTGATTGACAAGAATTCTGTACCTTTTTTAAAGGAGACCTAGAATCATCTAGTCATGTATTCTGTAATCTTGACAGAGCTTGGAATCTCAGTTTTTAAAGATGAGAAACTTGAAAAAGCATTTCCTTTCAAAGATTCAGTCAGAGAGTATCTCTCTGTGAAAAAAAAAGAAGCAAGATTAATTGAACTTGTAGAGTATCTCCGCCTGATGCAAAGAGGAGTCACAACTAGTGACGAATCATTATTGGTCGTATTGAAAAAAAATTCCATTGATGCACAAATTATGGAAGAATCTCAATTAGAAAAGATTCAAGCAATAAAACCTCAAATAATTGTTGACTCTGGATTTGCACAAAACTTGGCAGATGCATTAACTAAATTAAGAGAATTTGCAATGGGATTGTCTTCATCAAAAGTAACCGAAGTTTCAGAGAGTCCAGATCTGCACATTATTCAGGCAATAAACTCACTTGACGAGATTGATAAAATTTCTAATGCACTTAGCTCAAGATTACGGGAGTGGTATGGATTACATTTTCCAGAATTAGACAACATCATAGACAGCATTAATGGTTATGCGCAAATTGTTTTGGCCGGAAAACGTGAGTCATTAACAAAAAAAGTCTATGAAGATGCAGGATTTCCAGATTCAAAAGCAGAGATGATTTCTTTGATTGCATCAAAAAGTAGAGGTGGGGATATTTCAGATGTCAATTTAGCAATTGTTCAGTCCATTGCAAAACAAATTCTAGATTTCCATGATTTGCGAAAAAAACTAGAAGATCATGTTGAATCAGAAATGCAAACTATTGCACCAAACATCACTGTAATTCTAGGAGCTGCAGTTGGTGCAAGAATATTAGGAAGAGCTGGAAGTCTAAAAAAATTAGCGTCAATGCCTGCAAGTACAATTCAAATAATTGGGGCAGAAAAAGCACTTTTCAGATCATTAAAGACAGGAGCTCAACCACCAAAACATGGATTGTTGTTCCAACATGCAATGGTCCATGCTGCTCCTAGATGGCAGAGAGGAAAAATTGCCAGAGCAATTGCTGCAAAAGCAGCCATAGCGGCAAGAGTTGATGTCTATGGAGAAGGAATCAACAAAACTTTACTTGAAAAACTTAACGTTAGAGTAGACGAAATTGGTAAAAAATATGAAACCCCAACCGAGAAAGAAACCAGTAAACCCGAATCATTCAGACGAGATGAAGGTGGAGATTCTAGAAG
>JAERMO010000020.1 GCA_016844465.1 Nitrosarchaeum sp. | reverse complement strand
TCAATATGTTTTAAATCATTTGCACAGTTTAGTAATACATGAGAATAACATTTCTAGGAACTGGTTCGATTATTCCTAATCCAAAAGCAAGATACATGAGATCTTATTCCTCTATATTGATAGAAATTGGTGGCGAAAAGCTACTTTTTGATATAGGGCCAGGCACTCTTACCAAACTGCACACTTTGAAAATTAATACACAAATTCATCCTGATTTTCTTTTTCTAACACATTATCATATTGATCATACGCTTGATTATATTCCACTCGTAAAGAGCAGACATTTCAATCAAAAAACATGTGATATTGGAATAGGTAAACCACTTAAGGTATTTGGTCCCCCTGGTTTGAAAAGATGGAATAAAGACATTTTTCATAATGTTCGAGAATGGGATTATATGAGTAAGGAATTGAATTATAGAGAAGTAACGAATTGTACTGAAATAAAAACTGGAACAATTACAACAACAAAAAATTGGAAAGTATCCTGTTGTGCCATTGATCATGATAATGGAATTGCATTTCGTTTGGATTCAAATGGTAAATCTTTTGTTTATTCGGGTGATATGGGCTACGATGAAAGAATATGTAAATTAGGAAAAAATGCAGATGTTGTTGTAATTGAGTGTTCTTTTCCAGACAAAAAATCCTTGAATGGAAAACACCTTGAGCCTGAACTGATAGCCAATCTGGCAAAAATTGGAAATTTTAAATCAATTATCCTAACACATCTGTATCCTATTGTTCATGGAAAAGAAAAATCAATAATTAAAACTATTCAAGAATTAACTGATTGTAAAGTCTCCATAGCTCATGATTTTAAAACAAGTGCACTTTAGTTATTTTTAAAAAAACTAGTGATGCCGTTGATTACTCTCTGGACATACTCTGATTTCATGTTTGTATGTAGAGGTAATGTTAAAATTTCCTTTACGACCCTATCTGTTACGGTCATATCCCCACATCTGTCATTTGCGAAATAACTATGCTTGTGAACCGGTATAAAATGAATTCCTACATCAATACCTATTTTATCAAGATGTTTTATTAGAAATTCTCTTTTATCATCTAAAACTCTAAGACTGTAAATAAATGGAGATATCTCTTTAAAGTCTGTTTGTGGGACTTTTACTCCTTCTATATTTTTGAAAGCTTTGTTATATTCTTGGCATATTTTTTGTCTGCTTTCTATAAACTCAACTACTCGTTTAATCTGGGATATTCCTACACTTGCCATAATGTTTGTTAGGTGATACCTATAGCCTTCGCTTACAACATCATAATCCCAAGATCGTTTATTTTTATAACGTTCCGTAGTATCTTTATCTACTCCAAGCAAGCGAAATTTTTGTAGTCTTTTAAATTCTTCCTCGTTATTTACAATAACACATCCTCCATCAATACTTGTAACTATTTTTACAGGATCAAAACTAAAACATGTGACATCTCCATAACTTCCAATTTTTTTGTTATCTATGGTAGTTCCAAATGCATGCATAGCGTCTTCAATTACTCTTAAATTATATTTTTCAGCCATCTCAAAAACCTCTTTTTGATTACATGGTATACCTGCAAAATGTAGTGGTATGATTGCTTTAGTTTTCTCTGTAACTAGTTTTTCAGCTTTTTCACAATCTATTCCAAGGTTTTCCTCTTTTATATCACACATGACTACATTTGCACCTGTCATCTTAATTGCTTGATGATCCGCTACATAGTTAAACGAGGGTGTGATTACTTCATCTCCTGAACCTATACCTGCAGCACGTAATGCAATATGTAGCGCTGATGTTCCAGTATTTGTTGTAACAACAAATCTATTTTCCAAGTTTAGAAAATCTGCGATTCTTTCTTCAAATTCTTTGGTTGAAGCACCCATACCTAACCATCCAACATCTAATGCATCTTCAAGATGTTTTTTTGTATCATTTCCTATAAAAGGTATAAAAACTGGTATCCGTTCCATATTATCTTTATTTGGTCTTTTTCTATAAATCTATTCTAATAATTTTCCAAGGCAGTAAAATTACCCCACTAATCTGTAATCTCTTTCCATTTTCTAATTTCAATGTATACCCCCCTAATTGATCTATTGGAGGTTTCTCTATATCTTTTTCAATTTCAAAATTATACACTTCAATATTTTTTGCACCTAATTCGAAAGCATATTTCTGAAATTGCGGTAAGCTATACACATTATAATAATCATTAAAATGATCTTTACCAGTTTCTTTCTTAAATTCTCTAACCTGTGTTATGAAATCTATGTCTCCATCGTAAAATAAAGAACTTAGAAAAATGTGATTTTTTGTTAATGTAAACAAATCTTTTAACATTTGTTTATAATAAGGCAACCAAGAAAGTGTTCTCCAACTTATTGATATGTCAAAATTTTTTGAATATTTTGGAACAATGTTGGAAATATCATTAACTTCAAAACTAATGTTAGGCTTATTCTCACATAATTTTTTGGCTTCTTCAATAAGGTATTTTGTTTGATCTACCCCCAAAAACTTTGATTCTTTAGTAATTTCACTTAAAAAATATGATAAATGACCAATTCCACAACTAGCATCTAATATATTATAATTTTTTGAATTTATGAATGGGAAAATTATTTTTTCTAAAAATTTATCCATTTCTCTTTTTTCTGTAATACATTTTTTAAATGAGGCAATTATGAATTCCTTATCTTTATCTCCATCATAATGCTGTCTTTGCTCATTACTCATTTTAGAAAATCCTTTTCATTGAAATCCGAAAATCTTTTGTCTTTCTCCGATAGAATCGGTGATTTTATTGGCCATTCAATATTGAATTGAATGTCATCCCATCTAATTCCATAAGCAAATTCTGGCATATAATTCTGAGTCATTTGATAAAACACTTCAGTATTATTTTCTAAAGTTTGAAACCCATGAGCAAATCCTTCTGGTATATACAACATTCTATAATTTTCTTCATTGAGGTCAACATTTAACCATTTTTTAAAATTTTTTGAATTACTCCGTAAATCAATTATAACATCAAATAACCTTCCTTTTGTGCAACGAATTAATTTTGCTTCCTCATATGGTTTCTTTTGATAATGCAATCCTCTTATTGTTCCTTTTTTTTGATTTAATGAAATATTGCACTGTGTTAAGTTCGAATTTAAACCATTTAATTCAAATTCCTTTTTGTCCCATGAACGAGCAAAAAACCCTCTTTCATCTACCTGTTTTTCTAATTCAATTATAAGCACTCCTTCAAAATCTGTTTTTTTGAAATTCATACATGATTAAGAAAATTTAAGCATAAAAATTTATTCTAGAAATAACTTAGAATTGTCTATTATGTGTATCAGTTATTCATAATTTTCACGATAAAATTTTAAATTAAAGTATTGTTTGTGTAAAAAAAACAAACAGAAAAAGTTAAACTAAAATTCATAATAATTGATAAAATTTTGTCTCTCAGTTTTTATATGCATTAATATAACTTAATGTGTGTATAAAGTTAATAGTTGTGAATTCAACTATATCTATAATGGACGAGTTTTTTTACCCTATAGTATTGCATCATTAGTTTCCCATGTAAAAACAAATTCTCAAATCGAACAAAATTTTCATTTTGAAAAAACTTTTATTTCCAGAGCTAAAGTAGATGAATATGTAAAGCTATGTCATGATACTGACATTTTACTTTGTTCATGTTATGTTTGGAATTGGGAAATTACAGTTTATCTCGCTGAACAAATAAAAAAATTCAATCCAGAATGTTTAATAATTTTTGGTGGACCTCAGGTACCAGACTTAGCAGATGGATTTTTTAAAAAATATCCTTTTGTAGATATTATTGTTCATGGAGAAGGCGAAAAAACATTAGAAGAAATTTTAGAATTTTATATGAACAAACAGGATTTTTCTAAAATCGATGGATTAGAAACAAAAGACTTCAAAACCTCACTACGTACACGGATGAATGATCTTAATGTTGTACCATCCCCATATTTGAGTAACTTAATTTGGGATCTTACTGAAAAATCTGAAGGCCAAAAATTCATGGCCATTTGGGAAACTAATCGTGGGTGTCCTTATCAATGTACTTTTTGTGATTGGGGAAGCTTGACTTACACAAAATTAAGAAATTATTCTGATGAACGATTAATGAAAGAAATTGAATGGTTTGCAGATAATAAAATTGAATTTATTCATTGCGCAGATGCAAATTTTGGGATTTTCCAAAAAAGAGACTTTTTAATTGCAAAAAAAATGAAAGAAGAAAAACTTAAAAAAGGATATCCTATAGGTTTCAGATTAACTTGGGCTAAATTTTCATCTGAAAAAATTATCCCTATTGCACAAGAATTACAAAAAGCTGATTTGCTAACACCTGTAACGTTGTCTGTTCAGTCATTGGATGAAACCACTCTTGAAATCATTAAACGAGAAAACATAAAATTTGATAAATTTTCAGAATTAGCTGAGGTCTTCAGGCAAAATAATATTCCTACATATACTGAAATCATTAGAGGACTTCCTGGTGAAACTATTGAAAGCTTCAAGAAAGGATTAGAAACGATTGCTAAAACCCAAATTAGTACCACTTATATCTATAATTGTGTCGTAATGCCAAATGCTCCAATGAATTACCCTGAATATAGAAAACAATATCAAATTCAAGTTGGTCGTTCACCTATCTATCTTGCCCACTCTTCAATTCACGATAGAGAAATGAATGAATATGAAGATTTTGCACTTAGTACATCATCATATTCAAAAAATGATTTTAAAGAAATGCATATATGGTCATGGTTTATGCAAGCTTTTCAAACTTTTGGAATACTAGATCACGTTCAAAAATTTTACGAAAAAATGCATGATGTATCTTTTATTCAATTTTATGAGGTATTTCATGAATTTTGCAAATCTGGAAATTCTATTTTTTCAAGAGAATTTGAAATAATGGAAAAACATACTGAAAACGGAATTGCTGGAAAAGGATGGAGTTATTTTGATGAGAATTTGGGAGAGATTTTTTGGGCAATTGAAGAAGGAACTTGGTTACATCTTGTAGAAAATGGTAATGATTTAAAAAATGAAATCTTACACTTTCTAAATTTCTTTGAGAAAAAAAATCAATTAAAAACAGATTCAGAACTTCAAACTGATCTTGTAAATTTCCAAATATTTCTTTTAACAACTAGAGATGATACTCGAGAAATTAAACAAATGACCTTTAAGAATTATTGGCATGAATTTTTCCAATCTGATTCACCATTAAAAAATCAAGAAATATCATATTTCTTTAAAAATCCAGTTCAGGAAAATGATTATGTAAAATGGGGCTTTGAAGCAATATGGTGGGGAAGATCACAAAGAAAATTCAAATCTGATCCTAGATCTATTAAGATTTTAGAAAATAAGCCTATTACTACCTAATTTCTCAGATATCATTATCTGATTCCATAATATATTTACAAATTTCAAAATCTAGTTTAGTATCTATATCCATTGAATGTTTTTCATCCATTAGTAATCCCTTAATTCTTCCTCCATATACAAGGAATTTTTGTTTTTTTAAAAAATTACTACTTGTTACACAAATTGATCCATTGACATACAACGGTTGAGTTTTTTGTCGTGTTGAAATAATCTGCTCTTTTTCATAAAAATCTAAATAACCGTCATTTTTCTTCACTAACATCCTATAAGGATGTTTTTTAACTTCACTTAAACTAACAACACAATCTACATTTTCATCTAACATTTCTATACATTTTTCAATATCGGAGATTTTTCTAATTGGAGCTGGAGCAAATAACATTACAATTATTGGATTTTGATTTTTTATTTGTGGTATAGAATTAATTAGATGTTTTAATGCATCTAAGAATTTAGCATCATCAGTTGCTAAATTAGAAGGTCGGTCTATTACGATAGCTCCGTAATTAGTTGATATTTGTTTTATTTCCCTATCTTCAGTTGACACAAATACTTCATCAATATACTTAGTTTTTTTTGCAACATCTATACTATGTGCAATTAGAGGTTTACCTGCGATCATCAATACATTTTTTCTTGGAACATCCTTTGAACCACCTCTAGCAAGAATTACTGCAAAAACATTTCTATTATTATACATAATTATTTCCTATTCTTAATTACAAATAATTCTTCTTATCTTGAGTATATTTTTTTATTTAATGCTAATTTTTGGAATTGGAATAACAAATTTGCAGCCCCATTTTCTCACATATTCTATTTCTTTAATTATTTCATCTTTTAAATTCCAGGGAAGAATGAACACATAATCAGGTTTTGTTTCATGAATTTTTTCTGGTTTTTTAATGGGAATATGTGAGCCTGGAAGAAATAAACCTTGTTTGTAGGGATTTTTATCAACAGTGTATTTGATAAATTTTGTATCAATTTTACAAAAATTCAATAATGTATTTCCTTTTGCTGGTGCACCATATCCTACAACGATATTATTTTTCTTCTTTGCATCAAAAAAGAATTTTTGAATGTTATTTTGAAGTTTAATTATTTTTTCTTGGAAATTTCTATACGTTGAAATTTTATCCAATCCCATCTGTTTTTCTTCTTTAATCAAAGAATGAATTTTTGAACTATTTTTTTTTGTTTTATCTTCTTTATGCTTAACATAGATTCGTAATGATCCTCCATGTGTAGATAATTTATCCACATCAAAAATAACCAGATTATGAAATGAAAAAATTTTCTTAAGTGCTAACAGAGAAAAGTATGAAAAATGTTCATGATAAATTGTATCAAATTGATTTTTTTGTATTAATTTTAAAATGTGTGGAAACTCCAATGTAATAATTCCTTTAGATTTTAATAAAATTCTTAATCCAGAAATAAAATCATTCAGATCTGGAACATGAGCTAATACATTATTTCCTATTAACAAATCTGCTTTTTTATTCCTAGTTGCTAATTCTTTTGCAGTTTCTATACCAAAAAATTTTGTAACAGTTGGGATGCCTTTTTTCCTTGCTATTTTTGCTATATTTTTTGCTGGTTCTATTCCTAAAACAGAAATCTTTTTCTTAAGAAAATATTGAAGTAAATATCCATCATTACTAGCAATTTCTACAATATTACTATTTTTATCATAATTATATTTTTTTATCATCATTCCTACATAATCTTCGACGTGTTTTAGCCATGTTTTTGAATATGATGAAAAATATGCATATTCTGAAAAGATATTTTTTGGTGTTTGAAATTCTTCTAATTGTACTAATAAGCAATTAGTACATACATATACATGTAGAGGAAATTTTTTTTCTTTTTTCTTCAAATCTTTTTTTTTCAAAAATGAATTAGAGAATGGGGATTGTCCTAAATCTGCAAAATTTTCTTTTAGCTTCATGTGGCAGAAACGGCATTTACTTCGTTGCATATCTAATTCAATTCTTCAAACATTCTAATTTGTTCTAAACTAATTTTCCTCATATCATTTTTTTGTTGATGTTGTTTATACCACTCAACAACAAATTTAATTCCCATATTGATATCAATTTTACTTCTCCATCCTAATCTTGTTTTTGCTTTGTCACTGTTTAAGATCAATATGCCAGATTCATGCTTAAATTTTTTGTCTTCCACTATCAATTTTATTTCTAATCCTAAGTATTGCTGAATTTTTTCAAATATCCAGGAAACAGTTTTTGGTTCTTCTTCTGTTGGACCAAAATTCCATGCCTCTGAAAATTTTGCACCATTATCCCATAATTTTTCTCCTAGAATTAAGTATCCGTTAAGAGGATCTAGTACATATTGCCAAGGACGTATGGCTTTGGGATTTCTAATTTTTATTTCATTTTTGTTCTGAATTCCTCTCATAATATCTGGAATTAATCGATTTTCTGCCCAATCTCCACCACCAATAACATTACCTGCACGTACTGATGAAATTGCAATATTATGTTTCTCAAATTCTGAAATATTAAAAAAAGAATTTCTATACGAATCAATTACTAATTCTGCACATGCTTTACTACTACTATATGGATCATAGCCCCCTAAAGCATCTGATTCTACATTACCTTTTAACGAATCAATATTTTTGTAACATTTATCACTAGTTACATTAATTACTACTTTTGGAATTTTTGTTTCTCTTACAATTTCTAATAAATTAACAGTTCCCATTACATTAGTTGCATATGTTTCTGAAGGATTTTCATAAGAATGATGTACTAATGACTGTGCAGCAAGATGAAAAATAATTTCTGGCTCAAATTTTAGAAATACCTGTTTCAATTCATTATAATTTCGTATGTCTCCTTTAATTGATGTCATAAAGTTTTCATTTTTAGCATCTTCAAATAAACTTGGATTTGTAGGAATTGAATTAGAAAATCCAACAAGATCTGATCCTAAATGTTGTAACCATAATGATAACCAACTACCTTTAAACCCTGTATGACCCGTGATTAGAATTTTTTTTCCTTTCCAAAAACTTGGATTCATTACCAAATCTTCCAATACGCTGAATTACTATTCCACATTTCTTCCAATTGATTTTTCTCTCTTAAAGTATCTACAGGTTGCCAAAAACCATTGTGTTCAAATGCAGAAAGTTGATTTTCTTGTACCAATTTTTCTAAAGGTTCTAATTCCCAACTGGTATTATCGTCATGAATATAATCAATAACTCTTGGTTCTAAAACAAAAAATCCCCCATTAATCCAATTTCCATCTCCTAAAGGTTTCTCTTGAAATTTTGTTACCATGTTTTCGTTAACTTTCATTGAGCCAAATCTACCTGGTGGTCTAACAGCAGTAACTGTAGCAAGAGTTTTTTGTTTTTTATGAAAATTAATTAATTCATTAATGCTGATATCACTTAAACCATCCCCATAAGTGAAACAAAATGTTTCATCATCCAAATAATCTTTAATTTTTTTTAATCTCCCCCCTGTCATTGTCTCTATGCCTGTATCTACTAATGTTACTTTCCAAGGCTCAACTGATTTAAGATGAACATTCATGCTATTTTGTTTCAAATCAAATGTTACATCAGACATATGGAGAGAATAATTTGCGAAGTATTCTTTTATCATATATCCCTTATAACCGCAACAAATCACAAAATCATTGATACCATAATGTGAGTATATTTTCATTAAATGCCATAAAATTGGCATTCCTCCTATTTCGATAAGAGGTTTTGGTCTTAAAAGTGTCTCTTCACTTAATCTAGTTCCCAAACCTCCTGCTAAAATCACTGCTTTCAAATTATCACTTTATTAAATCACGATTGACAATCTTGCTATTAACATTATCTAAATTCAGTCAAAAAATATAGCTTGACTTGTTTGTATTATTGATAAATAATTTATTAAAAAGGTTTTATTAAATCACGATTGACAATCTCACTATTGACATCATCTAAATCTCAAATTATTTTGGTAGACTCTACAATTTCAATAGCAAATATGAATTATAACACAAATCATGAAATTATAACACTTGATTATTTTTCTCATATTGAATTATTTAATAAAAAAATTCGTCACAAAATTTCTGATGATTTTATTCATATTGAAGAATTACAAAAACTTGAAAGTCAAATATATCATTTTGTAAACTGGTACACCCTATCTGAGTTTTCAACAATTATTTTAGAAGAAAGTATTAACTTAGGTGAATTATTTTATATAGAATTCCAGAATGTGTTAACATCATTTTTAAAAATGTTCCTAGAAATTTCAAAAATTATAACATTATATCCCAACAATACTTTTATAGTGTCTGAATCTGTTCATGAAATTATTTCCACCTATACTAAAAATGTTAATGTAATCAAAACTAAAAATAAAAATAGATCCATATATTCTTCTGTAGAAGTTCCAATAAAAATTGGTCCAAAAATTTTTACCTTGAAACTAAATTCAGAACATGTTTCAATGATTCAAACAATATTTGATAAAGGTGTTAAGAATTTCCTATTAAATAAAAAAATTAGAACTGATGATAAAGCAATTTTGCTAGTGGACTTTACCACTTTAAAAAATGAAAATTTTCTTTTAGCAAGTTCTAAATTTCACCTGAACATAATAAAATATGATCGGACTGTTCCATCAATTTGGAATAAAAGGACCTTCAATATTATAAAGAATTCAAATTGCATAATGGAAAACGAATCAAATCTTCTAAATAAAGAAATTATGACTAGAATAAAACTAAATCAGCAAATTTTTGAAACTAAATTGAATTCTATTCTTTCTTACGAAAATGTCTTAGCTAACCATTTCTCAATTAACAAGGTATCTTTTTGGAATGCATTAAAGCCACTTTTTATTAGATTATACAAAAGAGGTTTTTTTGAGGCTGCCAAAGAGATAGAACTAGCAAAACAACTATTTCGGAAATACTGTTTTTCTAAAGTCCTAATCTTTAATGAAGCTGAGATGATTGAACAAATAATACTTCATTTTGCAAAAAAACAACAAATACCCGTTTTTCAACTTCAGCACGGTCTTTATTACGATTCTCCACAAATGATTTCTGAAACTTCCTTTCAAAGAATCATTCCAAAAAACTCTGATTTTTTTATTTCGTATGGTGATAGTTTTAAAAACTATCTGATAAATAATGGAATTAAATCTAATAAAGTTAAAAGCATGGGCAGTATATTTTTTGATAAAATCTTTGATAGTAAAATTTCAGAATATTCTTATTCTGGTTACGTTTTATTAGCAGCGGATCCTTATGCGTTTAATCGACCTTTAGATTTGACAGTTAATCAACAAAATCAATATCATGATACCATTGCAAAAATTTGTCAGGTTATTTCCAATCAAAAAAAACATTTGATCATCAAAACACATCCTCAAAAACATGCAATGGAAGATGTAATCGCCAAGCAAATTAATCCAAAGATCCAAGTATTCCATTCGGGTGATATTCAACCACTAATAAAATCCAGTTCCTTAGTAATTGTCACAGATATGAGTACTGTAATTTTGGAGGCACAAGCAATGAAAAAACCTGTCATCTCTATACCAATAAGAGATCATTTTGGCAAGCCAGAGGTTTTTAATTTTTGTCCACAAATTAAATCTGATGAACTAGAATCCTGGATTCAATTGTTTTATAAAAACCCCGATATGAAAAATAATTTAATAGAAAAAGGTAACGAATTTTTGAAACTATATCTTGCAAATCCTGGAAGTGCTTCTTCTGAAATCCTTAGCTTTTTAGAGAATGCGAAGTATAACCTAAATATCTAGAATAAATAAGACTAGTATCGTGAATAAGAAAATAATCATTCTTTTTATTATAATACCTATTTTGGTTTTTGGCGCGATTGCATACAAGGCACCCTATTTGTTACCTCATGAAGTGTTAGAACCAATAAGATCGTTAAGGGATTTTGGACAGGAATTTACCCGTACAACAGAACGAAATATTGGCGTGCCATTAAACGCACAGATTCGTGATGACAATTTCAAAGTTGAAGAATATGTAACCGGATTAAATCAGCCAACCCAAATGGCCTTTATTGGAAATGATCTGCTGGTTCTTGAAAAAAATCAAGGAAAGGTCAGACTTGTAAGAGAAGGAATTCTTCAACCTGAGCCAGTTCTTGATGTTGAAGTTGGTACCAATAATGAGTCTGGCCTGTTGGGAATAGCTGTTGTAGACTCGTCAGTTTATCTTTATTTTACTGAATCTGAAAAAGATGGAGGACAGACGTTTGCCAATAATGTTTATAGATACACATGGGATGATAATACTCTAAACAACCCGATTTTGGTAAATACACTTTCAAGTGAATCATCTTGGCACAACGGGGGCGGAATTACAGTAAATAAGGAAGGGATTGTCTACGTTGTAATAGGCGATCAAATGGGAGGAGGAAGACCAGATACCAAAAATGAATTTACAATTCTGCAAAACTATGAGAAAGGGGAGATCGACGATAGTGGTGTAATAGTACGTGTTGGATTAGATGACAAGGTGATACAACCAAAATTGGCCCAAGATCCTTTATCGCACTATTATGCTATAGGAATTCGAAACAGTTTTGGTTTATCAATAGATCCAATAACTGGAAACATGTGGGATACTGAAAACGGGCCTGAAAATTTTGATGAGATTAATCTAGTGCCCCCAAAATTCAATAGCGGTTGGGCAGTTGTAATGGGTCCTGCCACAGAAGAACAAACATCAAAAGTTCCACCACTAGGCGATTTTCAGTATAGTGATCCTGAATTTAG
>JAERMO010000082.1 GCA_016844465.1 Nitrosarchaeum sp. | reverse complement strand
TTTTTTCCGACAAAAATTTTGTCAATTAATTCTGTCTGGGCTCCAGGAGAAGGACAAAAAACAAAGGCAGTGGTTTCTGGTAAATGGACTAATAAATTTCCAATTGACACAAACAAGGTGATCCAGATTGTCAAAAATGCCCGAAACCTTGACATTGAGATAGATTTTGAAGAGAAAAGAACGTGAGAATGGATGGGATTTGTAAAAACTCATAATATTTCAGAATTAAGCTCAGACATTATAGGAAAAGAAGTGGTGTTAGGGGGGTGGATTGAAGATATTCGAAAATTAGGAAAGATGACATTTATCACTTTACGTGATGTTTCAGGAATTTCTCAAATCATAGTAAAAGGTGAATTAAATGACAATCTAGAAGAACTAAATCGTCAAAGTGTAATTAGTGTAAGGGGAATTGTACAAGAAACAAAAGCCAGAGATTTTAATTTTGAAATTAAAGCAGACGAGATAGATGTTTTGGCAAAAGCAGTACATCCATTACCTATTGATCCTATTGGAAGATTGGAAAGTAACATAGACACACGGTTAAATCACCGTGCTCTAGACATGAGGAATCAAAAAACAGCGTCAATTTTTAAGCTCCGACATTACGTATTAGAATCCCTCCGTAAAACATTATCAGAAAAAAAATTCATAGAGATTACAACTCCAAAAATAATAGGCAGTGCAAGTGAAGGAGGAGCAAATTTATTTTCTCTAAACTATTTTGGAAAAACAGCCTATCTTGCCCAGAGTCCACAACTATACAAAGAACAAATGACCATAGGCCTAGAAAGAGTTTATGAGATCTCTAATTTCTACAGGGCTGAGAATTCTCACACAGGTCGCCATCTTAGTGAATTTACAAGTGTGGATATAGAAGCCGCATTTATGGATTATAATGACGTAATGGGTATTTTAGAATCACTCGTTATGAAAGTATACAAGGATACATCAGAGAATTGTAAAAAAGAGCAGGATGCAATAGGCCATACAATTCAAATTCCAACTTCGCCTTTTGAGAGAATAACATACACGCAATTAATAGATGAACTAAAAAAAGAAGGAGAAAAGATAGAGTTTGGAGATGACTTGTTAGATTCTCATTTGAGAATAATTGGGAATAACCATCCTGGATTTTATTTTTTAACTGATTGGCCAATGAAGCTGAAACCATTTTACATTAGAGAAAAAGAAGAGGACCCTACGTTATCACGCTCATTTGATCTCCAATTTGGTTTTCTAGAGCTATCATCTGGAGGAACAAGATTGCACAATCCAGAGACGTTAAAAAACAGACTCAAAGAGCAAGGTCTTGATCCAACACAATTTGCAGATCACCTACAAACATTTGATTGGGGAATGCCGCCACATTCAGGTTGGGGAATGGGATTGGAAAGGCTAATGACTACACTCATTGGGATAGACAATGTAAGAGAGGTAGTACTATATCCAAGAGACCCAGACAGGCTGAGCCCATAAATGAATTCAGATTTTTATTCCAAGATAAATTACATTATATTATGATAGACCAAGCAGATGCAAAAAAAGTAGTGGAAGTAGTAGGAAATAATTTAATCGGAGTTTCACATGATTCCAATAGTTTTCAGAAATTACCAGATTCATTTTGGGGGTATTTTGCAAGAGGGCATGATACCAAAGGAACGTTTGGTGTGATAGTCACTTATTCTGAAAGTGGAAAAGACGTAGATGATCTAATCAAAATGTATGAAGAGTGGGTAAATAAAAATAAAAACAAAGAACCAATGTAACTACTTTGTTTCCTTTAAGAGTTTTCGATATTCGTGACACTCCTTGCAAATCGCTTTTCCCTTGTATTTTGGATTGCCATCTGTGATTGTCAATGTACCCTGATTTATTTTACAAATGCAACAAACAGTCATCAAGATACCTTTGAATTAACAATTTATATAAATTGATAATTTTTTAAAAAGCAAAAAGATGGAAGTGATTGAAAAATACATAAAACAATTCAAGCGATTATGTAAAAAATGCGCATGTCATAACTTGTGGTTGTTAAAAAAATCAACCGGGTTGAAATGTTCTTTCTCAGATAGTAGTGATATAAATTTATCAAGCAGTGTAAATCAGAGATAGATCTTTAATTTTTATTTTTGATCATTATTTTGACAATATCGCAAAATATTTACATGTGTGATGAGGATACATTTTTAGAGCCTAATAGTAATTTCTCTAGTAAATTCAGATGTGGATTTTTCACCACCGATGTCCTTAGTTTTTACACCTTGTTTTACTAGATCAAATATTGTAGATTCTAATTTTTTGCCAACTGCGATGCATCTTGTATCATCATGTTTTTTCCCAAGCCAATCAAGCATCATTTTAATTGACAATAGAAATGATGAGGGGTTTGCAATGTTTTTCCCAGCAATATCAAATGCAGCTCCATGAACAGGCTCAAATAAAGCAAAATTATCACCAATGTTTGCAGCCGGTGCCATCCCCAATCCACCCACAACCTGTGAGGATTCATCAGATAAAATATCACCAAACAAATTAGTAGTAACAATAACATCGAATTGTTCAGGTTGACGAATAAGATTCATTGCACATGCATCAACATACATTTGTTCAAATAAAATATCAGGATAATTTCTTGATACTTCAATGCAAGATTTTACAAATAATCCGTCAGTGATTCGCATCACATTTGATTTATGAACACATGTTACTTTTCTCATTAAATTACGTTGTGCTGCAGTTTCAAATGCATATTTTGCAATTCTCTTTGATGCCTTCTCAGAAATTATTCTCAATGCAACAGCTGAATCCCCCAAACTGAATTCTTTACCGCCATAAAGATCCTCAGTATTTTCTCTAACAATTACCATATCAATGTCATCCCTTAATGCAGGCATGTGAGGATATGATTTTGCAGGTCTAATGTTTGCATAAAGATCCAACATTTGTCTCAATACAACGATTACATCAGCTGCACTCTCTCCAACTGGTGCCTTTAAGCAAGCATCGGACTTTTTTATTGTAGATAGGGTTTCATCAGGAAGTGCCTTCCCAGTTTCTTTTAATGCTGCGTCGCCTGCCTTTAATTTTGTAATATCAAATTTCAAATCATGTCTATCAGAAATAGTATTTAGTACAGATACTGCAGAATCAGAAAGTTCGGGGCCTATACCATCTCCTGTAATTAAGGATATTTTATACATGGACAACTTTACAACAAGGTGATTTTAAATCATTAGTTTTTTTGAATTGTGAAATATTTTAAATGTGTTAGAAGGTATTTATCATAATCAACAGGGTATGAAATTAGATGAAGAAAATTGAAATACACACTAAAAATGAGTATATGAAGCCAATTTTAGATACTCTAGAAAGAATAGGGGTAGGAGGAATAACAGTGGAACAAGTACGTGGTAAAGGACAATCAGATCTACCACTAGTAAGAGGATTAAGAGGGTCTGCAAAATTTGTGGCTGTTTTCAATTCTAGAAATTTGATTTACACTATTGTAAATGATGATAAGGTAGAGAATATCGTAAAAGCAATTCTAGATCTAGTTCAAAACAAGGACATAGAAGCATTTGGGAAAATATTCATTACAAACGTTGAAGATGCAGTGGATCTATCTACTGGAAAACGGGGGGCTGATGCAATTTAGGAATAAAATTTAGTAGAAAAATCAATTTTGAATTTTTTTTTGGTTAAGCATTTTTTTGAGCATTATTCTGTTGATACCATCAATTACAGCCTGAACACTGGTAGTGACAATATCTTCACCTATTGATTTTGCAGATACACTATTTCCTTGGCCATCTTCCACTCTAATTGTTACCTCACACAATGCAGTAGAGCCGCCAGAAATCGAAGCTAGTCCATAGTCTTTGATTTTAAGTTCAGAAATTTGTCCAGTGATTTTTTGAATTGCATTTAGTGCAGCATCAACTGGTCCAACACCGTAATCAGTTCCGATAAAGTCTTTACCATCAATATTTAATTTTACAAATGCATAAGGCATAGTTCCAATTCCTGTAGATACTGAAAATCCAGTTAGTTGAACAATTCGTTTGATTCCTTTTTCTCCTAAAATATTACTTGCAATAGAAAGTAATTCTACATCGGTTACTTGTTTTCCCTGGTCACCAAGATTTTTTACTTTATCAAGAATCTGTTTTGATTGAATATCAGTTGGTTTAATTCCATATTCTGCAAGCATTGCATTCATCCCATGGATTCCAGCATGTTTTCCTACTTGAAGCCATCTTTTCCGTCCAACTAATTCAGGACTGATAGGTTCGTAAGTTAACGGATTACTCAACACACCATGAGTGTGAATTCCAGACTCGTGGCCAAATGCATTATCCCCAACAATAGCTTTGTTTGGTTGAACTTGAATACCAACAGTTTTTGAGACAAATCGCGAGGTCTCATAAAGTAATTCTGATTTTATACCAGTCTCATATTTTTTATCGTACTGCAAACATTTCAACGCCATTACAAATTCTTCTAATGCTGCATTTCCAGCTCGCTCTCCAATCCCATTAATTGTAACATGTGCGCATTGGGCACCTGCCCTTATTCCAGATAATGAATTTGCAACCGCCAAACCAAAGTCATTGTGACAATGAACACTGATTGGGAGTTTTGTAGCTTCAATTGCATCTCTAGTAATTTCTGCAAAATATTCAGGTGTGGAATATCCAACAGTGTCAGGAATATCTATTCTGTCAGCACCTGCCTTTGCAACTTCACCAAATACCCGTTTAAGAAAAGGCCTATCAGTTCTGGTTGCATCCTCTGCTGAAAATTCAACCTGTAATCCTCGTGATTTACCATATTCTACTGCTTCAATTGCTTTTTCAAGTGCTTGCTCTCGGGTCATTTTGAGTTTATACTCTAAGTGTATATCAGAAGTAGCAATGAAAGTATGGATGTAATTTAATCCTGCGTCAACTGCCGCGTCAATATCTTTTAGATAGTCCCTCGCTTGTAATCATCTTAACAGCTTTAAATTCACCTTCAGAAATTACTGGAAATCCAGCTTCAATTACATCTACACCAAGTTCATCGAGTTTTTTTGCAATGACAAGTTTTTGATCTGGAGATAGTGAGATACCAGGTGTCTGCTCACCGTCCCTTAGTGTTGTATCAAAGATTCTAATTCTCATGCTCCACTCCGTTGTAAAGCTGCAACCCCCGTTCTTGCAACTTCAATGATTCCAAATGGTTTTGCCAATTCCTCAAAGGCTCGGATTTGATCAGGAGTGGCAGTTAACTCTACCATTATTGATTCCTTTCTAACATCGTGTATTTTACCTCCATATGCATTGGCTAATTTGTTTACCTCCATG
The DNA here is from genome assembly GCA_016844465.1 of Nitrosarchaeum sp. GTDB lineage: Archaea > Thermoproteota > Nitrososphaeria > Nitrososphaerales > Nitrosopumilaceae > Nitrosarchaeum. Next base: position 2,020 of record JAERMO010000082.1, on the reverse strand, counting down.
CTATCATTAGCATTACTTAGTTTAATCTTAAAAATACTTAGTTCTCGATATACTGTTTTGTGTTCATCCAAGTGTTTTACTTCGATGGTATCAATCATTTTATCGAGTTGCTTCACTATTTGTTCAACTTGTTTTTCATCACCATATGTGGTAATAGTCATCCTTGAATATTCTGGATTGTCAGTTACGCCCACAGCAATACTGTCAATATTGAAATTTCTGGATCTAAAAAGATGAGTAACCTTAAACAATATTCCAGGTTTATTTTCAACTAAAAGAGTAAGAATAGCCCACATGATAATCACTATGAAGGTAAAATCATATCCGCAAGAGAAGTTCCAGGGGCTACAAACGGCAATACATCTTCTTCAGGATCAATTGGAATGTCAATCACGGTTGCAACGTCACTATTCAATGCTGTTTTGATTGCCTTATCAAGTTCATCCATTGACTGAGCACGTATTCCTTGGGCTCCGTATGATTCAGCTAATTTTACATAATCTGGGCATTTTCCTTGATCAACTCCTATCATTCTTCTATTATAGAAAGTTCTTTGCCATTGTGCAACCATTCCTAATGTAAAGTTGTTCAAAAGAAATACAATCACCGGGATATCTTCCAAAACTGCTGTTGCAAGAGAGTTTTCGGTCATGCTAAAACTTCCATCTCCTGCAATGTCCACTACAGGAACATTCGGTCTTGCAACTTTTGCACCTATTGCTGCTGGAAACCCCCATCCCATAGTTCCAAGTCCAGTAGAACTAAAGAACGTGCCAGGTTGAATCACATCATAAAAGAGCGATGCCCACATTTGATGTTGGCCTACTTCAGTAGTTACAATCGATTCATGGGGCAATACTTCTCTGAGTTTTCTCAAGATTTTTGCAGCACCCATTTCACCTGGATGTAGTTTCAAGTTTTCTTTCCAATATGCCTTAGTTTCTTTTACATGTTTAATCCAAGTACTTTCTTCATTTCTTTTGGTTACTTTTTGCATAAGCATCTTCACCATGATTCTAAGTGATGCGCGTACGTCACCAACTACTGCAACAGATGTTGTCTGATTTTTACCAATCTCCGCTGGATCTACATCCATATGAATAATTTTAAGTCTCTTTTCAAATGCTTCAAAGGTTCCAACAGATCTATCAGAAAACCTTGTTCCTATTGCCAATACACAATCAGCTTCAGTCATCATCTTGTTTGCCTCTGCGTGACCATGCATTCCAATTGGCCCCAATGACAATGGGTGATTCTCTGGAAATGCGCCTTTTCCTTTGAAAGTGGTCACTACAGGAATCATGAGTAATTCGGCTATAGATTGAAGTTCTGCAAATGCAGATGAGATAATTGTTCCACCCCCAGCCAAGATGATTGGTCTTTCTGCACTAAGTAACATCTCAATTGCTCTTTCAATATGTACAATGTCAGGATCAGTCCATGGATGATAACCACGAATTTTAAATTCATCTGGGAAAATCATTAGTGCTTCTTTTTGTTGTACATCTTTTGGAATGTCAATAAGAACAGGTCCAGGTCTACCAGTTTCGGCAATGTAAAATCCTTTTCTAACTACTCCAGGAATTTCATCAGGAGATCTGGGTTGAAATGCATATTTTACAACGGGGTTGGACATACCTATAATATCACTTTCCTGAAATGCGTCTTTTCCGATCATCGCCACTGGAACTTGACCAGTAACTGCAATCATGGGAGAAGAGTCAGCTTGTGCAGTGGCAATCCCAGTCAAAATGTTAGTAGCACCAGGTCCAGACGTAGCAAAACATACACCCGGTTTTCTGCTGACTCGCCCAAATCCATCTGCCATATGTGCTGCAGATTGCTCATGTCTAACCAAAATGTGTCTAATATTACATCTAGCAAATTCATCATACATTGGAAGATTTGCACCTCCGGGTAGGCCAAATACTTCTTTGACACCTTCTTTTTCCATAGCAACCATCAATGCTCTGGCACCTGTCATAGTTTCCATTTTATTCAATCAAATCTATCTCCATAA
>JAERMO010000081.1 GCA_016844465.1 Nitrosarchaeum sp. | reverse complement strand
CCTAAACTAACACCAGAACCTAAACTAACACCAGAACCTAAACTAACACCAGAACCTAAACTAACACCAGACCTTGAATCTTCAACCGATGATCCGTTTGCAGGAATTGATGATGCTGACATTTTCAATTATTCTCAATTATATGATATTTCTCCACCCGAAAATGATGTTGAAGCAGTTAAACTTGGTACAAAAATTCGTAATTGGATCAATCAGGGACGCCCAAAATTCGAAGACTCCAAAATTGATAAGAAAATAAAACAGGATGTAATAGTGGAAGGTTTGTCTAAAAAAGAAGAAATTAAAGAGGAGGAACAAAAACAAGATAAAGAAGAAAAATCTAAAAAGAAACGAGGAGTATTTGGATTCTTTAAGAAATGAAACTCAAAACAAAAAATCTACTCACTTTAGCGGAATTGACTCCAAAAGAATTTGTTCAATTAATTGACTACTCTATTATCCTAAAAAAAGAGCTAAAAAGAAATGTAAACAAACCCGTACTGAAAAACAAAACATTAACTATGATTTTTCAAAAACCATCCACCCGTACAAGAGTGAGTTTTGAAACTGGTATGTATCAATTAGGGGGACATGCGATAAATCTTTCATCGAATGATATGCAACTATCACGAGGAGAATCAATAGAAGATACTGCAAGAACTCTTTCACGTTTTACTGATTGTATCATGGCACGCGTTTATGATCATAATCTATTAGAGAAACTATCTGAATATGCAAGCATACCTGTCATAAATGGACTATCAAATTCTTTTCACCCCTGTCAAATTTTAGCAGATTTTATGACAATTAAAGAAAAGAAGAAAAATTTCAAAGGATTAAAAATTGCATGGATAGGGGATGGAAACAATGTATGTAATTCAATGATTTACGGATGTGCTTTATCTGGCGTTAAAATATCAATTGCTACCCCAAAAGGGTTCGAGCCAGATAAAACCGTTATTCATGAATCTAAAAAATTTATTGATATTAATTTAACAACAGATCCTGTAAATGCAATTAAAAATGCCGATGTCGTAGTCACTGACACATATTCTTCAATTCATAATATTGATTCAAAACGAATCAATAAATTCCTGCCAAAATATCAGATCAACCAAACTTTAATGAATAATGCTCAGAGTGATGCAATCTTCATGCATTGTCTTCCCGCAAAAAGAGAAAGTGAAGTTACGTCTTCCGTAATTGATGGTCCTCAATCAGTTGTTTGGGATGAAGCAGAAAACAGACTTCATACTCAAAAAGCTTTACTTGCTTCTCTAATTCGCGCTTAACGTATATAAGAGCAGTTTCAAACTCGTTTTCTATAGATGGCCTATTCCAACATATTAAGAAGATTAAGAAATGAAAAGACTAATTACAAAAAACGTGGAACCATGTTAATGGGTAAGCGTGACTTCATTACAGTCAATATTACTAATGAGAATACTCAAGTTCAAGTTTTAAAGCCAGGTATGACCGGTGACAAAGTTATTGCCTCAGCACATTCCCGATATTTACTTGAAAAAGGATGGAAGGGTTCAAGAAAAAGTGTACCTGCAGCATATCTGACTGGATATCTAGCAGGAAAGAAAGCTATTGGTAAAGGTGCCAAAGATGCTATTTTGTATACTGGCACTAGAAAATACACTCAACGAGTTGCAGCCGCACTAAAAGGTGTAGTTGATGCGGGAGTAAAAGTTCCTGCAGATTTGGAAACATTTCCACCAGATGATAGAATTAACGGAGATCACCTCACTGTAAAAAATGATATTTCAAAAATTAAGTCGGCTATTGACAATGAGGTCAAATAGAAATGAGTCAAACAACACAAGGTAAACCTGGTGGTCCAGGGCAGACCTGGTGGTCAGGGCAGACCTGGTGGTCAGGGCAGACCTGGTGACCAAAAAATTTATGGGGGAGGTAAACCTGGTGCACAATCTAGACGACCAAGAAGAGAACCTGAAGTAGAAGCTTGGATTCCAAAAACAATTTTAGGAAAAAGAGTAGCATCTGGAGAAATTACTTCTATTGAAGAAATTATTCAAGATGGTTTAAGAATTCAAGAAGCAGGTATAATTAAAAAGCTACTCCCTGATTTGAAAAGTGAAGTTGTCGATGTTGGGATTATTCAAAAAATGACTTCAAATGGACAATCTACTAGATTCAAAGCGATTGTTGCAACCGGAAATGAAAATGGTTACTTGGGAATAGGCCAAGGAAAATCTAAGCAAATGAGAATTGCAATTGAAAAAGCCACAAATCAGGCTCTTCTTAATGTCAGTCCTATTAAACTGGGATGTGGCAGTTGGGAATGTAGATGTGATCAAAAACATTCTGTCCCATTTAAAATTCGTGGTAAAGGTGGTAGTGTTACAATTGAAATAGTTCCAGCACCGCGTGGATTGGGTTTGGTAGCTGGCGGTAAAATTAAACGATTATTGGAACTAGCTGGACTTAAGGATGCATGGACAACTGCTAAAGGCTCTACTCCGACAATGAATTCTACTTCTAAAGCTATATTGGACTGTCTGAGACAGACATTTAGTCAGGGTTGATAAAAAATGGTAAATGCCTATCTTGTAGTTAGAATTAAAGGTCAAGCCGATGTTCCTTATTGGGCAACTACCACTATGACTTTACTAAAACTTGATAAAAAATATCGAGCGACAATTTTACCTGCTAAAGATAATACATTAGGAATGTTAAACAAAGTAAAGCATTATGTCTCTTGGGTTGAATTAGATGCTAGTTTAGCAAAAGAACTAATTGATAAAAAAGCAAGAAAATCTGGATATCAAAAAATTACTGCTGACGATCTTAAAGAGATTGGATTTAGTAGTACTGGGGAACTTGCATCAGCACTAGCTGACGGAAAAGCAACTCTCTCTAAAATAAAACTTCTAAAACCTTGGTTTGCTTTATCCCCACCAAGATATGGATTCAAGCGTAGTACAAAAAGACTATATGGACAAAAAGGTGTACTTGGACAAAATAAAGACCTTGGAACATTAGTAAGGAATATGATGTAAAATGGCAACACGATTAAGAAAAACAAGAAGACTTAGGGGTGGACGACATATGGGATGGGGACAAATAGGACAACACCGTGCAAGTGGTCATAAAGGTGGTCTTGGAATATCGGGCCTTCACAAATATCATTTTAGCACTTTACTAAAAGAAATGCCCGATCATTTTGGACATGATTCTACTCACCCACCTCATCCAATTATCACAAAAAAATGGACTAGTGTACGAGATCTCGATGATCTATTCTCAAAATTCGGTAAAGAAGAAGGAGGAAAGAAAATTGTAGATCTCATAACTGCAGGATATGATAAACTTCTTGGGGGCGGTAAGTTATCAAACGCATATACCGTCAAAGTTCCAAGATTTACTGCCTCAGCAGAAGAGAAAATAAAAGCAGTAGGCGGAGAGGTGCTATCTGATAATGGTTGAGGGCAGCATAAGTAATATTATTAGAAAAGTAGTTTTCAAGGCGGAACCTTACATTCCACAAGTACCAAAACCAAAAAAAAAGATATCACTACAAACTAGATTACTTTGGTGCGGATTGGCATTGCTAATCTATATGGTCATGGGGCAGACTCCATTATTTGGAGCAACCGTACCTGCATTCGACTTTTTACAATTTGCACGAGTCATTTTTGCATCACAACAAGGAACTTTAGTCGAATTAGGAATTGGACCTATTGTCACAGCCGGTCTTTTAATGCAGTTACTCAAAGGTTCAGATATTCTAAAGTTTGATTTTAAGAAGCCTGAAGAACGTGGAGTGTTTCAAACTGCTACTAAGCTAGTAACCTATGTTGTAATTATAGCTGAATCTATAGTCTATGCTGCGGCAGTTTATGGCCCAGGTGTACCTGAACCTTATGTACTATATGGGTTGGGGTCTTGGTAGTGGAATTAGTTTATTCATTATGGCTGGTGTAGCTCAACAAATTTTATGGAGTTTATTTAGTCCACTACCTGCAGGAGATGGTGGGTCTATCGGTATTATTCCATACATTGGACAATCCATAATGAATAATGATTTATCCAATGTCTTATTCCGTTCAAATTCACTACCAAGTATTTTTGGAATATTTCTAACTGCAGGAATTCTATTGATTCTAGTATTTACACAAGGAATGAAAATTGAGATTCCTATCGTTTCAACAAAATACAGGGGTTTTTCAGCAGTATATCCAATTAAACTAATGTATGTATCTAACATTCCAGTTATTTTGGCATCTGCTCTAACTGCAAATGCCGTATTTCTTGGTCAGATGTTGTGGGCAAATTTCAATCCTCGAAACAATAACGCATTTATGAATATTTTAGGCCAATTTGATCCAACTAGTCCTTCAACTCCAATTGGAGGAATAATTTACTATATTACTCCTCCAAGAGGATTAGATGTTGCGGTTTTGGATCCTGGAAGAGCTATAGGATACGTACTGTTTATGATTGGTATCGTAGTTTTGTTTGGCAAGCTATGGGTTGAATTGGGAGGTTTATCTCCTAAAAGCGCAGCTCAAAACCTACTTGATGCGGATGTACAAATTCCTGGATTTAGAAGATCGAATGCACCTGTAGAGGCATTACTTGCAAAGTATATTCCATCTGTTACAATTATTGGATCTATTATTCTGGGTCTCTTAGCTGGTGTGTCAGACGTTTTAGGTGTTTTTGGTTCTGGAATTGGAATTTTACTTATGGTGGATATTCTCATCAACTATTATACTCAACTAGTACGAGAACAAGTAGAAGTTGTAATGCCACGACTAGGTGCTCTACTTGGCAGAAAGTAAGAAAGTTGTGGTGGTAGGAATACCTGGCGTTGGAAAGACCTCTCTCTTAGAAAAAATAGTTGAAATTTTAAAGAATCAGAACAAGAGTGTAAGCGTTAATAGTTTTGGAACCATTATGTTTGAAGTTGCAAAAGAAAAAGGCATTAAAGATAGAGACGAATTGAGAAAACTTCCAGTATTAGAACAAAAAATCCTCCAAAAAATTGCTGCTGAAAAACTAGCTCTCTTAAATGATGATATTGTAATTATTGACACTCACGCCTTCATTAATTCTTCTGAGGGATATTATCCCGGTTTGCCAGAACACGTTTTAAAAATCATCAAACCTTCAAACTTTGTTTCTGTTTCAGCATTACCTGAGGAAATTTATAATCGAAGGATGAAAGATGACACTAGAAATAGAGACAAAATATCACTAGATAATATCAAAAAAGAATTAGCCGCTCAATCTGGGATGATTTCTGCATGTGCTGTTATTTCAGGTTCTCCGGTAAAACACGTACTTAACAGGGAAGGAAAGATTGATGAAGCAGCTGATAAAATAATTAGAGCGATAGGACTGTAAAATGGTGTTTAATTTTATCTTGTTATTTTTGGATTCTGTATTCCTTGAAGGTGACGATATCTTTGGATTTCTTGGCGGTGGTGGTGGCCAAGGTGCATTAGGAAGCGATGATCCAATTGTCAAAGGTCTAATTCTAACCGCATTTGCAGTAGCTGGTTTTGGAATTCTACTTAATCTCTTTAATGCTGCAGTTAGAAAAAAAATGGTTGATCAAACAAAACTAAAACGAATAATGAAAGAAACACGTTCTTGGCAAAAGGAAAGAATGTCTGCAATGAGGTCAAAAGATCAAGAAAAGATGAATGAGTTGAGTAAAAAATCATCTTACATGAACAAAATGTCCATGGAGATGATGCAGATGAACATGAGACCAATGATGATTACATTTGTTCCTTTGATTCTGATATTTTATCTTGTCTTGCCTGTACTATTCTCACACATTGTCGCGCTATCTCCAATTTCACTCAACATAATTCCTGGTGATCTTTTTCAACTTACTTGTACTTCGGCTCAAGCTGCGGAGGCAGATCACGTGTGTGCTCAAAACGAAAATGGCCTATATCTTTGGGCGTGGTACTTTCTATCCTCAATTGCATTCAGCGGCCTCATTATGAAACTAACAAAAACATCAATGGATCTCAGTTGACCAAGTCAATTGTAATTTCTGGCCCTCCCGCAGTAGGAAAAACAACTGTAGCTAAAGGACTAGCGAATGAATTTGACCTGAAATATATCAGCGGAGGAGATATTCTAAAAGAAATGGCACGAGAAAAAGGATTTGATGCAATTGGTGATGATTGGTGGGATACTGAAAATGGGATGAAATTTCTCAGACAACGAGAAATTAATTCTGAATTTGATAAGACAGTTGATGATCGATTAATCCAACTTTTTAACAATGGTGGAATGGTCATAACAAGTTATACTCTTCCATGGTTAGTTGAAAATGGAATTAAAATTTGGTTATCTGGTTCTCATGATAGCAGTTCAAAAAGAATGCAAACTAGAGATAATATGCCTTCACAAGAAGCATACGAAATAACAAAATTAAGATATGATAAAAACAGAGCATTATACAAGAAATTATATGATTTTGATTTTGGAAATGACATATCTGTATTTGATAAAATAATAGACACTGATGATCTTAATGCAACTCAAGTAATTGATATTGCCAAAGAAACTGTGAGGAAATTACAATGATTCTAAAACAACTACAAAATCTAATTGTAATTGATCAGGATATCACAGATGACGCTTACGGAACATATTATGATAAAAGAACTCTTGAGCAATTACTTAACTATGGTTTGATAATTCTGGACAAGCCTCCAGGTCCAACTAGCCACGAAACAGTTGCTTGGACAAAAAGAATCCTAAAAATTCCAAAGATTGGACACAGTGGAACTCTTGATCCTCAAGTTTCAGGAGTACTGCCTCTAGGTCTCGGAGAAGCAACCAAGGCACTTGGTGTATTACTTTATGGTCCAAAAGAATACCATGCACTAGGAAGAATACATTCTCTTCCCTCAAAAGAAAAACTTGACACCATTCTTGATATGTTCAGAGGAGAGATTTTCCAAAAACCTCCCCAACGTTCTTCTGTCCTTAGACAAACTAGAACCAGGACGATCTATGAATTAGAACTTCTTGAACAAAAAGAAAGACTGCTCCTAACTCGTATATTATGTGAAGCTGGAACATACATTAGAAAACTTTACTATGATATAGGAGAGATACTTGGTCCTGGCGCTACTATGATAGAGTTAAGAAGAACAAGAGTCGATCAATTCTATGAGTCTGATGGGTTGGTAACTTTGCATGAACTTGCAAATGCTTTTGCACTTTGGGAAGAAAAAAAAGATGATACCAAACTTATGAAAATGATTAAACCTGTTGAATATGCTTTAAGCGAATTAAAATCTGTAGTGATTCGTGATTCTGCAGTGGATGCCATGTGTCATGGTGCACAACTTGCAATTCCAGGTGTATTGGAAATCTCTCCCAATCTCAGAAAAGGAGACATTGTAGGAATTTATACTCAAAAAGGTGAAGCGGTGGCTTTGGCTGAATCACTGATGTCTGAAGAAGAAATACGTGATGCAACAAAAGGATATGCATTTGAAACAAAACGAATTATTATGGCTCCTAACACATATCCAAAGAAATGGAGAACAAAACCTTCCCCAAAGGATTAAAAAATCGAAGTAAACACTCTTGAATAATTGTTAGCAAGGAGTCTAGTAATTTTTATTTGCGTTGGGGTTTTAGCAGGTTTTATTTTTGGATTTTATCTACATGAAATAAAAAATACTAATCAACTGGTGTTCGTAGATGGTTCTTCAATTTCTATAGTGACCGAAAAATCTGATTTTAAGAAAGGCGAAGAAATTAAAATAACTATTGTTAATTCTGGAACAACCCAGATTACTTTTTCAGACCCATCTTATGGTTTGAAGATAACTGGCTTGTTTGGCATTATGATGTACTCTCCTCTGGTTTCACAAGTATCGACTATACTAAAACCCGGAGAAGAAGTTGTATTTGTTTGGGACCAAATAAAAAATGATAATGATCCTGTTTTAGAAGGTCTTTACAAAATTAATTCAAATGGAATTGATTCTCTAGGAAACAACGTAGAAAAATCTGTAATTGTTAACATTTGGAAGTAACTTTTTGTAATTCCAAGTAACACAATATTTGGGGCCGGTTTGTACAATATAACATGGATTCATGGTAGTCAATTAGACATCAAAGTAGATAAACATTGATCAATATGACTTGAATGCTAGATTTGTTTTTTGATGATGTATTCTATGTATATGGGAATAATATCTGGATTGAATTTGCTGCTTTCTAAACCAAGGTAGATCAGGATGTTAATCCTATCATAGTTCGATTCAAACATTATCTGTGCCTCCTTGCCAAGCTTTATGAGTGGGGTTTCAATCCTATAATAGTTCGATTCAAACTCGACTAAAGTTTGAGCAAGCCCTAGTCTAAGCACGTTTCAATCCTATCGTAGTTCGATTCAAACTTTTTTTATCTAGATTGCCACCAGCAACCTCATTAATGTTTCAATCCTATATTAGTTCGATTCAAACTTTAGGTACTGGTGTAGCTCAAACAGAACTCGGAACGTTTCAACCCTATAACAGTTCGATTCAAATTATACATTTAGACTATAAACAGTTGTATCTGATAAAGTTTCAATCTGTACATTGCTTGATCAAATTCTCAAATTTTTGAAGTGATGCTAGTATTCCACTTCAGCAGAGTAAACCCCATCAGAAATTCCACCCAGCACCAATGGTCTTTCTCCCAACATGACCTTCATGTTAGGATATGTTTCCCTAAGATCACATAGTCTTTCAATTAATTTGAGCTCGTCCCTGTCATAGAGTGTTTTTTTCATGATTAGTTATGTACATAACAGTTATTTAAGATTATGTACATAATTTATTTATACAAGTTTATGTACATACGCGACAATCTAACTTGTGAAGCTAAAAAAAGTCCTATCTCGAAGGGATAAGGATCTAAATCGGGAGTATTTCAGGTACGACATTACGCTCCCAAACGAGGTAATCGATGAGTTGGGA
>JAERMO010000158.1 GCA_016844465.1 Nitrosarchaeum sp. | reverse complement strand
AGGATCTGCAATACATATCAGGCATATTTCACTACATGGAGATCGAAACAACAACAAAATGGAGAGACTTAATGGAGAATTTAGGGATCGAGAGAAAGTCATGAGGGGGGTCAAAAGAGATGATTCTGTGATTTTTGATGGTTCTCAAATTTACCATAATTACATTAGACCTCATATGGCTTTAGACGGCAAGACACCAGCTCAAGCTTGTGGAATTGAAATTAAGGGAAAAGATAAGTGGAAAACAATAATACAAAATGCATCAAAAAGATAATCTAACACTAACAACAATTATCGATGTGACTCCAACAGAAGAAAAATTAAACGAGGCAGAATTCTTTTTGGATAAAATCAAAGAATACCATGATACACTTCCAGATAGACAGTATTATTTCAGTGCGTTTCTTTATGCATCTTGTAGCATATTTGATTATTTATTAACCGAATATAATAAAAAATTCAATTTAGGAATTCCAAACAACGATACAAGATTATTACCCAAGTTTGAAAATATGGCTAAAGAAAAAGGTGGTAATGTATTAGAATTCTATACTTGGCATCAAATACAACTCCAATTAGTAAAAGCAGATCCAATTGGGATTATCTTTTGGGATAAAAGAAATTTGAATACTCATGTCGAGCCTGAAAGACCAGTGACTATGGTTACATTAATGGCACAAGGAAAGATGGATGAAAAACCATTGAAAATTGCATTAGATGAATTTAATGAACGTAGAAAAAGAGAATTAGAGGAACCATTACCAACAATAATTATAGATACTGATAGAATCGGTCATTTGGATTTGATTAAAGGTTGCAATGATTTTTTTGAGATGATGAAAAATATTGTATTAGAAACTCATAAGAAATTTCCATGACTGACTTCTACATCCATGTCCCGAGAGGTAACAAGGAGAATTATGTCCCATTAACGTACCAGCTCCTATAAAATAAAACATTATATACTTCAGTACTTTATTGTACGGTAAGGGAAAGTAAATTGCCGAAAGCTGGATTCAAATCTATAACTGTTTCAGAAACTGTTTATGACAAGTTCCAAGATGTATATCAAAAAAATAAAGATAACCTTGCAATGAAAGGTGTCAATAGTTTTTCAGGTTATGTAACTTACATGTTAGAAGAGATGATGCAAAAAGATAAGACCTTTGCAAGAAGAATCGCAGAGGTTGCAGTACAAAAGGGGGAATTGTTTTGTCAGCTATGTGATGAAAAAGATTGTGTCCATATTGGATTTGTGTTTTCTCTTCCTGACGTGTACGAAATTTTGAATTCTAAAGGAGTCAGACATCCAAAATAAAAAGAGCAGTGGAGGAGGTGGGATTTGAACCCACGAACTCCTGAGAGACAGGATCACCCATTTTTATGATCTTAAGTCCTGCATGTCCAAAAGCACTATGTGCTTACTTTGGCCAGGCTTGATTACTCCTCCAAAAAGGTAGAAAATTATTGGAAATTTAACAGTTTAGAGACTTTTGGGTCATAATCAAGAATTATAAGGATTTTCTGTTGCTAAAATTTGTGCTTCGATAGCTCAGCCTGGTAGAGCGTTACCTTGGTAAGGTAAAGGTCGCGGGTTCGGATCCCGTTCGGAGCTTTAATAATTTTTTATTAAGAGTTCAAAATGACCGGTTCTTTTTTTAGAGTTAGAGTTAATTGATCTATTTGTTTCTATTTTGGTGACGTTCCAAGGATTGCTGGAAAATATATCTGCTACTTCGTTAGAATCAGAATTTGATAATAATACATTGCAGCCTTTGGAATCTAATTCGAAACAGAGTTCTGCCAACCTCTTTAGATCATCATATGTGAAATTTTTGTTAGTATAGCTTGTGAAATTTGCAGTCGTACTTACTGGTTGATAAGGAGGATCAAAATATATCAAATCCCCTTTTTTTGCATCAGATAATACTACTTCAAAGTCCCTACAATTAATAGAAATTTTACTTGATTGTAGAATGTGGCTTACAGAACGAATGTTTTCTTCATTGACAATGTTTGGCTTGGTGTACTTTCCTAGAGGAACATTGAATTTTCCTTTTCTATTTACGCGATAAAGTCCATTATAACAAGTTCTATTTAGGAAGATTAATCTGGATGTTTTTTCAATTTCATTTCTCGGATTACTTTGACGAATTGAATAATAGTAAGAATCTGAATCTGTTTGATAATTTTTCTCATGATTTTTTAGAGAAATTATTAGAGCATCAGGTCTATCTCTAATTACAGTATAAGCCAATACAAGATCAAAGTTTAAATCAGAAACACTACACTTTTGACTATTTTTTTTGGTAAGAATATGAAATAGTAGGGCACCTCCACCAAGAAATGGCTCATAGTATGTCCCAAAAGATTCAGGGAGATTTTGATCGAGTGTTGAAATTAATTGTCTTTTTCCTCCTGCCCATTTCACAAAAGGTTTGGGAGTAACTAAAATTTGGTCGTATTGTTGCTTCACAAATCATTATCACCATATTACATATTGTCAAAATAGACAAAAAAAGATCACAAGATGTACAGTATTTTTTAATCAAATTTCAGCATCATGTATAGAATACCCTAAACCATTGTTAATAAAATGAAAAGGAAGGGGTAGATTTAATCCCACTTTGACCAAGCGGCCATCCATCTGTATGTCCAAGTGTTTAGTTTACAACCTAATGCCGTAAACGTAACCGACAAAACTGCACCTGCACCTGCACCCAGTGCTACTGGACTGTTATAGAATTTACCTACTTGAGGTTCTATTGGTGTCATGTATGGTGGTAATGTGGGTCTCGGGTATTTGAAGGCCGTTTCTAGTGGATCTGCTACTGTTATCAGGTTTACCATATTGAACATTGGTAATGACATTCCTACTAGTACTCCGCCAAACAGTATCAAGGAGTGCTTGTTCTTCTTTGTGGCCCAATAGGCTAGATCAAGCAACATTGCCGATGGTAACCAAATTTGTGTTACAATGAAGTCATATGGATATCCAAGTGCGAACCATGCGCCTTTT
>JAERMO010000080.1 GCA_016844465.1 Nitrosarchaeum sp. | reverse complement strand
TGGCAAATAAATTAGAAGAGAAAACAAAATGATGTCGTATCAAGATCAAATAAGTGGCATAGCATCAGAATTAGAAGAAATATTAGATCTTGATGAGTTAGAAGCCAAAGTTTACCTTAATCTATTAAGAGCAGGACCAATCACAGCAAGTGCGCTTGCAAAAGAGCTAGATATAGACAGAGCACGAATGTACAGAACAGTAGACAAGCTAGTAAGCAGAAATATTATTTCAACTACACTTTCTAGTCCAAAGCTATGCATTGCAGCAGATCCACAAGATGCATTAAAAATTGCACTAAGAAAAAAAGAAGACGAGGTAAATAGAATCAAAAAAAGTGGAGAAGCAATTGTTGAAAAAATCAATAGTGAGATTACTACAAAACAAGGTACAAGTGTACCAACATTCAGAGTAGTCCAGGGGAGAAATAATATTTATGCAGATATTGCCCAATTAATCGAAAACTCATCAGACACAGTATACATTTCAACAACACTTGAAGATATATCTAGAATGTATCACAGTGCAATACCTGAAAAAATCATGATTTGTGAAAAGAAAGGTGGCAAAGTCAGATTACTAGTAGAGCTAGACAACTTGAAACTTATTCCATTCGTAAAAAGATTTAATGCATCTGAAACTAAAATTTGTAAGCTTCCATCAAAAGGAAGAATGGTAGTTCAAAAAGACAAACAAATGATAATGTCAGATTCTACAACTGCAAATCAAACATCTGCAAATTCAGAATCAGATTTCTCTTTGTGTACAAATTCATCAGAAATGGTAAGTAACATACACAGTCTTTGTAGTCTGTTATGGGAGACAGCCCAACCATTAACAACACTGGATGTAAAAAATTATATCGGAAAAAGCAAATAGTTTTAAAATTTTAAATAAAAAAATATTAAATTTTAATTTATTATAACATACAAATTGTACATATAAATTTAGGAGGGATATAAAATGAAATTAGAGATCACAAAATTGCAGATGGCGTGTAAACAACATCGCGATTTTTTATTCGTGCAAATCTTTTAAGAACGAATTCCGCAGTTTCTCGCACATCATTACTAGGATCATCCAATGCTTTTCGAATTAACGGTTCTGCTTCAAATGCACGCATTAGTCCAAGTGATTCAATCGCTTCATGCTGTGTCAGTATACTTTTGTTGTGTAATGCAGTATTCACCAAGACTGGAATTTTTTGTCGCATATTTCTTGCAGCTACTTGAAAACATGCTTCATGTTTTACTACTCCATTATTATCATTATTTAAAACCCATTCAATCACATCAGACACTTTATTGAACATTGGATCATTTGCGTCTTTGTTTTCAGCCAATTCACCTATCAGCCATACAGCATCCCAGCGTTTTGATTCATCTTTTTCATTTTTTAACGTATCCTCACATATTAAAAATCGTTCTTCATCTGAAAGTTTTCGTAAATTATATTCATCAAAGACTTCTATTGGCATAAAAAATCTGAAAACTAGACGGATTAATAAGAATTGCCATTTACAAGTATAAAAATAAATTATTCACATCTTATGAAAATTGAGCCTGAAATTGCTAACGTTTTATGAAAATTAAACTCAAAAAAGAATGTTTCAAAGGTATATTTTATTAGCTAATTCAAATTAAACACACACTAATTCATAAAAAACAAATGTCACAGCCTGAAATAGTACCAGACAAAATCAAAAGCCCCTTTAATTATAAAATACTCGTTGGAATTATTTTAACAGTAATTATTTTTCATATTATCATAAATTTTGTTATGAACACGAATGATGGGGAGATGACTGCATCAATATTTTCATTTGTTAATCCACTCATAGCATCAATCATAGGATTTATTGTTGCGTTTAGATACAAAGGAACCAAAGTTTTTCAAAAAGCATATTTAGCTTTAGCTGCAGGTTTTTTTGCAATTTTCATAGGAGAAATAATATATTTCACATATGATCTTTTTATTCCAGATATAGACCCATACCCATCTATTGCGGATGTCTTCTTTTTTGCACAGTATCCATTGATATTAGCTCACATTATGATAAACATCAGATTTTTTTCGCCCAAATTAAATAAGATTTCAAAAATATGGTTCATATTATTTCCAATTAGTATTTTGATAGGATATACCATGTTATCAGAATTTGGATTAGAATGTTTTGAAGCAAATTTTGATTTCTATTATGGAGCAATATTTGTGTACGCCTCCTCATTAACATTGAGTGTTGCAGTAATTGGTGCAATTATCTTTAAAGAAGGTGTCATCGGTAAAGCATGGCTTCTTCTAGTAATTGGTATTTTAGGCAATACAATCGGAGATACATGGTATTACAATTTGGAAGTATTAGGTCAATACGATTTAGGACACGTAGTTAACTTGTTTTGGTATGCAGGATATTGGATAGTAATTTATGCATTGATCAAACATAAAAATATACTTTAATCTAAAAAATTTGTTCAAAGATTTGACATGCATTCACAATTTGGAAAAAAGTCATATAATTGAAAATAGCAAATCAAATTATTTGTTAATGTCCAATAGTTTGCAATATGGTACTTTCGTGTAATGAACTGTTTTTTAATTGAATTTTAACTACAATGGCATTTCTATCTATATCCATTTTTATGTTATCAAATATAGTTCCATATTTTTTTATTTTTTTGCCATCTGCAGACACTGCATATCCATTTGAAATTAGCAACCCATGATCTATTAGTTGATTTATTTTTCTATATCCTGATGTTTGAGGTACTTTACAATGTTCCAAAATATCAGCAATTATAAGAGAATCATCTAAAACAGCCCCAATTATTGCTTTTTTATCTTCGTCTGCAAAAGATTCTAGAAATATTTTAGCCAAGGTTTGATCTTGAATGGTAATCCAGTTATCAGTTCCCTTCTTTGGTTGTTTTAGAACGATAATATTTTGTAAGAATTTTGTTTCTAAACCATCAGCACCGGCTCCAAAAAATTCTCTTAATACACTATCAAATTTATGAAAATCTTTGATTGCTTGCGCAATACCCATGCCATGACGTTCCATTAATCGTTGTTCAATTTTGTTTAAGGTTGATTTACCAAGATTTACTTCAATTGCTTGACGTAATGATGGGGCCAGTAAATTATCTAGACTGTTTTCCAATAACATATTGTACAAATAATAGGTATTAAACTGATTGGAATGTTATTTTAGGAATAACAACTTGGTTAAAAAATGTAAAATAAGGTATTATTTTTGCCAAGTATATTTTGAAAAACAAGATC
This sequence comes from Nitrosarchaeum sp., assembly GCA_016844465.1. Lineage (GTDB taxonomy): Archaea > Thermoproteota > Nitrososphaeria > Nitrososphaerales > Nitrosopumilaceae > Nitrosarchaeum. Next base: position 1,810 of record JAERMO010000080.1, on the reverse strand, counting down.
GAACTAAATAGTTTTTTGAGAACAAGAAATACTGCGGATCATGCATGAATTATTACATAACAATACAATTAGATACAATGTAGTTAATTGTACAAAGTAGTAAGTGTTTGAATATAACACCCTAATGTATATCACCAAAAATGGAAATAAGTAAATATATAAAAAATGAATAATACGCATATAGGAAATGAGGTAGATTAAAGTGACATTGCAAGAAAATGGTGTCCTTAGAAAAACAGACAATGTTTCTATTAGAATTGATTCTGACTTGAGCAATAAATTACATGAAAAATGTATTGATCAAAAGATTAGTCTTAATACTTTGATCAATCATCTTTTAGAAAAACAAGTTAATTGGAATGAATTAGCTAGCGAAATGGGTTGGGTATCAATGTTTAGATCTACATTTCGTGAATTAATGGATTCAAATTCCAAGGAAAAAATACAAAAAATTGCAGAAACAACAAGTACTACTGACCTCAAAAACTCATTGAATTATTTTTATGGCTATGTCAATTTAGAGTCTATTTTAGATCTATTCAAGAAACGATGTCAAAACATGAACGTGCAATTTAGATTAATCACAATAAACAATACAATCAAAATCATAATTCAACACGATCTTGGTAAAAACTGGCCTTTTTTCATAATAAGACAAATGAATTCAATATTAAATGAGATCGAGTACAGAATCATCAATGATGATTATAACAATCAGGGGTTCTCATTTGAAATTGTCAAAGTAGGAGATGAGTAGAAAAACCAGGCACAGATAGAGTCAAATTTTTCAAGCATACCAGAGAATGGTAATAAAGATCCATCACATTTCCAAATATGGGAATGAGTGTATTAGATCTTGTAAGAAAATCCCATTATGGGTATTACTTTATCATCTTAGCCGCAGCACTAGCAGCACTAATTCATGTTATTTGTAAACCAATGCTAGATGGGACAAACAACCAAGTAGAGATCAATCCAATAGTAATGGCATTTTTGGTTTATTTTATCTGTGGAATATTCATTACACCATTAGTAAAAAAATCACAAATTATTTCCAAATTTGCCAGAAGAGACATAATGTTTATGATGTTAATTGGGATTGCAGAAGGAGCAGGATTAATCACATATTTTTATGGAATAAGTACAGCAACTGCAGTTAATGCATCAATATTTAGCAATAGTGAAATAATTTTTGTTCTAGTTATTGCCATGTTGGTTTTCAAAGAAAGATTACAAATCAAAGAATGCATACCTTTCTCCATGATCATTATAGGAATGATGATCATACCAGTAGGAAATAATTTGTATCAAAACAATTTTAGCTTTGGAAGTGTTGTAACAGGTGATTTATTAATAATTTTTTCAGGTTTGTTGTATGCAATTGATGTCACTTTATGTAAATATCTTGGAGAAAGATTTGACGTGAAAAAAACAGTACAAGTGATATCATTCACTTGTGCAGCAATTACAATTTCAATTATTGTATTATTTCAGATTCCAATGAATGTTGAGTTAGCACAGATACCAAATATTTTGATAATGTCCCTAATTGGTACTGGAATGTCCACAGTATTTTTCTTAATGGGATTGAAACTTATTGGAGCAGTAAGAACAATAATGTTGTATTCAACCACATCAGTGTTTGGAATATTATTTTCAGGATTAATCCTTTCTGAAGTAATTACAATTGTAGATATATTTTCAACAGTATTAGTTCTTGCAGGCATATTTTTGCTAAGAAATAAACTTGCAGGCACAGAAAAAGTTGTTGAGACAGAGAGAGTCATCGAGACAGAGGTCGCAAATAAAA
>JAERMO010000079.1 GCA_016844465.1 Nitrosarchaeum sp. | reverse complement strand
TGTCAAGACACCACTGTATGTTTGGTTACTTGGTGGCAAAATTATTGCCAACTGGTGTGTTTCATGTCCCATTCCTGGATCTTTCACTGAAGTAATTGTTGCAGATGCAACAGTTTCAGAAGGAATTTGTTCCATGTATCTTACAGAATAACTCACAGTGAATGGAGTTGTTTTCTTTGTATGAACTGCAAGTGCATTACCAGAAAATTCCCAGCTTCCCATTGAAGTTTTTGGATCAATCAATGTCATTGCAAACTTTGTTTCACCATCTGAAGTCCATTGTCAAGACACCACTGTATGTTTGGTTACTTGGTGGCAAAATTATTGCCAACTGGTGTGTTTCATGTCCCATTCCTGGATCTTTCACTGAAGTAATTGTACCTGTGGCAGACATCCATTGATGAACGTCCATATCCATTGGTGGTGTTGGTTCAGTTACTGGTTCAGTATCGGGTGTAGTCACTGGTTCAGTCACTGGTTCAGTCACTGGTTCAGTCACTGGTTCAGTTGTTGATTCAGTTGTTTCAGTAGCATTACTTGGTTTTACAGGTGTAGTCTTTCCAATTTTAGAACACAGTTGATCACCACATACCTTCTTTGAAGGGCCATGATGAGAGGTTCCTTTGGCTTGGATAGCATCAGCACTTTCAAACAAATCCATAGAGGCTACAATTGCTGCAGTCATCATTATAGAGGTCAAGAATAGTACGGAAAGAATTGTTTTAGTCATTATAATATTAGTATGAAATTCATAATTTATACTATCAACAATGTGTGTTATAAGAATAATAAATTAAATTGTATTTAGAGCCTAATTTACTCATACTTAGCTAATTGCAAGCATTCTTTCTATTGCCAGACGTGCCTTGTCTGCAATTTCTTTGGGCACTATAACTTCATACTTGTCTTGAACCAAGGCATCATAGACTTTATCAAGTGTGATCATTTTCATGTACTGACATTCTGCTTTTTCTGATGCTGGGATGAATGTTTTGTCTGGATTTTGTTGTCTCATTTTGTATAAAATTCCAGTTTCAGTTGCAACCACAAAGTTCTTCGCTTTTGAGTTATTTACATGATTCATCATTCCTTCAGTAGAAAGAATGGAAACTTTATGATTACCAAAACTTCCAGAAGCCATGTCATAAAGCATGGGAGTAGTACAACTGCATTCAGGATGAATTACAAATTCAGCATCTTTCATAGAATCTAATTTTTCTGTGATGTCTTCGGGTTTAATGCCAGCGTGAACGTGACATTCTCCCGCCCAGATGTACATGTTTTTGCGTCCAGTCATTTTAGCAACATAAGATCCCAAAAACATATCAGGCAGGAATAAAATTTCTTTATCTGTAGGAATTGCTTTAACTACATTTACAGCGTTTGCTGAGGTGCAGCAATAATCTAATTCAGATTTTATTTCTGCAGTAGTGTTGACATAGCCAACAGTGATTGCATTTGGATGTTGTTTCTTCCAATTTCGTAATTCATCTATAGTAATTGAATCAGACAGTGAGCATCCTGCTTGTAAATCAGGAATCAATACTTTTTTGTCAGGACAAATAATTGCTGCAGTTTCTGCCATAAAATGTACCCCGCAGAAAAGAATCGTTTTTTGATTTACTTTGGCAGCTTTTCTTGATAGACCTAAAGAGTCTCCGGTAAAATCAGCAATGTCTTGTACGTCAGGAATTTGATAATTGTGTGCAAGTATCACTACGTCTTTTTCTTTTTTAAGCCTCTGAATTTCATCTTTGAGTAAAGCTGTTTGTTCCACTCTCGATGATTGTTCAACTAACATAGCAATACAGATTCAAGTCATTTAGATTTAAAGAAAGGGAAAGTGTCTTTAATTTTCTCAAGTTTGGCGGATTGTGACAATTATTGCCATATTACGTACCAATTTGGATCTCATTAGAACAGTACTTTCTTAGAGTTTCAACAGCAGAAAGAGTTGCCAGTCTGCTAGTTTTGGGGTTTGTTGGGTCTGGGAAATTTTCTATAGTAAAAGTCATCTTGCCGAATTTTCCATTAGCTTCAATGTGGTGAGTATTTTTATCAGTATTTGGGTCTGCCACAATTGTCACTTTGGTTTTCTCGCTGCCAATTCCAGATAATGAAAGCAATGCTGCGACATTGATGTTGGCAGGAAATAATGAAACGGCTTGTTTTGCAGTTCCTTTGAAAATTATTGTTGGCATATTGACTAAATCTAAATCAATGTCAGAGGTTTCAAAAAATTTTGCACCTTTCAATGAACGTGGATGTTTTGTCGTAGTTATAGAAATAGATTCCAATTCATCTTTAACAGATTTTATTGCATCCAGTCCTGCAATGGCACCAGATGGAAGGTAAATTGTTTTTTTGAAATCTTTGCAAGCATCAGACAATACGTCGTAGATGGATTCATCTAGTAATGCACCTACACTCATTATCATCAAGTCTCTTTTATTTTGCAAAACACTTAGTGCCGCATCCCTTACAGCATTTTGTGATGCAGCTTCAACAATAATATCAACTGGATGAGATGACAGCAAGTGAAAATTCTCTACAATCACTGGCTTATTTTTTAATTTCTGCACTAGTTTGGATGATGCATCCTTGGAATCATCATACACGTGAGTCAAGATGCCAGATATCTTTCCTGAATCTATTGCAAGTGCAATTTGAGTGCCAATTGCACCGCAGCCTAACAGACCAATCTTTTTCAATTATTTATCAATAAAATTACCATGTAATTAATTCTACATGTACCTTGAATTCAAACCAAGATTAGTTTTGCGGAGAGTAATTACACTAAAGATTGAAATTCCTAAAATCAAAATAGTGACTAGACCAAATTCAGGAATTACTTTGGTTCCAATGATTTCAATGTTTTTTGTATTTTGGGGAATAAACATACCAATTACATACTCGTTTGGAAATTTCATGAGATCATATTTCGTATCTACACCGTCAACTTGGACCGTGTAATTCTCATTTTCTGCAGAAATTACTTCAAATGGAATTCTAATCCAGAATTCATTTTTATCGGGAACCTCGCTCATTGTGATTTCAATGGACTTTCTTTCTTGATTGATATTCATTAAAGATAGAGTGGGTGCAGGTTCATCGGAGTCGCTTACAGAATCCAGACTTCCGCGATATCCATAATACAGGTCATATGATGTGTTGTTGATTTTTAGAGTAAATTTTTCAGCAGAGAGTTGTGAAATGTCAGGAAATTGTGCAAATGCGTTTACATCAAGGACGTGCTCTGCAAAGACATTTGGAATTATAGACAAAGCAATAATGGTAATTCCAATCAAAACTGGTTTTAGCACAAAAACGCGTCGCATTTTAGGGATATAACTAGATGTGAAATTCTCTTCTTTGATATTCATAATTGATTCTATGGACCATTTAGTGCTAAATTATTTAACAGAGTAGAATGTAAATTCATTATTGAAGTTACCTATTGTAATTTGTCTGTGTTTGATTGTATTGATTTTCACTCAAGTATCTTTTGGAGAAGTGGAATCGCCAAGAAAGCAACTAAAACATGGAATTGCACTAGAAAAAATTGTTTGTAAAGAAAACAAGGTTCTTGTGCAAAGGCCATCAGGAATGCCCGCATGTGTGTCACCAAGTGCTGCAGTAAAGTTGGTCAGTCATGGATGGAAAAAGATTGCTTTTACTTTTGATAAAGACAACAAGATCAAAATTAAAGACATGACAAAATCCACAGAGATTCACAAAAGTACAGGAGATATCAAAGTAGTTCCAGCATCGGGGGGAAGCATTGTTAATTTTTACATTAAAGACGATGATCTAAATATTGCACATAGTGGAGTAGAAACAGTATCTACAGAAGGACTGGTAGAGTTTACAATCAGTGGAATTGTAATAGAGGGCCCAAAAAACATGATAGAGACAGGACTAGATACTGGAGAATTTAATTTGAAATTGCAATTGCCAGATACAATTAATGGCAGACCAATTAATCAAGATGACACTGTGGTGATGAGGTACTTTGACCAGTCAGATGTATCAGGGGATAAACAGACTTTGGAAAAATCAGTTTCACTATCAAAGTCATATGCGCATGTACAAACTACGGATGACAAAAAAAGAATTGGACATGAGTTTGTACTTAGAATTTACGAGCCAGATGCAAACTTGGATTCACGTAATGTAGATAGAATCTCACTAAGTAGATTAGAGTACAAGGGAGAAGGTGGGATCAGAACGACACTGTCAAATCCGGATTTTGATGCAAATTCAAATTTTCTTCTAGAGACAGGTGAGAATACAAATGTCTTTGAAGTGGTGATAAAGATTCCCCGTACATTGGATGGCGAGACAGTCCAAATTGGAGACTGGTTTGAGATAACGTATGCAGATACATCTACGCCATCAAATACTTCAGAAGATGTAATTTACAGAGGCAAGATAGGTTAAGATTTTTTGGCCGGATCATAGTCAGATACATCTGTGGATACGGATTTTAAATCTGGTCTAAAGCCTCTTCGGAATAGTTTCTCACTTTGGCCATATTTGGCATGGAATATTTTTTTAGAATATTTAATTTTTCAGCAGATATTGATCGTGATGTGGAAAGTGCTTTTATCTTTTTGTTAACAGTTGTAGATGAATCAAATATTTTCCAACATTGTCTTACCATTTCATTGTAACTTAAAATACCATCTAAAAGAATAGCACCTACGTTTTCCCGGAATACTTGAGCAGTATCTCCTGATTTGTCATAAATTTCACTTTTGAATCTTCGAAGTGTTTGCTCGGCAATTGGAAATCCTTTATTTTTTAACAATTCAATCATCTCTTCATTGATACGTCTAGTGACAAAATAGTAGCGGAAAATGTCAAGTACTTTCTCTTTTTTTTCACCATTGAGATATTCTTCTTTACTTATCTTGTTCATCAATTAATTTCAAAATCAAGTTCTTGATAACATAGTTACCTATTAGCAATATATCGACTTTGTAGAGTAGAAGTTTGAGTAGAGAGTAACGGTTCATCAATAATAATTGTGGAATATTTACAACAAGAATTAATTTCTAGTTTGAATTTTTTTGCTTCTTTTTTATTTAATGTTTAATCCGTCTATCAAAGTGGGAATGGTTCTTTTTTGTTGCCAATTAAATAATTCATGCAATTGTTAGGCTCAACAGTATGTATTGTATGCATACTATCTACATGTTTCTTAATATTCTTTGAATTTTAGTTCTTTTCATGAAGCAGGTTAAAATTCAGATAGCTAACAGTCAGATTATTACTCTAGACAAGTTTCAAAGCAATGCAAGTAGAGAAAAATCATGAATGAGGATCCAGTAAAAAGTTTGATTGCAGAGCTAGGGGCTCATCTATCACACAAAGAACACTCTGATGTTATACTAAACAATGGAAATGGAAAA
>JAERMO010000157.1 GCA_016844465.1 Nitrosarchaeum sp. | reverse complement strand
TTGAAGAAATTCAAAATGTGGTAGAAAAACTGTACACAACTGTTTTTGGAAAATACATTATACCATCAAAAACGTATTTGTCATGTACCAGACCATCAATTTATGTAAAAACAGGAAAAACACTTGGTTTTGTGGCAGATAATGAAACGAAAAAACATGTAATTGTTTATCCTTTCACAAAAACTAGAGAGTGGTACCTACTACCCAAAGAAGAGAGACAAGCAATAATGGATGAACATATTGAAGTTAGTAAAAAATATCCACAAATTATTCTAAACACGACATATTCTTTTGGAATTCATGATGAGGATTTTATGTTAGCATTTGAAGTGGACCAAATTAGAGATTTTCAAGATTTGATAATGGATTTGAGAGAGACAAGAGTTTCAAGATATGTCCAAAAAGATACTCCGATGATCGTATGTGTTAAAAAAGACATCATCCCACTAATAGGAAGTCTTGGCTAGTGGAATCGCTAAAAGAGTGGGCAACAGTAGTTAATGCTCTAGAAAAAGGGGAACAGATAATCATCCTAAGAAAAGGAGGAATATTAGACGTCGCATCAGGTTTTAAAATGGAATCAAAAAAATTTACATTGTTTCCCACACAAGAACATCAAGAGTATAATCACATAAAACCACAGTTCCACAAATATCTGGAACAAGTAAAATTAAATCCACCAAAAAATGGATTTAATAGAATTACATCGTATGCAGAGGTATTAGCAGAAATAGATGTTTCATCTGAGGAAACAATCAAGAAATTATCACCATTTCATATTTGGAGTGATTCATACATCAATGAAAGAAGAAATTGGAAACCAGATAATCCAATGAAAGCGGTATTTCTAAAAGTCTATAAAATTCCGGAATTTAACATTCCACTAAAATCTGAATATCAGGGTTGCAAATCATGGATAAACATAAATGAAGAAATTCCAGTTGGAGAAGCAGTTTTGAGTGACACAGAAATAGAATCAAAACTAAATGAATTCATGGACATAGTAAAATGAAATACAAAACATTAGGAAAAAGTGGAATCAGAGTATCAGAAATAGGATTTGGTGCATGGACTATAGGTCTTGATTGGTGGGGTAAAAAAATTGAAGAAGATGAAGCAAAACGTATGCTCAAAAAAGCATATGATTTAGGAATTAATTTCTTCGAAACAGCTGATATGTACGGTAAAGGAATAAGCGAGAAACTTATTGGTCAAGTATTCAAAGGAATGAGAGAAGAAGTAGTCATCTCAACAAAATATGGATATGATTTTGCAGGAGTAGAGCAGATAGGTCATACAGAATTACCTCAAAGTTTTGAACCGGAATTTACAAGAAAAGCACTAAGCGCATCACTAGAAAGATTACAGACCGATTATGTAGACTCATACGGAATGCACAATCCAAAACTAAATCATATTAGAAACGATGCCACTTTTGGTACATTTGACAAATTGATTCAAGAAGGAAAAATAAAATCAGCACAAGTTGCATTAGGTCCAGCAATAGGATGGACACAGGAAGGGTTAGAAGCAATGGAAAGAAAAAGCATTTCTGCAATACAAACAGTCTATAATATTTTAGAACAAACACCTGGAAATGAGTTAATTGAAAAAGCAGAAAAACAAAATGTTGGAATTCTAGTCAGAGTTCCAGACGCATCTGGAATTCTGACAGGTAAAGTGAAGGCAGAAACAATAATTCCAAGTAATGATCATAGAAAAGACAGAAAACAGGAATGGAGACAAGATGCATTACGAAAAGTAGAGCAATTTAGACCAATTGCCGAGCGTAATGGATTAAACATTACTGAATTTGCAATAAAATTCATCTAAGTCAATTGCGTCGGTTTTACCCACAGTTGTAAGTGTGGAAGAGATTGAAACTTTTACTACAATATCAGACGGAAAATATCTAAATTCCATAGATATGAAAGAAATAGATGATCTATACAATACTTGGCCATCATACGAATTAAAAGCAACACAGACAAATTAATTTTCAAATGGACAAATCAATAGATCTCATTAAAACATTAGACATTATTGAAGAAATGAAACTTGCAAAGATTGGGGAATATAAAAAATGGAATACAATAATTAAAAAAATAAAAAAGAAAGAAAATCTAGATCCATCAGACTTGGAGTATTTTTCGAACATAGCAAGAATTTACAAGGATTCAAACATAACCGTTAGAAGTAAAGTTTACCACACAAAACTATCAGATCATGATGAAAAACCAGCATGTAAAATTTGCGGAAATGATTCAGCATATTATTGCAACATGAATGACCAATACTTTTGCATTATTCATGTAGTAGGACATGATGATAATGAATTTTAAGATACAGGAATTGTTTCTTCTAGGCTAAAATTATTTTCAACAAAGTATTCTACTCGAGTTTTTTTAAATTCACGTGTACTAAACAATATTTTATAATCATCAATGTTAATTTGATTTTGTATTGTTTTTGCCATTTCTCCTGCTTCCTCTTCAGATTTACAATGAATCATAGAAAATACACTGTATGGCCAATCAGGATATGTTGGCCTTTGGTAACAATGACTTACTTGTGGGAAAGCACCTAATTTTGAACCTACTTCTGAAATTTTATCATCAGAAACATTCCAAACAATCATCCCATTTGCGGTAAACCCAACCTCTCTATGTCTTAAAATTGCAGCAAATCTTCGCATCACCCCAATACTTTCATAGTATTTCATTTTCTCAAATAATTCATTTTCAGTAACACCTAGTTTTGTTGCAGAATTTAGAAATGGTCTATCAATGATTTCCATATCTTTTTGTAGTTCACGGATAAATTCTTTATCTTGTTCAGTGGGGATAAATTTTACATTTTTAATTTCTTTTTTTTCTTCTGTTGGAGCAACATCATGTTTTTTTTCATCAATCATATCTAATTTTACTCCAATTTTGAATAATTGAATAGTTGGTAACATTCTAACTTTTTTAATTCCTTTCAATACAGAAAATTTGTCCACTTCAGTTTTCAAATCAGAACCAGGTGGCACTGCCAAAGTAAACCAGAGATTAAACTGGTGGGCTCGCTCATAATTATGACTGACACCAGGATGACGATTAATTTGATTTGCCACATATTCTAATTTATCAGATTCAATCTCCATTGCAACCAAGGAACTCTTGTAACCAAGACGCCTCGTATCAAATATTGCACTTAGTTGTCGCAATACTCCGATTTTTTTAAGATTGATTAAACGCTCTTTAATAATTTCAGGAGAAGTTCCAAATTTTTTTGCAATATCGTCAAAAGGTTTTGGAGTGAGA
>JAERMO010000005.1 GCA_016844465.1 Nitrosarchaeum sp. | reverse complement strand
AATGTAGCATAAAAAATAAAACGCAATTCAAAAATTTGTTTAATTTAAAAAATAAAACTAAACACATTTTTCAATTAATCACAGTCATGTTTATTGATAATTTTATGATACTAGAACCATGGCAGAAGCTGGCATGGCAGCATATGGTGTTGCATTAGGTGTTACAATTACCTTGGCAATAGTACTTCTTGCACTTCGTGGAAAAGGACATCCAGAACCGCTAGAAAATATGGATGTATAACATGAAATTCTATGAATGTGTGTGCAAGTGTGGTTGCAAAAAAATGGATGTAGACTGTATTTGTAATTTCTGTAAAGCAGGGTTATGCGAAGTTATTATTATAGACCATACACTATTTCCTAAAATTTAAAATGTTAATCCATCTTTTATCATGATGGATAAATCATTTCTTAGTGGATCATAATTTAGAGCAAAATTCAGATTATCAAAGAGCGAGTCTATTAACGCGCATTTATTTTTTGCGTATTGATAATACCCATCAAATGCCATATCAAACGAATTACTTTTCCCAAACTGACTCCAAAAATCATCACGTATTACAACATACTCTCGCAAAAATTGACGCACCGGTTCTTCTACTACTGGCGACATATTATATCGTAAAAGTTTGATCAATATCGTCTCGAATTCTCTATCTAGATTCGCTTCAGTGATTTTTTGATAAACACTTGTTGTCATATTCTCAAGTAAATTCCATGACTTCGCCTTTAGCTATTTTTTCTCTAAATTTCTCTTTGTCTAATTCTTTTTTATCTTTCATAAAGGATTACCACAGTAATGAAATTTATTGTCGATTGTATAAAATATGAACAAATATGTAATAATAATGGAAAATAATAAACAATTTTTAAGTTTTTTAAATTCAAATTATAATATTATTATACCATGTAAAAACCATGGAAGTTCTAAAATGTAAATGTCCTTCAGATTCAAAAAGTTATGAGGATGAAGACGGTATGCTAATTTGCGTTTCATGTAAGGGCTGGGTAGAGGGACAAAATTAGGAATCAGATAAATGTCACTCAAATTTATCATGAAAAAAAATGATGACAAGTATACGGATTGTTCTCAATGCAACAACTCCTTATTGCACTGTCATTGCAAGTGTCCTTACTGTGGAGAACGTGATGATTGTGAATGTGTATTGTTTGATGCAGTTACTGGAGGATAACAAAATTGAATATTTATGATACTAAAACAGTTAGATGTATGATTTGTGAAAAACCAATAGGCGAAGTAGATTTTGATGCCGAAATAATTCGTCCAAAATGTGGACAGTGTTCAAACCCTATTCCCGACACTAAGGATAAAATGCCTTATTTGATTCATCACTGAATTCTACGACATAATCTGTACCAGATGAAATTATTTACTAAAACCTTGTTTTTCAACTACATTTAAGGTAATTGTGGACTTGATATTTCCAAGTTTACGAATTTTTTTACTAACCACATCTGAAATTTCATTATATGTCGGAGCTACAATTTTACAAATTATTTCATAAGAACCAACCAAAATATCAGCTTCGATTACTTCAGGAATGTCTTTTAAATTTTGTAACACATTAGATTCTTGTGATCTATTACAATGAATTATGACAAAAGCTTGTGCCAGATATTTTTCTAAAATCTCCTTTTCACTTTTATTTGTTTTTCTAAAATTTTCTTTTTCATTAACTAATAATGTTAGTGTCGAGCGAATGTTTTGAATTTTTCTAATTTTATTAGAGATGTCCTTTTGAATTTTTTGTTCGTCATTTGATTCAAGTTTTGTTAGAATATCGTATGAACCAAATGTACCATGTGCCTCTTTTACAGTTTCAATAGTATTAAGATTTGATATGACAGAATCTTCAGTTCCTGATTCATTAACAATAAGAACATAAGCTTTTGCCATATTCTTACTAGTTTTGCCCTTCTATTCCCATAAGAGTGAGAGTAGATCTGATGTTTTCCATTTTTCGAATACTCCAAATAATAACTTCTCGGAGTTTCTCTTTTTCGGCGTGCTCTACCTTTGCGATTATATCATATGCTCCAAACGTTCCATGAACTTCCTTGACAGAATCTAGATGCTTTAGATTTTCAATTACTGTTTCTTCTTTTCCTAATTCACAATTAATCAAAACATATGCTACCTCCATAATAGATGCCACTTAGAAGCATACTTGAAACATTATTAAAGATATGTTGCTAGTTATTAAAATTTGTTTAATTATAAATTGTATATTCCAATATATTTACATATATCAACTAATAATCTTTATTATTGTATAATACATTATAGTATTCATGAGCTATTGTATAAAGTGCTACGAACCAGCAGATGTGTGTTTCTGTGAAAGAAAAAAGGTACCTCTTGATGAGTACACTCATGAAATGAGAGAATGTACTGACTTGAAATGTTATTGCAAGGAACACATACCAAATATCGAAAAATAATCATGTGTGAAATTTGTTTAAATTTATAAATTTTTTAATGAATTCTGGATGTTTGACTCCTGTGTGTGTCTAAATACTCTATTCTAATATTTTCATGATGTTTTTAATTAGGCGGTCATGATCAACCTCTGGTTCAGTTGTTAGATAGATAATCTTGTCTGATTCTAATGGAATAGTGATTCTTTTGATTTTTTCATATACGACAAGGGCATATTTTCCTTTACCAATAAAATCTGTGAATTTGTCGCGTAATTTCCATGCATCCATTGCATGTCTGAGTGATTCTTTTTGAAAGTCTGGTTTTAAATAATTTGTTATTCCTTCTTTCTGTCCCCAAACAACAATCTTCCTTGATAATCTATAATTGTCACAAATCTGATTTTTGGATCAAGATTTTGTATTTCTTGATAAATTTTATGATATTTTTCAGATTCCATGGTTACCATTGCCCCTAGTATCCAAACTCCCCCATTTGACTGATCTTAATTCATATCCACAATTCTTTCTTTTACCGTATTTAGGACACTTACAACTACAGTGCAATAAGGATTGTTGCATTGAGAACAATCCGTATACTTGTCATCATTTTTTTTCAAGATAAATTTGAGTGACATTTATCTGATTCCTAATTTTGTCCCTCTATTCCCATAAGAGTAATAGTAGATCTAATAAAATCAGTTCTTCGAATACTCTGAGTAATGGTTTGTCTAAGCCTTTCCATTTCAGAGTCTTCTACCTTAGCAAATATGTCATATACCCCAAAAGTCCCATGGACTTCTTTGACACAACTTAATCGCTTTAAATTTCCAATTACTATTTCCTCTTTCCCTAGATCACAATTAATCATAACATATGCCACTGCCATAATATGCCTACATAGGAATAACTTAAAATTATTTAAGTAAAACTGTTATTTTTATTAAAATTCATTTGATAATAATTAATTTAATCAAATATATGTTGATTAACACTGTTTTATAACAAATATCACATATGCAGAATTTCACGTCATGAGAAATTTGCCAAAACAACTCGGAATATAATGATAACCAATAGTTATTCTTGTAATTTCTGATGAATCATGATCCCATTCCCAAATAGAAGGTACATCAAATACTTAGCATAGATTAGAAAAATATTTGATTGTAGCATTTACTAATAATTATGTCATCGAACTACCAGGACAGGACATTTTGCATGATGTATAACTTTCATAGATACACTACCCAGAAATAATTCCTTAACTGGACTCATACCGCGGGTTCCAAGCACAACTAGATCATAATCTTTAGAATTAACAACTTCTGTAATCATATTAGCAGGGTTTCCAATTTCTAAAATGAATTCTGGATGAATATTTTTTTCTAAAGCAACTTTTTTGTATTCTTCCATACATCAATTCTACATCTGGATATCGACGCAAGGTAAATCGATGTTGCAAATGCTTTTTTTGCCGATTCTGAACCATCAATTGCAACAAGTATCTTTGAAAACAATCTTTTACCTGATCCTGAGTAAATCATTTTCGGTAAAATCTTCTAGTATCATTTGCTCTACGCGGATTAATTTAGAATGAATTTGTGAAATTTGTTGCATTATAACCGGATGTCTTTTTTCATCATCTATCATTTGTATGGCATAGATCATATCTGTTTTCACTATCTCCAGTGTTTTTGCAATATTTGATAATTTACGATGGTCCATGATAAATTTAGCAGTGTATTGTATTTATTGTTGTTATTTAATGGCGTAAGAATTCATTTAGTTTTATAACAAAAATTGAACAAAATATAATTTTCAAATATTTTAGTCAATGAACAAATGTATTCAAAATCATAGGAAATTTTTGTTATTGTAATGATTGTTCATATTAAATATTATATAGTTTAATTTCATTGTCAGAAACGTTGTCATTAGACATTAGATATGTTGACTGAAACTGCGTAACTCTGCAGAACAAAATGGCAATCAGGTCATTATGATGGCCTGACAGAGGCGATCTCTCAATAGTTCTGCCATATAGGGTTACGCCATTAAATTTAGTGTTTGATACGATATTTACCATTAAATAGTTAGAATGGGCTCTCTACACGAGTTGGTAGTGATGGTACTATTACAATGATAATTAAAATATTGAATCCAAGTTTTATTCTGGATCTGATTAAAACCAACCTAGAACTACCGAGAAATCAAATGCCAATTATGCATATTTTGTTAAATATCATAACAACAAAAGTATGTCATGGTCTATGCTTGCCAATTTTGCAAAAAAAGTCATTATGTTAATCTAGGATTGACTGAATCGACACAATTGATCTATTCCAGATACTATCGTGCCTTTGCTATAAAATCTAAAAAAATGAGTTGTGTGATAGTTATGATTGCTTCTAAGATCTACAAAAAATAGGGGGTAAAAGAAATTGGTGACAGTCTATGTTTTGGTGTTGTGCAAAATAGGTTTAGAATTTAAAGCATGCCAAGAATTATTACGTGTACCTGAGATAGTAGAGGCAAAAATTACTTTTGGCAAGTATGATATAGTTTGTAAAATTGAGGCACCAAATATGAAATCCATTCGAGACATCATAATAAATGACATTAGAGGAAGTGAACTAATCAAAGAAACACAAACATTGATACTCCTTTAATCAACAATTAGAGGAGTCAAGTCATTTAATTTCCAAAAAATGAATTTAGAATCTATTTTTATGCTTTAAACGCGTATTAATAGTGGAAAGATGACACACGATATCCTATCGTCTAATGTTGGCATCGGTTTGCTGGCTTATGCATACTTGCAAGGCTTTGCAAAGGTTGATCCGCGCTAGTCATCTTCCAAATTATCTGACAATGGATATTTTTCAATTATCATAATTTCAAATATGGTTAGTGATACTTGATGTTACTATTTATTGTGAATTCGCTAATTAGATAGTTTTGTGTATATGCTATTTGGCATTACATGGGCTAGTTTTTTGGAGCATTAAGAAAGAATGCGCAAAAAATAGACAATGCACTATACAAAATTAGTTTATACAATATCTGTTTTAT
The DNA here is from genome assembly GCA_016844465.1 of Nitrosarchaeum sp. GTDB lineage: Archaea > Thermoproteota > Nitrososphaeria > Nitrososphaerales > Nitrosopumilaceae > Nitrosarchaeum. The sequence continues at coordinate 28,251 of JAERMO010000005.1, read as the reverse complement.
AGTTACATGTGTTGGTCTAATCTTAGACTCTTAGACCTATTTCTAATTGTAACTTCAGTTACATTTGAAGCCTCGGCAATATTACGTTGAGTCATTTCTTCACCATTTTTAACACAAGCCAAGTATAATGCAGCGGCAGCTAACCCCATGGGATCCTTTCCTGCAGATTCTTCATGTTCCTGAGATATTTTGAGTACTCTAACCGCATAACGTTTTGTTTTTTCTGTAATTTCTAGTCTACTTGCAATACGCGCAATACAGTGGATTGGATCTACTACCGGCATCTTTAGATCTAATTCTCGAAACAATAATCTGTAACATCTTGCAACATCTTTTCGTTTAGTGTTGCCTGCTTCTGCAACATCATTTAGGGTTCGTGGGGTTTCCGTATCTCTGCACGCAGCATAAAGTGCAGATGCTATCATTGCAGAAATAGATCTTCCACGTACTAATTTGTTTTCAAGAGCTTTTCTGTAAATGTAAGCTGCTCGTTCCATTACTGCATCAGAAAGTGTAAGTTTGTCTTTTAGTTTGTTTAATTCATTAAATGCCTGCCTTAGATTTCTATCAACGGGTTCATAAACTTGACTTCTATCATTCCAAGTTCTTAGTCGTTTGAATGTATTTTTCATTAAAGCCGAAAGAGGTTTTCCAGACGCATCTTTGTTTATTGGACTGATTATGGTTGATAGACCTTGATCATGTCTTGCTAAAGATACACCAGAACCAGTTCGCCCTCTATCGATTTTATCATCTGAAAAAGAATGTCTCTCAGGACCAGAATCTTCCACACGTTCAGATAATACAAAACCGCAATCACCACAAAACATTTCTCCTGTTTCAAAGTCTGTAATTGGTGAACTCTTCCAACATCTTGAACACCTTTCCTTGATGTTGATGAAAACTTCTACAGACATGTTTCTTTTTCTAATCATTTCCATCGCCATCGAAATATTCTTGATTTTAATTTATTTTTAGTATTTTTACGCGTGAATGTATTACATATACCTAAAACAAAAAGGATTTCAATGCCTTGTTATACAAGTGTGTGATATTTGTTAATTTTTTGAACAATTGTTTATGTTAGAGAAGATTAGGATCTAGTCAATACTTTATTCAAATTTTGGAAAAATCAGATCAAACTTTAATTGTAAAGTATTCTACAGGAAAAAAGCATTTTGTGTACCAGAATATTTTGTATGACAATGTATCACAGTTGGCTCAATTCATCGTGGAAAATAAAATATCACTACAATTCCAATCAACACAACTATTGAACCTATAATCTCAAATTTGTCTGGCTTTTTCTTGTCTACCCAATACCCCCAAATTATTGACGATACCACAAAAATTCCACCATACGTTGCATATACCTTACCAAAATTTGCAGGTTGCAATGTCATGATAATTCCATATGAAAATAAAATCAATGCTCCAACCAACCCCAATATCTTTCCCTTATGATCTCGCAGCCATTTCCACACAAGATAACCGCCACCAATTTCTAACAATGATGCAAACAAGAACAATCCTAAAGTTGAAAGAATAGTTTCACTCAAACTTTCTCACCTTTTCTAGGATAATAGAAAATTATCAAAACTCCAATGACTGCAATTATAGCTCCAATGATATCATAGTGGTCTGGTCTTACCCCATCAATTAACCAACCCCATAGAATAGACATTACGATAAAAACACCACCATATGCTGCATAGATTCTATGAAAGTGTGATTTTTGAAATGTAGGAACTATTCCATATAAAAATAAAATAAAACCACCCCCCATACCAAAAAGCCAGCTCATGTCGTTTCGAAGCCACATCCATACTAGATAGCCACCACCAATTTCACAAAGACCTGCAAGAAAAAAGAACAAAAGTGAAGTGGATATCTTAGTTAAGGAAGCATTCATCTAGTTTGTTTTAATTTTCTTTTAGTTTAATGTTCTGAGATCTAAGGCAATTCCTTTGCGCGTTATTCGGCAGACTCATCTTCCTCAGAATGAATCTCTGTTTTTTCTTCCAAAGTTTCACCTAATTCAGAATGCGGTTCATTTCCACTGATAACTTCTAGTGCTTCTTTTGCAATTTGTTCTGCACTTTTCTGTCCAGTTTCATTTTTTTCTGTCTCTGAGAGTTGGAAATGTATGAATAATGCTAATCCACCAATAATTATCGCGACAAAAATTCCTGTAATAATTGCTATTTAGAAAAACCATAAATTATCAATTTAATTATTCTGAAAACAAGTTTAATTTAGTTCTAAATTCTAAAAACCTATTTCTTATTGAAACGGTGCTGGTGCCTGCCGCCACAGATATTTCATGTTGGGATTTATTTTCACCTGTTATGATACATGCTGCATAAATAGCAGCGGCAGCCATAATTTCAGGGTTTTTGCCAGCAACAATGCCAGCCTCATGGGCCGCATCTAAAACATGTACTGCTTTACGGATTGTTTTTTCCCTTATTCCTATCTTGCTTGCAATTTTACTAATTGACTTTATTGGATCAGCTATGGAGACTACAAAACCCAATTCCCTAAACAGTGATCTGTATGACCTTGCGACATCTTTTCTTCCAATCTCAAGATGTTCCGCAATCTCTGTCAGGGTTCTAGTATGCTCCAAATCCCTACATGATGCATAAAGACATGCTGCAGCAATTCCTTTTACGGTTCTTCCCCGAACAAGACCTTTCTCTGAAGCTTTTCGATAAAAAAGAGATGCCCTTTCAATGACCGTATCAGAAAGTCCTAACTTTGATTGCACTTTATCTAATTCCTGAAGTGCATTTCTTAGGCTTCTATCGGCTGAACTTTTTGTTTGTGACCTACTATCCCACTTTCTTAGCCTGTTAAATGTTTGAGCCATATTTGCTGAAAGTGGTTTTCCAATAGAATCTTTGTTTTGTACTCCTATTACAGTAGAGAGTCCCCTATCATGCATTTTTAGTGACAGTCCTGGACCGGTTCTTGTATTGTCTGAATTATCTGAAAAGTTTCTACGTTCTACTTTCCTGTCTTCGGTATTTTCTGAAAAGACGCATCCACAACTAGAACAAGCAATCTCGCCTATTATATCATCAGTTACAAGTCTTGATGTATTACAGTTATTACAGATTAATTCTGTTTCTTCAATTTTTTGTAAAATGGTCAAAATTTCTCACTAAGCTGTGATGAGTATATTTTTGATCGTGCAATCAGAGTGAATTTGTTTGTCTGTAGTACTATTACATTTGCAACAAAAAAAGTCTATTGGTTTTTCGCAAACTTGACAACTTTGATTTACTTTCATCTCATATCCACATTTTCTACAAGAATCACTTCTCATTGATTGATTTATGTTATAGTTTGTATTAAAGGCATTGAAAATTAGTTATACCTAATCATCATTATCATTCTAGAGAATTAGAATAACTATTAAATTAATTTTTCAGTTCACATAATAAAAATAAACTTATAAATCAATTATGAATTTTGTGAATCCTTACAATTAAAAAAAGAATTTTTCCTGACTCTTCTTTCATAACTGTATAATTGATTTTTTATGTTTCTTCTATCATCACATATTATTTTCTAGATGCAATTATCCATCTTCCTTTCCATAAAGGACAAATTGAAGTTTTTCGATAATGATATTGTGGATTATGATTTCCGTCTGAATTGATGAATGTGACACTATCTGCCGATTATAATTTATTGCTTTTTCTAATCGTTCTCTAATTTCTTGATCTTGTAAGATTTGTCGCCTCAACGAATAGGCTTCTTTTTGGTTTTTAACAAAAATTTGAAGCCAATAGTAACCTGTTTGACTATCATCTATTTTTATTTCAGTTATTTTCATAACATTATTACTCGAATTAGTATTTTAACTATAGTTAACCAAATCTTCAAACTAGAATTTTTTGATTAATTTTGCTGTTCCAAACAATTGTTTAATTTTAGATATTGTAATCTGTGCGTAAAATTAAAAAATAATAGCTCAAATTTGTTGATCTATTTTAGAATAAACTAGCAACCACGTTAAATGATATGAAATTGTTTTTATCATATGGCAAGTTTCAATCACTAGTGAACACATATCAAGCTCTTATGGCATTGAATGTAAAATCAGATTCATCATTTGATGAAATCAAAATAGCGTACAGAAAATTGGCACTTGAATTTCATCCAGATAAAAACAATAATGAAAAAGAGGGATTTGAGTTCAAAAAAGTTACAGAGGCATACAATTTCCTAAAGAAAAATTTCAGTCAAAATACAGATTCAACAAAACAAGAAAATACAAACAAGAGAAGAGATAATGAATCAAATATCAAAGGAAAACCTCAGTGGGGTGCCCCCCCTCAAGGAGATATCCCAGAACAGGATTGGAGCAAATATACACGAGAGTTTGAAGAAGGTGACCCTACTTTTTGGAGAGAATACGAAAAAAGATTCTGGGAAGAATATAATGCTCGTGTGCGTCCAGATGGAAAACACGGCGAGTATGAAAAGGCAAGAGAGCCAGAAAAACAGCCAAATCTTTTCGTGGAGGTAGACAAGACTCTATGTATAGGATGTTGTAGTTGTGAAATAATTGCACCGGATGTTTTTCTAATTAACAAAAATTCAAAATATAATCCAAAATCATCAGTGATCAATCCAAAAGGTGCAGGCGTTAACAAAATAATGAATGCAGCTGAGACATGTCCCACTAAAGCGATAATTGTAGAAAACATAGATACAAAAGAGAGATTATTCCCTTATTGAAATTATTTTAATTTATCATAAATTTCATCAATTTCAGAATCAGAAAATTTCAAGATTGAGTTAAACATACTATGAATTGGCCCGGCTGAATCATCATTGCTACGAGGAACTAAATGTACGTGTACATGAGGAATTTCTTGACCTGCTTCTTTTCCATTATGAACTGCAACAAGTGTGGCTCCTGTTAGTTTGTCTACTTTTTGTAGGGTTTGATGAACGAGAGAAAACAAGTCAGCGTTTTCTTCAACACTCATGTCTTGAATTTTTACATGGTGGGTTTTTGGAATAACCAGAGTGTGACCTTTAGCAAGTGGAAAAGCATCTAAAAATACCATAGAGTGTAGAGTTTCTTTAATAATTCTAGTTTTAATATCCCCGGAAATTATTTTACAAAATACACAATTCATATTATTTCGACATATCTTCAGAATATTAATTGCTATGGTTCAACAATTGTTGCCCAAGTCCTCACCAAATTTTATTGTTGTTTTGTCATCAGATTTTAAATTACAGTTTTCAATTATTTTTGGTATCGTATCCATGGTATCCACATAAAATATACCATTATCATTAGATAAAATTACTACTTGTTCATAGACGTCCTCTCGGATTAAATTCCAAAAAGGAAAAACCATTGTAGATAACACAATGAATGCGATGCCAAACGTGCGTCCAAAAATGATCCCATTTTTTGACCGTAACTAAATTCCAAAATCACCACGTACCGCCAGCACCTGAATTTGGATCAAGTTTCTTTTCAGGTAAGTTACCATGTGCCTTTTTCATGTGTCTTTTGAGACGTTCCGGATCATGCAATTCTAAGCTACATACATTACATTTGGTTTCATCATCTTTGACTTTATTTCGTTTAAACAGGCCCATAGTTTAGTTAATTTTTGAAATACATTAAAACGTATATGAATTGTCCTTTATAAGAAAAAGTTACGCGTAAAATGTTAGAATTTAATCCAAGTAAATGGTGAAATTCCCCATTTATTTTGGATCTTGATTTTGTAAAACAAAAAGAGATTAGAGAGGGTTTGAAGAATTCAAAAAATCACAATTGCAAAAGTTTTGCCCACAGTCAGAATAATGCAATCTTGTTTTAATAGGTACCATTAGTAATAGTAGTATGTCTCAAGAATACCAAAGAATTCTAGATGAAGTTTCAAAAATAGTGAATGAAGCCCCTAAACTTTATCAGGCCCTAGGTAAAGATAGTTGGAATTAGATTGCAGTAATATTTTCTCTTAGAAATTTCTCAATATCAACTCTAATCGTTTTATCACCCTTCATCATAGTATTTTCCAACAGTTCATAGAAAATTTTCTGTTTTTCTTCCTGCTTGTATCCATCAATATCATAATGATGGATTCTCATTAGTAGTAGTGATAGTGCAACTGATGTTCTTTTGTTTCCATTTTTGAAGGGTTGATCAAAAACCAGACCAGTCATAAGACAGCACGCTTTTTGAATTGCTTTTTCCCTATCATCATCTAGTTTATTGTAACTGTTAATCTCATCTACAATCTCTTGAAGTTTTTCTGGATAATCTAATCCATTGGTTTGTCTAACTGTTTACAAAATTGCTGATTCACCACAATAATATCCATCGGAGTCAGTACGCCATCAAAAAAAGACATAATATAGTATTTGCAAAGGTAGATAAAAATTAATTTGCATATATTGTATTTTTAATACTTGGGATTAATTCAAACAAAAAGAGACATGCCTAATCCCTCAGGCATTTTTTTAGATTTCCCCTAACTAATCAAATTAGGCTGTCAGCACTTGTTTCTAATTGTTTAGTTATGTTTCTAAGTAATGAATTCACTCTATGTTCAGCTAATGATTCTTTGGCTCTATAATTATTTTTAATATTCATTAATATTCAATAGTATTTTTTCTATATAAGTATCAGGTAGAAATTCTACTAATGTCAAAAAATATGAAAATGTTACTCAGAAATCATGGCGATAAAATTTTGATTAACCGAACTCATCAAGCAATGTATTCTGATCAGAGAAATGGCAAATACATTATAAAGGATACTTGGGTTTTGAGATCCTAGTGGATTTAAAAAACATTACAGTACTTGGATCTGGAATAATGGGACATGGTATCGCACAAGTTTCAGCCACTGCCGGATATAATGTAGTCCTTAGAGATATCGAGCAAGGATTTTTGGATAAAGCGATGGAGAAAATAAAATGGAGTTTAGATAAATTAGTATCCAAAGGAAAAATTTCACAGGAAGAAGCTAATTCAATTTATTCCAGAATTACTCCAATAGTCAATCTTGCTGAATCTGTCAAAAATGCACAACTTGTAATTGAAGTGGTTCCAGAAATTATGGAATTAAAGAAAAAAGTATATGCAGAATTGGATTCAGTAGCAAACAAAGACACCTTTTTTGCATCAAATACAAGCACTTTACCAATTACTGAGATTGCAAATACAACAACACGTCCAAAAAAATTTATTGGAATTCATTTTTTCAATCCTCCCCAACTAATGAAATTAGTTGAGGTAATTCCTGGAGAAAAAACAGCCCAAGAAACTATAGATTTAACTCTAGAATACGTAAAATCAATAAAAAAAGAATCGGTGTTATGTAGAAGAGACGTACCTGGATTTATCATCAACAGACTATTCATTCCAATGGTACACGAAGCATGTTATCTTATGGATAGAACTGGAGCAACATTAACTGAAATTGATTCGGCAGTAAAATTCAAACTGGGTTTTCCGATGGGGATTTTTGAATTAGCAGATTTTACAGGAATGGATGTTATTCACAAAGCAACAGTAGAGATGTATTTACGAGATAAAAAAGTAATTTTACCACATCCAAGAATTGAAAAAATGTTTGATGAGAAAAAGTTGGGTCAGAAATCAGGAGAGGGGTTTTACAAGTATTCAGATGAAAAGTATGAACGCATTTCATTATCTGAAGAATTATCTAATAAATGTAATCCAATTCAACTTGTTGCAAATATTTTAAACAATGCAGCCTGGCTTGTGACAAACAAAGCCAGCGACATTGAAGAGATTGAAAAAGCTGCACAGTTAGGACTGGGGTTAAAAAAACCATTATTTGAAACAGCAAAAGAAATAGGAGTAAAAAATATCGTAAATGAGCTAAAACATTTAGCTGCAAAACATGGTCAATTTTATGAACCGGATCCACTCTTGGTTTCTATCCAGTAATTAGTTCCAGAATTTTCTTAACAGCATCTTTTGGAGAATCAACTCCAATAATTTTAACAGTTTTTCTATGATCTATGTATCCGTCGATAAATTTATCAGCCGCCCCTCCAGTATTTCTAATTGCAACTATCGGTTTTTTGTACATATATGCTGCACATAGTTCAGATAAAGTTCCAGAACCCCCGCCAACTACAATGACACCGTCAGCAGACAATGCATTAAGAAAATTCCTTGTCAATCCAATTCCACTCGGAATAACAATGTCACAAAACTCATTTGCAAGTGACGCGTCATCTTGAGGGATAATTCCAACAATTAGTCCATTTGCATCATGTGCCCCGCTAGATGCCGCTTTCATTACACCGCCCAATCCACCTGTAATTAGTACACAGCCAGATTTTGCTACTTCGGCCCCTATTCCATATGCAATCTTTTCGTGATCTGCCGTACATTCATTATCATTGTGTCCAATTACTAGGATCTGAAGTTTTTTTGTCATTATCAGTCAAAACAATAATGGTATCTAATATCTTTCCTAATAGAATAGTGACAAGATAGGGTAGTTTCAAATAATTCCCTAATGATTCTGAGTTTAGAGTATGTTTTGGAGAATATTCAATATGCTGTCAACACGCAGTCAAATTGGTTTAAGGAACTATTTCCCCCAATCAAATTTTACCGTCAATCATTCAACGTATCAGGTATCAAATTTATCGAGAATGAAATTGAATCTAGTTTTAGAAGATTTCTATTTTGTTTTATCTACGTTAATTTTTATTTCTGGGGGAAAAATTAGACAACACAAAACTCATAAATTGTCAACTGAATTAATCAGTCAGTGTTCTTATCTATAAGATAACCAAATTTCTTTTCAAGTTCTTCTTTTTCAAATGTTGAAAATAACATTACCAAGTCAGTTGCAGATATAATCCCTGCCAATTTTCCATCTTTGATAACTGGGATTTTATGAATTTGTTTTCTGTCCATCAATTCAGCTGCATCCAAAATTGATGAATCCGGATCAATAGATACGACAGGTGAAGTCATAATCTCTTTAACAGTAGAACGAGAAGCAGTGTCAAATACGTACCGAGCCATCGAAATATCTCTTTCTGTAACTATGCCAGTAATTTTACCCTCATCTTCAATTAACAAAGAACTGACATTATTTTCATCCATTGTTTTTGCGGCTTCTTGAACAGTTGTATTGGAATTAGTAGCTAAAACATTTGTACGCATAAAATTGCTTACACGAATCTTTGACTTCATATTGTTACCTTCCAATACGAACGTAAATAAGTAATTATCAACAAATAGAACAAATCAAACGTAATAACAGATCAAATAAAAATAGGAGTAAAATCACAATTCTTCAAAAAATAATTTCGTGAATACTACTTTTTCTCAGATAGTCCTAAATTTTGAAAGTTTTCTGATAAATCCAAGTACATCTAAAGAGATCATAAATCCTTTTTATCCATACAAAGTAGGTCCCCCATTGGAACATAGGCGCAAAAGATATTAAATAATAAAGTAGAGTAACACTATGGAAAAACGTTCAATGCCAGTTTGTTTTACAGAGAAACAATACAAAATGATCGAAGAATTTGCCAAGAGAAACGGTATGATCAATACGAGTCAAGCTCTTGAAAAGATCTTAAACAGCTGATCACTTTTTGTTATTTTTTGTTTTTTAGATATAAAACTGAAGAGAAGAAAATCCGAACAAAAATAATTAACAATACAAACAATGGTCAGCCGTGCTTTGGCCCAATTCAATCCCATTCATATATTGAAAAAGAAAACGCCTCTTTACCATCCTTTTCAATCATATTTTTTTCAAAGATCATTTTATGAAGTAGATTGGTGTTAGTCAGAATATCCAAACCTTCAAGTTCATCCTTCTTTGATGACATGTCTTTTCCAAGAATTTTGACAATGGTACCTGAAAGACCATCCAGATCTTTTTTTGTATACGATTCTGCATGTAAGAAAAAAATAATGTTTATCGACAGGGGTTTTCCTGCACATCTTTTCTTTACATTAACTACATTCTTTCCAAGCTTTGTAATAATGGCTTCACGAATTAACAGTTTAGATTCTTTGGCGTTTTTTCCTGCAGATATTGGAATAAGCCCACTGATCTTGATATTTTGGAGTAAAACATCACCTTTCATGTCATAGATGATAATCAGCTAAATTTAATCCGAGATAATAACAAAATATGATTGAAAAGGTTACTTTTTGAATTGTTTAATGCAACGTCAGATACATTTACGCGTAGGTAAGAGTCGTTCTTGGGCATAAAGAATCTCTCATATTTTTTGGATAATTTTTTTTAGATTAAAAAAATTTGATGTGTGCCATTATTTCTACAAAAATTAACCAGATCTTCAGAATATAGTTTAGATTAAATTATTTCATTACTAGCATAACATATGGGATTATTTAGTAAAAAACCAACATATTGTATTATTTGTAATAAAGAACTAACCCACAAGCACAAGCCCAAAAAAGAGTGGAATATCAAAGGCACTCTCTGTGGAGATTGTCATTTTGATAAATCAAAGGAGTACTATGAAGGAAAAATAAAACAGCCATGTGTCATATGTAAAACCTCCAAAATTATCTCCGAGTTATGGGAGCCGAGATGGCAATGGGACATGGAAGGTTTGTTGTGCAAAGAATGTTTTGATAAAAAAGAGCAAAATTTTGCAGTAAAGAAAAATTTTTGTGCATTGTGTGGAACAAAAATGGGGTTGATGAGGCATAATCCAAAACCCAAATGGAAGATAGAAGGTCAACTATGTAGAAAATGTTGGGATGAAAAGAAAGTAGAGATTGGATAAATTATATGGGATTTCTTAAGAAATTTGCTTGTGAAAAATGCAATAACAAGTTTTCACATCAAGAGGAATTGATGAATCATAAGCAAATTGTTCATGGGAAAGACTTAGAGTATGATTGTAAAGAGTGTAATCAGTATTTTTCAAATATGGAAGATATGAGAACACATCTACAAAGACAACACAGTTACAAAAAAGACCGATAGCTATATCGCTTTGACTGTTTTAACTATAGGTGGCCTAGCTTTTGTAAATACTCTAAATCCACAAATACATTTGATTTCAGGTAATCTAGATAATTCAATATTTGTAGCATTAGTTCCACATCTTAAACAAGAATAAATTACATCAAATGTTTCATTAGGAATTTGCTCTACACTTTCAGTCTCAACATTTTCTTCGACCATAGTTATCATCAAAATTCCTATAATTTAAGGATACCAGATTATGTCAAAGATAATTCAATGTAAACATCATCAGGAATTTTTAGACGCATTAATTGTCTAATTGCCTTGTCGTCTGCATTAATGTTAATTATTCTTCTATGCATCCTCATTTCCCATTTTTCATATGTTTCAGTTCCATTACCACATGGAGATTTTCTAGTAGCAACATGTAGTTTCTTAACAGGTAATGGAGTAGGCCCTTTAACTTTCACTCCAGTTTTTTTTCCAATGCCCATAATCTCACCACAGACATCATCTAACTTTGCTAAATTGATGCTTGTTAGTTTGACACGGGCAGTTTGAGTCATTTCAACTCAACCTATGGTTTGAACTCTTCAGTAATTTCCTTAACAATTCCGGCTGCAATTGTTGCACCCATATCTCTAAGTGCAAATCTACCCATTTCAGGGAATTCCTGAAAAGTTTCAATGCAAGTTGGTCTAACTGGTCTAATTTTTACAATTGCCGCATCTCCAACTTTAAGGAATTTTGGATTTTCTTCTTCAACTGCGCCAGTTGCTGGATTAATCCTTTGGAGGAATTCAGTAACAGTTGCTGCAACTTGAGCAGTGTGACAGTGCATGACTGGAGTATATCCAGGTGCAATTGCTGTTGGGTGGTGAATAACTATAATTTGCGCTTTGAATTCTTTTGCAACCTTTGGTGGTGCGTCAGGACTTCCTAGAACATCTCCTCTGTGGATATCTTTCTTTTCAATACCTCTAAGGTTGAATCCAATGTTATCTCCTGCTTCTGCAGTTGGCATTTCAGTGTGATGAGTTTCAATTGATTTAATTTCACCCAAAGCTCCTGAAGGCATTACAATAATTTTTTGTCCGGCTTTCATAGTACCTGTTTCAACTCTACCGACAGGTACAGTGCCTACACCAGTAATGGTGTAAACATCTTGAATTGGAACACGTAGTGGTTTACCGACTGGTTTTTCAGGTATAGTAAAGTCATCAAATGCTAGCAAGAGTGTCTTTCCAGTATACCAAGGCATGTTTTCTGATTTTTTAACCAAGTTATCACCTTTCCATCCAGAAACTGGAATGAATGGTACATTTTCTAATTTGTAACCTACAGATTTTACTAATTTTTCCCCTTTTTCTTTTGCAGCTTTGTATGCTGCCTCTTTATAATCAACAGAATCCATTTTGTTAATTGCCACAATTAGTTGACCCACACCTAGAGTCTTGAGTAAAAATGCGTGCTCTCTTGCCTGACCACCGGCAGCAGTGGCCGTATCAGTTTCACCCTCTTTTGCTGAAAGTACCAAGATTGCTGCATCTGCTTCAGAAGCGCCAGTAATCATGTTTTTGATAAAGTCTCTATGACCAGGTGCATCAATTAATGTAAAGAAGTATTTTGCAGACTCAAACTTTTGGAAAGCAAGATCGATTGTAATTCCTCTTTCTCTTTCATCTTTAATATTATCCATAACCCACGCATACTTGAAAGTGTCACCTTTTCCGGTCTTTTCAGATTCTACTCCATGTGCTGCAATTGTTCTTTCATCTACAACACCAAGATCCATTAAGAAATGACCCATAGTGGTCGATTTTCCATTATCGATGTGACCAGTAACAATCATGTTCAAGTGGGGTTTAACTGCCATATCAAATCTCTGTGTGAGGGGATTTATTACTGTTATGAATTTTTGAAAAAAAAGTAAAAAATTTGTAAAAACTTTTTTAACAGAAATTTAAGAAATTACATATAAATCAAAGGAGAAATTAAGAGAGATATGAAAATTACAGTTTCAGTCATCAAAGCAGACGTAGGTGGAATTGGGGGACATACAAGACCTAGTGACGGATTGATAAATGCAGTTAGAAATGTTATCAAAAATGCTGGAGATTTATTGATTGATCATTATATAGGATATTGTGGAGATGATGTTCACATTGTAATGTCACATACTCATGGCGTAGACAATAATAAAATTCACAAATTAGCATGGGATGCATTCATGGCAGGAACACAAGTAGCAAAAAAAGAAGGGCTTTACGGAGCAGGACAAGATCTTCTAAAGGACTCTTTTTCAGGAAATGTAAAAGGAATGGGTCCAGGTGTTGCAGAATTAGAATTTGAAGAAAGACCAAATGAAGCATTCACAGTTTTTGCAGCAGATAAAACAGAACCAGGTGCATTCAACTATCCAATTTACAGAATGTTTGTAGATAGCTTAAGCAATACGGGACTAATTGTAAACAAATCACTATCAAGTGGTGTTAAAATTAATGTAATGGATGTAGAAGAAGGTAAAATTGCGGAATTATCATTATGGGAAGACAAACCAACATTAGAAGCAGCGCTAATGTATCCTGGAAGATATGTAGTTTCAACAGTCACTACAAAAGAAGGGGAGCCTATTTTGTCAGCATCCACAGATAGACTACACAACATTGCAGGCACCTATGTTGGAAAAGATGACCCAATATTACTAGTCAGAACACAAAAGAATTTTCCTGCAACAGAAGAAGTAGGAAGCGTATTTAACAATCCACACTATGTTGCAGGAAATACAAGAGGTAGTCACAACATGCCATTAATGCCAGTAAAGTTAAACTCTGCAGCTTCGATCAATTTTTGCATTCCAATCGTTGAAGCACTCGTGTTTAGCATGCATGATGGAAAACTAACAGGGCCTTTTGATGGATTTTCAACACCAGATTGGGACTACATTAGAGAAATTGCAACAAAAAAAGCAATCGCAATGAGAAGTCAAGGATTTATTCATCCAGCAACACTAGTTCCCTCAGAGTTAGAATATGCAGAGGGGTACAGGGCAAGAATGGATGTGTTGGAGACTAAAATGAAACCAATAGAAAAAGACGCCTCAAAAGATCAAAAGAAAGAAAACTATGAAGATCCAGATTAGAAAATTGAAATCACTAAAGAACAGAAAAAGTTAAAAGAAAATACACCAGAAAATATTCGTGCGAAAAATTTTGAAGGTTTTTGATTGGAGAACATATATCTGCACAGTAGTTGCTGTAATTTCGTTTTCAAATTTCATGGTAGTATTATTTGGCCAAACCATACCCGGAACATTTATGACGTTTTTCAGGTATGCCGGAGAGACAATAATTCTGATAGCAGTGTTTTTGTTTGCACTTACATGGTTGTTAAAGGCAAAACCACATAATCGACCAAAGAGATACTCAATAGTAGTATTTGATGTGTTTGGGAGAAAAAGTGAAATCAGAGATATTCGAACTGAATTTAAGACACATGATGTAGCCTGGAGTTTTATGAAGCAATATAAAAAATCATATCCACTGTATAATTTTGCTCTTGTATCTGATCTTCCAAAATCAAGCAAACCAACTATTTTCAGATACATCTAGATTCAGACTTTTATTCAGGATCATATAACAGATTTAGAATGGAGTTTTCTATTCTAGCTGACGCATTCAGCAAAATGGAGTCAACTACAAAAAGATTAGAGTTAACTCAGCACCTAGTAGAATTATTTGAAAAAACGCCACAAGATGTGATTTCAAGAATTGTTTATCTGTTACAAGGAAAATTAAGGCCTGATTTTGAAGGAATTGAGTTAGGTGTTGCAGAGAAACTGGCAATTAGAGCAATAGCCAAATCTTCAGGTTCAGATAACGCTGAAAAGAAAATCGAGGAAGAATATAGAAAAGGAGGAGATCTGGGACAGGCAGCATCGAAAATTCTAGAACAAAAAGAACAAACGACCTTCATGGTTCAAGACATTACAGTTGAACGAGTGTATGAAAATCTGTTTACAATTGCAAAACTTGTCGGTTCAAAAACTCAAGATAGAAAAATGAAATATATATCAGGATTACTTAACGATGCAAATCCAATTGAAGCTAAATTTATTTTGAAGATTTTACTAGGAACTCTTCGTTTAGGTATTGCAGAAAACACTGTAATGGATGCATTGGCCATTACGTTTACCGGTAATAAAGAAAATAGAAAAATTTTGGAGCATGCCTATAATGTATCAAGTGATTTGGGAAAAGTTGCCGAAGCTATTGCAAGTAAGGGATTACAAGGAATAGAAAATTTTGAAATAAATTTGTTTAATCCTATTCGACCAATGTTGGCAGATAGAGTAAAGAGCGAATATGAAGCAATGGAGAAATTAGGAAACGCCTTTGCTGCAGAGTACAAATTAGATGGGGAACGAATTCAATTACACATTGAAGGAGAGAATGTAATATTATTTTCAAGAAGTTTAGAAAACATTACAAGTTATTATCCAGACATTGTAGAAAAAATTCCAAAGGCAATTCATGCAGAAAAGGTGATTTTAGAAGCAGAGGCAGTAGCTATCAATGAAAATACTGGGGAGTTTTTACCATTTCAAGAGCTGATGCATAGAAGAAGAAAATACAAGGTGGAAAAAGCAGTAATACAATATCCAATCACAGTGAATTTTTTTGATGTGTTGTATTATAATGGAAAAAGTTGTTTGGAGACAGAATATAAAGAAAGACGGTTGCTTTTAGAAAAAATTGTAAAAGAAGATAATTTTGCAAAACACGTACCAATGACAATCATAAACAATGAAAGTGAAATTGAAGAGTTTTTGGAAAACAGCATTAATTCGGGATGCGAAGGGTTGATGTTAAAAATGTTAGATAAACCATATCAAGCTGGTTCAAGAGGAAGTTATTGGTTAAAACTAAAACGTGAGTATAGAAATGAATTAGGAGATAGTTTAGATCTAGTTGTAATAGGTGCATTTTTTGGAAAAGGAAGAAGAACTGGCAAGTATGGGACTTTGCTTTTAGCTACATACGATGATGACAATGATAGGTTTACAAGCATTTGTAAAGTTGGAACTGGATTTACAGATGAAGATTTGGATCAGCTCTATCAAATATTGTCAAACAAAGTAACGATTAAAAAAAATCCAAAAATTGATAGTGAGATGGAAGCAGATGTATGGTTTGAACCAGAGTTAGTAGTAGAAGTGGTAGCATCAGAAATTACGCTTAGTCCAATTCACATGGCAGCAAGAAATGAAATTAGAAAAGATACTGGACTGGCACTAAGATTCCCAAAATTTACGGGAAAAATAAGACTGGAAAAAAATGCAGAGGATGCATCAACGAATGAAGAGGTAATGACACTCTACAAAGGACAGAAAAAAGTTGCACATAGCAAAAATTTAATGTAGTTTATCTAGAAAAATCACCATAAATCATAGAGGATTTAAATTACCTGAGCACAGATTGAAATTTAGAAATGTATAGCGGAGAGCTTGAAGTTCAAGCAAAAAGAAAGGCTATAGCGGTTTTACAAGACGAGATTAACAGAATCTTAAATGCGGCTAGAGAACTTGCCACACTGCCAGACTTGATGATGAAAAAAGACAAGGCAGGTGTCAAAAACGCACTTGAGCAAATATCAACCATCGAAGAAGAAGTAGAAAATCTTAGAAGAAAAATCACGCGAGAAGTGGCCGATGTAGGAGGTCTGATAATGAATAGAGAGAATCTTCTCAATACAGCATACACAATGGATGAAATTGCAGGCTACATAACTGGAATTTCTTTCAAACTTTCAAACATCAAGATAACTACTCTGAAAAGTGCAAATCTGGATGGAGACATTACCAAATTGATTGAATTGGTAGTAGACGAAGTTTACAAGCTAAATGAGATCATTCGAAGTCTTAGTACCAATACTGCTAATGCAATTGAACTAGCACAAGAAACCCAGAAAATAGAACGAGAAATAGACATTAAATACAGACAGGCAACAATCAAACTTTTATCTGAAGTGACAAACATAAAAGAATTGTTACTCATAAAAGATGTGATTGAAGGAATTGAAGAGATGTCAGATAAATGTCAACGCGTTTCAGATTCTTTTATTCTGTTAGCATTAAGCCTATAAAAAAAACCACCACCCATCTTTTTACTTTAATGGTTTTATTTGTCCTGATTTTTTATGGAAATTAGCCAAAAATCAACACTAATTTCAATGAGGGAAACTTGAAAACATCAAAGTGACAAAAAATATGAACTAATATTTGTTGAAATAAAAATAGTTAACATCAATAAAAGAATGTAAAATGATTGTGTAAATCTAAAAAATGCACAAATCAAACTAGAGAATTCATATACGCAGATTATTTTAAACAAATTGATGAGGGGGGAACTTATTGAGAATAGAATAATCGTATGGAATATTGAAGATTCCCGCAAGTTATTCAGTCTTGGATACTATGGAAAACCAATTGGAATCCCAAAACCAAAACCAGATGAAATTAACGTTCCTTTAATTTTGGATCTTATAGAAGGATTGTACCTGCTTGAAATTAAAAAAATATCTGTTCACAAATCAAATCAAAAGATAACAATTGGTGAAATGGTAGAAATTTGTAAAAAGGAATACCATGATTTTGACAAAAAATATCTAGTTTACAAAAACTTTCGAGGTAAAGGATACATAATTAATCCGGGGATAAAATTTGGTTGTGATTTTGCAGTTTATGAGAAAGGGCCAGGAATTGATCATGCACCGTACCTGATTCAGGTGTATAACAGAAACGATCCAATTACATCGACTGGAATTGTTTTAGCTGGGCGACTGGCTACAACAGTAAAAAAGCAATTCATTTTAGCCATACCAAAAGGAAGAGACGGGGTGGATTTTCTTGCTTTAGATTGGTGGAAAGCTTAGACTTTTTTTATGTGTCCAGCTATTTTATCATAAATTTCAAAAAGATCCTTTGTAATTCCAAAATCAAGGTGGTTTTTCCACTTGTTTCTAATTCGTATTGCTCCATCAGTAGGTTCTACATAGATATTAGCATCGTTTAGAGATTGTTTTGCAATCATTGCATTTAACGCGGCATCATCATTTAGGCGTCTTACAAGACTGCCAGTGCCATCCCACTGAACCTTAAGAATAGTTTTTGAAGAAAAATGGCCCGTGGTGGTAAGTTTTGTTTTTGCAACATAATTTACAACGCCTTGATCAGTTTCTTTTCGAACAATAAAATGGGCTTGATATCTATCAAGTGCGCCCCAAGGCATTGGATTTGGATCTTGCATCGTTATCCCTTTTGAATAATTTGAATTACGTCAATATTAGAATTTTTAATATCAAGACAGCCTTTATTTGTCATCATTCTAGGAGTTTGAGTAAAATATCTACTGTAATAATCTCCTTTTTCAACATCATCGGTTCCGATTTGTTTTGATTCTGAGTCCACACCGATCTCCTTGAGCATGTCACGAAATTTCTCAGGCCAGGATTGTAAAACAAATGTATCAGATTCCGTATCGTGCATAAAAAATTAAAAGACATACCCACAAATAAAGATATCAAGAAGTTATTTATCACATAAATAAAATTAGTTTAACCATACGTCATTTGATGGAATTCTCAGTAATGGACAAATCCACATGGATCGGTATCAAGGGTTATTTTGTGGTCTCCTAGCCATAAATATCCTATTCCGGATTAAAATTATCACATCCAGAATTGCATGGTTTATTCATTACGCCTTCGCATTTTCCAAATTCATCGTGCATTATTTTCTGATGTCCGCAGTTACTACATTTTCCTCTAAAGAACGCAATAAGTTCTTTAATCAAAATACCTGATTTTGCAATTCTAGTATGTAATTGTAGGTCATTGGATTCTATTGTCATGAGATTATCAGATGTTCTAGAAACTTAAGGCTTTAGAGAGTGAATTTCTATTGCAATTAAAGAACACGGTGACCTCAGATTATCGTAGGGATTACGTCGAGATTTTTTGCAAAACTTGAATTACCTTAATTATTTTCCACACATAGAATAATCAGTAGGCGTGATCAGAATACATAGAAAAGAATGGAACACGATGAAAAAAGAATTGATCATCAAAGAAACCACTAAATCATAGTATTTTTTGGAATTTAATTATTTTTGAGACAGTATAATGTAACCATTCATCTCAAAAACAAGTCAGTACCATCTTGTAATGACAAGCATTTATGAGTATTTTAGTTATTAAGATGCTATGAGAATCATCCACATTGATGATCATCATGAAATTAGTGCAATTTTTTCGGATATCCTTGCATTAAAAAATCATGATTTTGAAAGTACGACTGACGGAAAAGTTGGAATGGAGTTAGTTCTAAAAAATAATTATGAACTAATTTTGCTTGATTTGTACATGCCTCGCTATACCGGTTTTGATTTTCTTGCAGAGTTAAAAATCAAAAAACCTTCTGAAATTAGAAAAGTGATAATTATAAGCTCATATCAATTAGACGAATCTCAAACTCTATTTCTAATGAAACTTGGTATTGATTCAGTGCATCGAAAGCCTATTTCTGTTCAACGTCTTTTGACACACATAATAACAAAACCTGTACATTGAATTTGATGCTTTGAATTATTTGATTAGCGCCTAAAAATAGGTGCGTTAAAAAATTGACCGTTGTAGAACATCCCTAAAAAATGTGTGTAATTATTAGCACAAACAAATCCATATAGCCATTTTCATGACAGTATGATATGAGAGGAAATGATTGAGAATATGCTAATAACAGAAAAAATAACAAATGACTCAGCAGGAGCCTTTTTTAAAACTGGAGATATAGGAAAAGAATTTTGCTCACCTTCAATTGGATTGAAAATGCCAGAAAATTGGAAATTAGACAAAGCTGTTTCAGGTTTAGCATATATGAAATTTCAAAGAATAATCCATAATTACATTGACGGAATAGAGGCAACAGGAGCCCTTAATGAAGAAATTTTAAAGAGACTTGGTCAAAGATAATAAAAATTAAAATAGCCTTTTTTTGATCATGATAATTTTATGAGAAACATAGAATCGTTTGATATGTTGCTCGTCATGAGTATTTCTGTATGAACTATTTCCATATTAGCCATGAAGAAGAGATGGTGAATTTGCCAGATGAATTAGAAATACAAATAGTAAGAAGAAATCGTGGTAACATCCATGTAAGCAATTACAACAGATTGAAGAACTTTTGATCGATTCAAGGTCATTGAAATCAATGATTTTCTTCGAGTATTCGTTCCACTTCTTTTCTATGAGTACTGCAATACAATCCAGATTGTATACAATCGGGGCATTTTAGATACTTGTAGTAGTCTATCATGTAAATAAATGAAATTTTGTTGATTAAAAGATCTTTCTATCAAATCACACTAGAACAAGTATGATGTTTTTTTCTAGAAAGATATTATGATTTAAAAAAAACTACTGTATGTCATTGATTAAAACAAGAATATTCTTAATTTAGAATTATTTGAAATAACTTTGATCTGAGACTATTCATCTTTTTGCAACTTAGTTGAATCCATTAAATGATTTTTCAGATTAATAATATTTAATCAAAAGTGACATTTTTGTTATTTTTTACCAAAAATTGTACCAGCTTGTATAATTGAATTTGGTGGAATCTGCCTTCCTGGCAAAATGATTACTGCCGCACCTACTGCACTGTTGTCTCCCACTACTGCACCAAAATGGTTTATTCCAGTGTCTATAAGAGTATCATTGATTTGGTATTTCACATTTTTTTTTGTTAAAAGTACATTTGCAGTTCCAGAATATCCTCCAAACCATACATTTCCACCTATGACACTATCAAGAATTACATTATGATGTGCTATTTCTGTATGCCCAGAAAAATAAGATTTAGAGATTTCGCAATTGAATCCTATTGATGTTTTTTCTCCAAACATACAATTTCTAACTAGTGACCCCATTCCAACAAAACTGCCTTTACCAATGAAAATAGGTCCTTTTATTTTACAAAAATCATCAATCACCACATTTTCTTCAATTATGCAAGGGCCTTCTATTACAGTGGTTTTTGAAATTTTTGCGCTAGGCGATATTTTTGATTCTAAAACATAATTGTCCAAAATATTTTTTATTGCTTTCAAATAATCCCAAGGATATTGTATTGTATCAATAATAATTTCTTGTGTTTCCTTTAATTGATACACTGTAGAGCTCAAATTTAGTTCCATTTGATCAAGTTCAGAAAAGTCTAATTTTTTTGTGGCAATTTGCATTGTTTCTGATAAATGGGTAGGTGTTGTAGAGGCATAATTAACTTGAATGGTGGGAAATTGTTCTTTAACTATCGAATAAGTTTCCGGGTATTTTTCTGGAATTAAAATGGTGTCAATTTTATTTATTTTATCAATAAGGTTTATGTTCCAAATTATCAGAGGCTGATCAAATAGTTTCAAAGATAAACCCACAGAGTCATGACTGGAAATGGATTGTAGATTATGAGGAGTATCAAAAAAAATTAATTTCAACTAGCCATTTAACAAATACATGAATATTTGTCTCTTCTGATTAGAGATGAGGGTAAATTACATGACTTTTTTCAGTTTGGATAAACAATCCATCAAGGGGATACGTGTGAAAAAATATGTTTAACAATTCACATAGATTATGACTTTTTAGCAGTTTATTTTTCTAAATTCATTAGGATTTAATAAATTTCATAAGTGATTAACGCTTTGAGAAACAAAGAATATCAGAATTAATTTTAAATGAAAAGTGTAACTTTATAATATTACAAGATAATTCCAATTTTTTTAACTTTATATAGATTTTTTAATTCAATCGATATAATGCTGCAAAAAATAATGTGCAAATTACAGAAATGAATGTATTAGCAATTGGATCTCATCCAGACGACATTGAAATTGGATGTTTTGCCACACTAGCAAGACACAGTATTGATGGAGATGCCATTTTTGGAGTAATAGTAACAAAAGGAGAAAATGGGGGGGAGGCAGAGATAAGAAGGAATGAAGCCATAGAGGCAGCAAAAATCATAAATATGAAATTAATTTTTGGAGATTTTCCAGATGGGGATGTGAGAGAAAATTCAAAACTGGTCACTTTTTTGGACAATATTGTCAAGGAGAATAAAATCAATGTAATCTACACACACTCTATGAATGACAGGCATCAGGATCATAGAGCAGTTTCAAGGGCAAGCATGTCCGTATCACGTAATGTTCAGGAAGTGTACTGTTATGAGGCAGTAAGTTTAATCTCATCATTTACACCTCAGATTTTTGTAGATGTGACTGAAACCTTTGGTTACAAAATTTCTGCACTAAGAAAGTTTGAATCACAAATAGAAAGAACTTTTGTAGAAGGTTTAGAGGGAATTGCAAGATATAGAGCATCACAAACCCGCCTGGCGGGAAGATTATGTGAGGCCTTTGAGGCATACAAAATTTTGAAAAATGATTGGTCGCCACAGCGATTAGAAATCCTAGATTTGAGAAATCAAGTTGAAAGATATAAGGACATTCTATTGAGTGTGGAAAATAATCAAAATGGTAATTCTTTCAAAATAAATCCAGATGTTATTGGCATTGATGAAAAATTAAAAAATTTAATCGCTTCTAACTCGTTTATTCAGAAAATCGATAATGATGTATTACCTTTGGTAGAACACAGTGATATTCCAGAAAGTAGTGAAATAAATAAAAAAGAAATAAGTTTAGAAGAAATAACGGAAATAAAACAAGCAATTAAAGCATATAGGGAAGAAATGCAAAAATTGAGACAGGAGATTTCAGGATTTAAAGAAGCCCTCATGTTAAAAAAAGAAATCACCCTGTACAAAGAAGCACTAGAGCACGCCACAAACAAAAAATAGTTTTTCCAAAAACCAAATATTTGAATTGGAGAGTTTGTTTACCATAAATAAGAACAACAAACATCTATTGTTTTAAGCGAGATATGTTCAATGAGAGAAATGTTTCTTAGGGCATCTAAAGGTATGAATTGTACAAATTAAATATTCCTGTGATGATTGTAAAATAAATGACTTTGAATTATTTTACCATGTAACATTAAAGTTTTTTCCAGAAATAATCTATCTAACAATCACGTTAGATTGCATCGAAGATTGAATTCTAAATTGACACGATGTACTTTGGGCCCAATAGTTTGGTTTCACAGTTTAACAAAATCTTGTAAATACACGAATTATTTTTTGGAATTTAAAAATATTAAATCTAATTCAAAGATCCAGATATCACTACATCATCTATCTCGGCATCTTCAGTAAAATATGATTCATGGGTTACAAATCTGACATTAAAGTTACTTGTACCAAGATAACTGCCAAGATTCACAGTTTCTTGGTGCCATGTGTCATCATCGCCTGCGCCACCTGTCCAGTTAAAGACAGTATTCCATTTTGTACCGTCATACAATTCTACTTTGAGATACTCGCCTGTATCAAGATCAGTATCGACATATCTCCAAAATGTTAGTGTGGCAGATGAATAGAGCCTAAGATCAACAGGAGTAGTCATTGTTATAGTGCAGGTGGCATCACAATCATCAGAGTGCGCCACAAGATTTGATGTGTGACTAGGTACTTGTTTTTCAGCTGGTGACTCTAGATTCCAGTCACCCTCTCCAGTCTCTATCCATTTTGTAAATCCGGATTGAAAGTCATCAGAAAATATCTGAGGACTGGGTGTTGATGTAGAATCATCATTTGTTATTGTACCTAATCCCAGATTATCAGTAATGGTACATCCAACACAGTTTGATAAATTGACAGAGAATGTCTCGTTTGGTTCTACTACAGTATCACCAATTACAGGTACAGTGACTGTCTGGGTCAATGGACCGCCAGCTGCAAAGTTTAGTGTTGTTGTTGGAATTGCAGTGTAATCAGTAGGGGTGATTGCAGTACTGTCTGCTGTAGAATAATTTACAGAAATTGCACCAGCGTTGTTGGAGCGTGTTACAGTAAATACAAAGCTGCTAGTTCCAGAGTTTCCTTCTGAGAGTGTAATGTCATTTATTGTAATACTGGGTGTAATTGGTCCTGAAGAGGCGGTAATACCATATGAGGAATTTGCGTCGATTCTACCATTTCCATAGAGAGTATCAAAACCAAGAGAGCCTAAATCTTTAGAACCTTGTTGAAGAATGTTTTTTATTTCTAAAGGCAAGAGGGTTGAATTTTTTTCCAAAAGAAGTGCTGCAGTTCCAGAGGCATGTGGAGTAGCCATAGATGTTCCAGATAATGATTTCAAACCAGTAGAACTACAATGTAAACAGATCCCTGTTGGAACTATGGAGGTAATTGTGTTACCAGGGGCAACCACATCAAGTTCAATACCGCCATTAGAAAACGTTGATCTAACATCATTATCATCAACAGAACCTACAGAAATAATTTTAGACCCACATGCAGGAGTAGAAATCATATTGGTGTTTCCATCATTGCCAGAAGCTGCAAAGACTGTAACTCCTTGATCAACTGCCAAATTTCCAGCCATCGCCATTGGGTCACCATCACATGTATTAGAAAATGGTGATCCTCCCAAACTCATGGATATTATATCTGCACCATTACTAACGCACCATTCAATTCCTGAAATTACATCAGATGAATAACCGGAACCTGCAGAGTTTAATACTTTTGCAGCCATTAGGGATGCCCCATGTGCCACTCCTTTGTATAATGGGTGTTGAGAGGCAATGATTCCTGCAACATGAGTTCCATGTCCATTATCATCTGTAGCATCATTGTCTGAATTAACAAAGTCATACTGTGAAACAAGTGGATTTAGATTTGGTCCGTCATCTGAGATTCCAGTATCAACTATGCAAACTTTGGATCCTGTCCCAGTGACACCTAAAGAATGAACTAGATTTGCCTTGATTTGTGGTACGCTAGAGGAAAGCATTGTATAAACACGTGTATCGTCAAAAATCTCAACTATTCCTTTATTGTTTTTAATTGATTCAAGATCACTGATTTTTATTATAGCTGATACTGCATGAATTGTTTTAAATTCCTTTTTTAAGTTACCGTGTTTTTTTAGCTCATCTTTATCAGAATTTTTTATTTTATCCTTGTATAAAATAATGACTCTTTTTTCATCAGATGCAATTGATGAATCAGGATCTCCATCAGGGGCAGAAAATTTTTCTAGTTTTTTATTTTCCGGATCATTAACAAATTCATCAATAGAGTTTTGAGTTTGTGCGCTAATTTCAAATTGTGAAAAAGATACTAAAAGTGACAGCGTAGTGAAAAAGACCACTGATTTTTTTAGCATTAAATTTAAATATTTTAGACGGTATTTATTCATAGAGAATCAGTGATATGTTTGAAAACACGTGTGTTATTCATATATAATCTAGTATGTACTTCACGATACATGTTTGTTTTTTAAATAATCAGATGCGTAAATCACCATTAGGAATATGCGAAAAGTTAGCCAACACATTAGAAAGTTTTTAAATAGATCTGAAAACTAGTGATAAATTGAACTATTCTCACCTAGTTGTTTGTTCGATTGTTTTTTTGTCCCTGTTTGCAGGTTTGCAAAATTTTTTCATCTTTGGAGAATCCTTTCAAACAATCAATATTAGTGATAATCCAGGAGAATCAGACAAGCCACAAATTTTTACATCCAACAAGACGCTCCACATGATATGGACTGACAAATTTGAGGGAAATTATGAAATTTACTATTCCAAGATAGACAATGAATTTCAAAAGGTATCAAAACCAATTAACCTAAGTAACAATAACGGTAGTTCAGCATTCCCAAGATTGCATGTAGAAGATGATATGATTTATGCCATATGGTATGATTATTCACCAGGACAAAGCGATGTATTTTTTGCAAAAAGTATCGATGATGGAAAGACATTTTTGGTTCAAAATCTTTCCAATGATCTAAAGGCATCATACAATCCCTGGATAGATGGTGTAAAAAATAACGTCTATGTAGTTTGGAACGATGGATGTTTTATTTGGAGATATGGAAATCTATTTTGCTCGTAGTGATGATTTTGGAAACACGTTTGAAATAAAAAACATTAGCAATACAGATGGCGATTCTGTAAATCCAAGATTAAGAATCGATGGAAACAAAGTTTTCGTGGTATGGGCTCAAGATACTAGTTCAAGTAGTGAAATTTATTTTTCAAAAAGTGAGAATTATGGATTAAATTTTACTGCGCCAATAAACATTAGCAATTCACTTAAAAATTCATATGACTCAGGAATTACTTTGCAAGAAAGTAATGTATACGTAATATGGAAAGAATCTTATGAAAACCAAACTGACATATTTTTTTCAAAAAGTATTGATTATGGCAGTACATTTGATTCCCCCATCAACCTGAGTATGGATAAAGGAGACTCTCTAATTACAAGAGACACTCAGATAAGAGCCGTAGGAGATAATGTGTTTGTGGTATTTTCTGCTGAAATTAACAAAAACAGAGAGGCATACATTACAATTAGTCGTGATAAAGGGGAAACATTTGAGGAACCAGTTAACATCAGCAACAATCCTGGGAAATCTCAATTACCTCAACTCTACTCCGATGATAGTAATTTGTTTGTGTTATGGGAGGATGATTCACCTGGTAACTTTGATGTTTTATTACGACAAAGCATTGATAGTGGGCGTTCCTTTGGCCCAATCAAAAATATCACAACCGATGCATCAAATTCATTAATCTCTGTATTAGGACCTCAAATTACTAGTTCAGATAATCACGTTTTTGTGTTTTGGGAAAATAAATCAAAAACAGATGATCTGTTTTTAACAATGGTACCAAAAGACAGTCCGGATTATTTTTTTGAATCAAACAATAAAAAAATCAGTGTCAAAATAGAAATCAAAGAAAATGATCTTATTGTACCTGTTGAGATAGTTTTTCAAGAAAGTGGAATTGACAAAATAGAAAACATTGTCTTTAAAATGACTGTAAATGATCAGAGTGGAAATGAGATATTAGCAACTACAGAGATAGCAAATAATGGAAATTTTTCCGGAAATCTAAATCTTCCTAAAAAAGGAGAGTATTATCTACACATAGAGCCGATAGATATGAGCAATTCAAATTTTACAGAGTTGGAAAAGCCAGATATCATCATAAATGTCATTCCAGAATTTCCGTCAGGCCTTGCCATATTTGCCGTGATTTCAATTATTTTTATGGTCATAGGAAAAAATTATACTAAATTTGTATATTTAAAATAAATTTTTCAATAAAAGAAAAATAATATTCAAGATTTAGAAATATAATATTTCAAAAACACAAATGATGAATTTTTGATGTGTGTAGGCAAATATTCTAGTTAACTAAAACCAATTCAGTTGGTTTTCTAGTCTCCAGTGATCAAAATAAAATGGATCTACAAAATATAATAAATCAGGTAATATTTATGAACCAAAGAGAAAATTCAAGGTTACAGAACTGGCTTAAATAATATCTTTATTACCATCTGAAAGATTAACATAAATTGTTTTGATCTTGTTATCACTTAGCCAGTTGGAAATATCTGCAGTGATTTTCACCTTGTCACCATTAGACTGGAGTTCATATGTTTCATAACGCATGCATTGATTTTCACCTCTAGAAGAGAGGGTTATCTTTCCAGATGCACATTCTTGATAAAAAGTTAAAGCGCTTGGCTTTTCTACTAGTATGCCTACAAGTTTTCCTTGATCATAAGATTTTTCTATGAATGGATTTCTAGTTTTTAACTCATCTGCAGAGACAAATTCTGTTTTTGGATCTTCAAAAATAGTTATCGAGTTAATTTCGTATCCTTTTGGTAAATTGCCAGATATTGTCAATAATCCATCTTGAGACAAGATGAATTCTTGCCAATTCATTAGATTTGTTTCAAAATGTTGAACATAATAGAAATTATGACTATCATAGGATAGTCCAATTGAAACATGTGTAGCATGAGGGTTTAGAATCGTATCTCGATGTCCCCAATTAGAGCCCGCATCATCATACATCATAGAGTATTCCAATTTTTCAATTTGTTTAAGAGGATCCAAATTACAAACCAGCCCTTCACACCAAGACACAGCAATGTTTTCCTGCACATAGTTTCTGCCCCCACTTTGAGTATAGGTGACATAGGGTTTAACACCAGCACTATTCCAATGTGAAAAATATTTCAACTCAAACATGTCAGTTGCGTG
>JAERMO010000078.1 GCA_016844465.1 Nitrosarchaeum sp. | reverse complement strand
TGACTGGTGGTGATTCCCTTTTAGTTGCAATTATTTCTTCATGTTTGATGGTTTCAGCATTTTCTATTTTCAGCGTTTCCAACTCTATGATTATTTTTAAATCAATCCCAAAGGGATTTGAAGGAACGTATCTAGGTGTTAATAGCTTTATGATGGGTTTAGGAATATTCTCTGGGGCGTTAACTGCCGGGTTTGTTTCAAATACTGTGAGTTATCTGGCTTCATTTACTATAGCCGTAGGTGTTATTTTATTTTCATTTATTATGTTTAGACTTTATTTAAAAAACAGATTATCTCACAGAATTATTTAAAATAACCATCTGGCTGTTTTCTCCTCTCCAATGAAAATGAATTCATACAAAGATATTTGATGAAACTAGGTGTTTTAAAAAATTAATTTAATATCTTGGAAAAATACCAACCTTCGACTTTGCAGAAATTGCAATTATTGATATAATTGCTACTGTCAAAATCATGACTGCGATTGTTCCAAACTCTGGCACAACTACGCCATTGTTTATCTCAACTTGAATAGAATTTTTATGCTCTGAGAATATTCCTTGATTGGCAGTTATTGTATACATTCCGTCTTCTTGCCATAATGGTCCTCCAGTTGTCATTTCAAGTGAAAACTCTCCATTTGCTTTAGGTGTTATTTGTGCAATTGACACCAAGTTTCCGCTAGGTGCGTTCACAGTGAATGTAATGTCTGTTTGAGTTGTAGCTGTATTTCCCACCACTGTGATTTTATTATCACCAAATACTGTTTCGGCCGAAAGATTAATGGGACTTTCTCCATCTTTGCCTATTTCTGGTTTTGGCAATCCTGATGGAGTACCTATAGGGGATTTTAATTCACCCACCACTGTGAATTTTATCTGCGCAGTTTTTCCTGCATCTTCATGACTTGCAATTACTGTGTATGTGCCCTCTTTGAAACTTGGAAGTGTTGGATGAATTAATCGTTTAAACTCTCCATCTCCACCAATGGGCAATTCTGGGGCATAAACAATCTCCCCATCTGGAGCAATAACTGTTAGTTTAACTGGCTTAAATGTGGCTACATCTGAAATTTTGCCAAAGACTAGTACTGAATCAAAAGATTTTATGTTAGTTTGAGCAGTGCTCAACTCTATCATTGGTTCTGCAAAAGCAGATATTGGGATTGATAATGCTACTAATGCTAGTAACGCAAACTTTAGCATATTTTAACGATAAATTATCTGTATATGAATTCTCCTGTGTATAACTACTATTCAATTCTGATCTCTGTAAAAAAGAAGCAACTTTCTATAAAAAATTTGCCAATTGTATAAAATTAATTTTTCTTCTTCGTTCTGAACGTATTTGCTGAATTGCATGAGTTGAGGACTTTCCACCGGTACAAATCATTTTGCCTGATACAAAAAGTAACATCGCGGTCTGGATAAATCTATCAGTGAATCCTACCTGAAAACTCCTTTTTTATTTCACCCAAGTCCAGATTTTGATCAATTATTGAAGTCACAATTACCTTCTCAATACAAAATGAAATAGAAAATACCTGTATCTAATCTCCAATCTTATTGAAGGGGTGATTTGTGATGTCCTGGTGTATGTTGGCATATAGCTCTTGCTTGAATGTGAGGTCGCATCTATAACATTTCCATGATTTCATATTAAATAGAGCGTGTTTTTCGAATATAATGGCCACGTAGGATTCGTTCATATCAATGATCAACATGATTCACTCTTCAAGATATCTGGGCTCAAATGCCTCTAAACATTCAACTTTTGTAGATTCAAATTTTTTATTGTTTGTTATATCCACCTATGTCTCAACTAATATTTTCAAAGCACTGTATGTATTTTTTCAAATTTAAAGGTTTTTTACAAAAACAAGAAAAACATAGATAAGAAATTCTGAAGAGATCTAATAAACGCCAAATTCATTATATTTTATAGCATAAATTCAATTGCAGAAGATCGGATAAACAAAAAAGTAAGAGTGTGAAAATGGAATGTTGTCCATTGCTTAAATCATAGCTACATATTTTTGCCAAATCTGGAACCAAATCAAATTATTTTTTAATTTCTTTCTGATCTAATCACTAATGTTTACATAGTAAGATATAATAAATCAAATAATACAATTTACAGAGTAATGCAAGGATTAAAAAATTATTTGCCAATTATTATTGCGTTTTCATTAATTTTAGTTAATTTCAATTCTGTATTTGCACAAGAAAATTTCATTGAAGGCATTTACAATCCAACTGCTGATGCCCTAAAAGAATTTGCAGTGAGTGTTGCAGACAGCACTCCAAAAATAATTGCTGCCGTAATTTTACTTGTAATTGGTCTTGTTGTTGGGAAAATTGTAAGCAAGGTGACCGCTAAGGCTGTAAAAAATATTCTTCAAAAGACAGGTCAGAAGAACGAAGACCTGAAAATTGGTGAGGAGATTAATAGTAAATTTGATTCAGTAAAACTGATTTCATCAACAACTTACAACTGCATTGACCAGTCTTTGGTTTTGGGTTCCAAACCTTCTTGCATTTGTATTAATTATTGTAATTGGATCCATTGTTGTAAACTTTGTTGCTAGATGGTTGGAGAGTCAACTATTACACCATCGCATAGGAGGTCACAAAATTATCATATCTATAATAAAGGGAGTTATTTACAGCATTATCTTTGCAATAGGATTCACACAACTTGGTGTTGGTGAAACAATAATTCCAATTCTAGTGTCTGCATTTTCATGGAGTATAGCAATTGCAATAGGTGTAGCAATTGCAATAGGTTTAGGCTTTGCATTAAAAGACATCATTCCAGCATCAATAATGGGCGCATCCACTCAACGATCTATCCTTAAAGTTGGACAAAAAGTCAAAATTGGGGACGTTACAGGAACTATAACTGCATCACACATGCTTCATGTAATCATAACAAATGAGAAAAACGAAAGTATTGTCATTCCAACAAAAACTTTGATGAATCAAACTATAATTATTTTTAATTGATTTTAATTCGATTTTATTTTTTGAAGATTAAATTTAAAAAATCTACATTTCTATAAAATCAAAATGCTTTCTTGTAATTCACAAATGGATTGTTAAACAATCCATCATTATTCCATATTACCATAATTTCAAAAATGGTTTCGATGATGTCTTTGAAGCGATTGGCAAGGAATGGATCTAATGTTTACTCCATCTGAAACAAAACAAGAAGTGGCATCAAAGTTGCAGAAAATACTTTCTGAAGTAAAAGATAGACTAGATCCCCCCTTTCATTTTTTTTACTTCTCTAGATATTTTTTGATTTCAATATCTTTAAGTCGATAGAAAATCTTGAGAATTATTGACAGAAATTTCTAAAAAAGAAGATGAATTTCATGAAGAAAAGAAAGCTGATAAAAATACAAACATGAATCTTACAGATGTTAAAGTAAAACCAACTCCATTGTTATGGTTAGTTCCAATATTCATGGGATTACTAGGTGGAATTTTGATGTACATTGCAGTTAAAGATGAAGACCAAAAAAAAGCAAATGCTGCTATTCTAGTTGGGTTTCTAAGCACAATCGCATTGATATTTTTGTATGTCATCATTTTTAGTGCACTTGCTATGATGAATCTGAGAATGATGAATTTCTAAAACATTAATTAAATTCTTACCTCTTCCTAAATCCTTAAGTTGAAATAACATCTGACAAAATTATTGTTGGATAACGAATCTGAATTTACAGAAATTGAATTTTTGGCAGAAAAAGTATATGTTCATTATTGGCCACTTGATACTCTAAAATGGAGTGATTTCATAAACAAGCAAGTTGATCAAGATCTGAATAAAAAAAAAGAAAAAACAGATAGTAATCAAAGGTAAAAGTATACTAATTGACAATTATGAATTCAAAGCCATCAAAAAATAGGACTGACTATACCGTTATTTAAAAAACAAAGTACACTAGTTTTTGAGGGTAATTTTGAAGAGTTCTATGCTCATATCCACATTACTACCAAAGCGGCAGACTACCTTGAAATTTTCAACAAACTTATGCATTGGAGGTCAAGATATTTTCCAGATAGTGTACTGTCCTAGATTTTCAACTCTGTTTCTTTGAGATCAGTAAAAATACTCTAGAGAAGCGAATAATCATATGAGCAATCTAGATGATTCAATAGGAAAATTACTTTTGGATCTTCAAAAAGATGATCCAGATACATTCAAGAAACTTATGAAACATGCCCAAGAAGAAAACCCTGAACTTTTTGAAAGCGATATTGATGAAGATAACAAAAAGATTGACAAGTACAATCGTGAAGTAGACGAATATAATAAAAAAGTGGAAGATGATTAGGTTCTAAACTCTTTTTGTGACTAAATCCTCAATTGAATAGAATACTTAGAAAATTTGCGGTTTGAATGTGTGCTCATCTTTTTGGAGCAATAGGCATATCCAGTTCAAGTTGATGAATTCCATCTGATGCAAAAATATGATACATTTTTCCTCCAACTGAATCTGGAATTGGCCAAGGCATATTCAAATGTCCACTATCATTTGTTTTTGTTCTAATTGATTCTTTAACTGATTCCTCACTAATTGTAATCTCTACGTTATGTAATTGATGCCATCCAAATCCCTCAAACATTAGGTATCTTTGATTATTAATTTCATCTGGGGTGATATTTAATGTAGGGTTAAAATTTTCTAGATCATTTGATAATTTGATATTTTTCATTCTGTTGTCTGAAATAACTTGAATCATTTCTTGTTGTTTTTGTTCTGAAATTGCCCATCCTCGTTCTCTTAGTTTTTCAATATTTTCTAAACTGATACAAGAAGGTAATTGATTTTTTGCTTTGATAACGAGGAATTGTCCTGGGTTGCATTTGATTAGATCAAGTGTAACTCCTAGTCTAAATTGTTCCATTGGGCTTGATTTGTTTTGCTGTCTTTCTTTTTTACTTGCTATATCATGACATGGTCTATCTCCACATACTTTGATGTCTCTAGTCGGTAGACCTTTTTTTGATCTCTGCTCATCAATTTCTGAACACATTTTATCCCCACAAACTTTTGGCAGTTGATTACCTTGTATTTCTTGAATTCTATAAATGCGTCTGCCTGCTGAGAAATAAGATTAATTGAAATTACAAAAACTAGTGTAATAACGATTAATTTTTTTATTATGATGTTGTATTCTACTTATAACTATTATTCATTTACAATTTAATGATGTTTACATGTGTTTCCTAACGGAAAGGTTTAGTGATAAATTAGTCATTAGAACGGTTATCCTAGTCAGTTCACATATGGGTGGATGCTTACCTTGATCAAATGTGTTTTTGAGACATATGTTGATAAAATGATGGTGGGCGTGGCAACCATACAAAAAAGGACACTTACGTCACTATGGGAATAAAGTAATGATGTAAGTATTGCGAGTATTCTATTTCCTTTTTAAAGAAAAAATGTGTTTAAAGTATATGCTTTGGTAAATATTTCTATACGAAAGCATAAAATCACTAAAATTTGAAATAATTTTAGGTGATTTGGTTTTAGAATATATTGACAGAAAGTATGTGCAAAAAAATTCCATTGAAAAAAGAGATTACCAAATAAATCTTGCAAATCAGGCAATGCAAGAAAACTGTATTGTTGTATTGCCAACTGGGTTGGGAAAAACTGCTATTGCATTACAAGTAATTGCAGAATACCTATCAAAAGGCACTGGGGGTGTTTTATTTCTAGCCCCCACCAGAGTTTTAGTCAATCAGCACTATGAATTTCTAAAACAAAATCTAACTCTTGATGATATCTCGTTGATTACGGGTGAGGACCCAATTCAGAAAAGAACCAAACTTTGGAATAGTAGTGTAATCTGTGCAACACCTGAAATAGCAAAAAACGATCTAGATAGACAAATTGTGTCATCTAATCAATTCAGTTTGGTGATATTTGATGAAGTTCATAGAACCGTCGGTGACTATGCCTATTCTGGAATTGCTGAGAGGTTCACCGATTCAACTGCAAGAATTCTTGGAATGACTGCAACACTACCAAGTGAAAAAGACAAAGCGACAGAACTTATCAGCAAACTACGAATTACAAGCGTTGCTGAAAGAACAGAAGATAGCCCCGATGTAAAACCATACACCCAAGAAACAAACACCGAATGGATCTATGTTGAACTCCCACCCGAAATGAAAGCAATCCAAACATTGTTAAAATTATCTTTAAATGAGCGATATGACACTCTAAGAAAAAATGGAATTAAATTGGCTGAACAACAATCCCTATCTGCACTACTGCGAATTAGACAGTTTGTACTGACTCAAAACAGACGTTCTGCAAAACCGTTATTCACCGCAATTAGAATTCACTATGCCTTGAATATTTTAGAGGCTCACGGAATTACATCTTTTTTGAAATTTTGTGAACGTGCACAATTAAAAAAAGGTGTAGGGATAAAAGATCTTTTTGAGGTTGATCCTAATTTTACAAGAGCGATACATCTTGCCAAAGACGCCAAATCAAAAGGAATAGAACACTCTAAAATTGCAAAATTAAAAGAAATTGTAGAGTCTGTTCCAGGTAAATCTCTGATATTTACAAGCTATCGTGATTCAGTTGATGTAATTTTTAACAAATTAACTGAGATGGGAATCTCTGCTGGGATATTAATTGGAAAAGCTGGGGAGACAGGACAAAAACAAAAAAAACAAATCGACACAGTGCAGAACTTTCGTGATGGACTTTTTCGTGTGTTAGTAGCTACTCGAGTAGGAGAGGAGGGATTGGACATTTCTGAAGTCAATCAAGTTATTTTCTATGATAACGTTCCAAGCTCAATTCGTTTTATTCAAAGAAGGGGTAGGACCGGTAGAAAAGACGCCGGAAAATTGGTTGTGCTAATTGCAAAAAACACTATTGATGAGACATATTATTGGATTGGAAAAAGAAAAATGACATCTGCAAAATCAATGGGTGAAAAAATGACTCAGTTACTACAAAAAAATCAAGAAGCTGAATCACAGAAAACTGGATTGGACGTATTTCTTTAATTCTGAGATAATGTGGTAATCTCTTCAAATAGCTTTTGCTTTCTTTGGATTATCTTGTTTTTAATTCCTGATTCTAAATGGTGGATGTCTATATCTTGAGATTTTAGCAGATTTTGCAATCTAATGTCATATTGATTTAGCAGAAAAATTTTTACGCCGTTAGATTCTATTTGAAATTCTAAACTCTCTGATGCTCCTTTGGCTAATTCAAATATAGAGTCATCAAGTTTGTCTAGTATGTTGTTTATTGTTTTGTCTATTGATAACCTCATGGGATATCACAACCAAATTATAACAAAAACTTTGTGTCTTTATTTTGATGATTTAGGCACAGAAATTTATTCAAAATCACTAAAACACTATTTGTTGGATGAATTAATGTTGGATCCAAAAAATACTGATTCCTTAAAATTAAAAGAAATGCAAGAATTGCTTGAAAAAGAGAAAAATTTACACCAAAAAATACGCCTTGATTACAAAAAAATAAGTGATAAAATTAATAATGATTTTGATCAGATTAAAAAATCAAAATCTAAAGATTAAACTCTTCATTAATTTTATTATTTTAGGCAAATCTCTTGATTATGTGATATCCGAATTCTGATTTAATTGGCTCTGATATTTCGGCAATTTGTAGCTTGAATGCAGCTTCCTCAAATGGCTTTACCATCATTCCTTTTGTAAAATATCCCAAATTCCCATCTTTTTTTGCACTACCTGAATCAATTGATAGATCTTTTGCTAACTTTCCAAATTTTTCTCCATTCTTGAGACGCTCATGAATCGCTATTGACTCGCTTTGTTTTTGGACCAAAATATGTGAGCATTTTATCTTACTAGGCATATTTTTGTAAATTTTTTTTGTCTTTATATTATTTGTTATTTATTATGCTTTAAAATTGGCGAATTGATTAAATGTCATGATTGCAGTTATAGTTTATGAGTGAAAATGATATATCTGATCAAAGTAAATCCGAGAACCATGTCTCTCTTTGCGATCTTATGAAAAACGACACTTCGGAGGTTATGAGAAAATTAGAGTCTCAAATTCCATCTTTTGCACAAAATTACTCTGATCTGTATGCTGCTTATTTACACATGTTTGACAATTTCTTTGGGGCCTGCTACATATCTGAAAAAGAATTCTTTGACAAACTAAAGATTGACCAGAAAATACTTTTAGAAACAAAAAAAAATTCTGAGTTAATAAAGAAAAATTATTTTGAGGGTATTGATAGTTCTACAAAATTTTTCGATTTCTTTATCAAAACTAGGATATCTGGAATTAGCTCTGTTGACAATTACATTCATGAAATGATGGAGTTGTATTCACAATCCCTCTCCCAATTTAACAAATATGTTAATCTGCCAAAATAATTTTTGATTTTTCACTAGAAATTTATCTAAAGAATCAAAATAAATTCCAACTTGTCAGAATCTTTGTTTTGACATCATTTTTTTTTAAACGCCATCATATCTTCATTCATCTAATTTTACTTTAAATGTTTGAAAAGCACTAAATTCACCTATTGATTCTATGAGTAAATTCTATTGTGGGTCTTGTTCAAAATTTAAAAATTGATATTAATTCTGTACTGCAAGACCTGTAAATACCATAATTATTGTTGCATTGACACTTGTCTGTATTTTTTATTGATTTTCAGATAAATTACGAATGTGATTTGTTTGATTCTTAAAAGCCAATTCCAATGCTTTCTCTATTTGATCTAGATTCTTTTTTGTAGTTTTTTGATTCTTTTTAACAATTGTACAATCTTGTATGATTGGCAACTCGCAGAAATTTCGATATTGCTGGTATGATACTACACAAATATTGACTTTTTGATCATCTCTGAATTTGTATTGAATTTTAAATGGCATTTTGTTTCACATATTTGCTATAGATATTGTTGCTCTTAATTGTCATATTACATCACAGGCAGAGTATTTTTAAGAGATTTCATTATCTTTACTAATTTTTCAATCGGGTATGGTTTTGACAAAATTTTGGTAGCATTTAGCTCAGTTAATTTTTCCGTAATTACCTTCTCACTATTTCCAGTAAGTATTATGACGTTTGCATCTGGATTAATTTTTTTAATATTTTCTAATCCATAAATTCCATCATAATTTGGCATTGACACATCCATTAACACAAAATCTGGCTTGTGTTCTTTATACAAATTTACTGCCTTTAGTCCATCATTGGCAACTCCAACTACATCAAAGTCTTCTAGTAGCAGATATTCAGACAATAACTCTAAAATATCTGCTTCATCGTCAATTATGATTACTGTTCCATTCATTGTGATTGTTTTGGTTTACATTGGTATTATATTCTGTTTGTTCAAAAAAAACAAACACCACATTATCATAAAATACTATTTACTTAACATGTCTCTGAAACTGATTATACTGTGGAAGAATAGATGAAATCTTAATACTTTCTAGTTTGTTCAAACGCACATACTTTATTTTATGTCCGTCTGCGTTTTTCCTATATTATGAAAATACTTCACATTGAAGACAGTCCTGAAATTAGCGCAATATTCTCAGATGTTCTAACTCTTGCAAATCATGATTTTGAAAGTTCGGTTGATGGAAAAAATGGACTTGATCTTGTTTTGAAAAATAACTATGATCTTATTTTACTTGATATGTGCATGCCAAATTATAGTGGACTAGATTTTCTATTGGATTTAAAAACTCAAAAACCCTCTGAAATTAGAAAAGTAATCATCATAACCTCGCTTAATCTAGATGAATATCAAACTAGATTTCTGACTGATCTTGGTGTTTGCTCTATACAACATAAGCCAATTTCTGTTCAAAATCTTTTATCACAAATAACTCAAACTCCAGCATTCTAGATTTTCACTTGACTAAAATTATTTCACTCCTTACTTTAATCCCCAACTTATCTTGTTGTTTACAATAATCTTAAGAATTGGGGCTTCATTTTCTTTCCAAGGTTCATTTCTGACCCAGGCAAATTTTTTGTCAAACATTTTGTATATCTCTAAAAACTCCTTACCTTGCTCTAGAATTTCGGCCTTTCCTTGGATGCAAACTGCCTTGTGTTTTCCAGGGATATAAACATCAATTACTAGGCTTACTTGGGGGTTTATTTTTATATTTTTGAATGTCCTGGTTTTGTAATCCGTCGCAATAAAAATAACATTATTCTGATAAATATATGATACTGGTTTTACATGCGGAATGTCTTCATGTGATGTTGCAATTCTTGCCTCTTCTATGGATTGAAGAAATTCTTCTTCAATCCTGGTAAACTTGTTCAACTAAAGATCTGTTCTCTAATTTCTGGAATATACTTGTAG